>NZ_RQHK01000003.1 GCF_004770475.1 Leptospira mtsangambouensis
TCGATCGGCTTGACCATATTACAATATACACGATTAAGATCGTGTATGTCATTAATGCGTTGTTTGTTAACTTACTTGTCGTATACATCTGTTGGGAAAAGCTCTGAGTCGGAAGATTCGGGGCTTTTTTTGTGTCCGGAGGTTTGAATTGGAAAAATTCGCTAGGTTACCCAAGTCAGAATGCATTTCTGACGGAGGTGGTAAAAGCTAGATTGTGACTATATCTGTTCAGAGCGCAAATAAATTGCTTCATATAACAAGGCAATACTTGATGGGGAGAAGGATGAATAGCGAAGTTGTGTGGAAAAGTCGGATAAATAGGAAGCGCTAAAGTTCAAAAGTTTTTCTTTTTTTAGTTTTTTTGAAGCCCGGATATAAGTGTAGCCATATAATACTGCCACAACCTCATTTAAAAATAAACAAGGGTTTGATTCTTTTTCAGAAAGTTCAAACGTAAATGGTTTTAGCTTTCTAATCCAGAAAGTAATACTACCAGAGATTTTATATTCTGAAGGATCTTTAAAGTCAGCCAAATATCCATTTATTTTTTCAATGACTTCACCCAAAATTGCCTGATCAACAATTACGGAGCGGGCATATTTTCTTTCTATTTCCGGGATTATATTTTCGAATAAGACATCAATACTGATAGTAATCAATCGATTACTTCTCAGATTTCATTTGGTCTAGAAAATTAGAGATAGTTTCCTTTTCGGAATTGAATAATTCCTTTGCAGCTTCGGTGAGCAGTTTTGGGTCATTCACGGCTCCGCCATGATTTTCAAATTTTCCTGTTGCTATAATTCGTTTCATTCTTTCCGAAAGAATGGTTCCTTGGCCTACAAGTTTCATTTGGTTTCCCCTACTTGTATTGTTATGTTTAGGATTGTTAATTTACGATTGATTTTTTTAAATTAAAAGTCCTAATGTGACATAATATAATCCTTTCTTTCCTTATGTCACAACATTTTTTGTGTAAGTTCTGATTTTTCCCTTTTTTGACAAGCCAGTTCACCTTTTTTCCCCTTTCGACAGAAAAACTTAGTGTGAGTGCGTATATTTGTCCCAAGGGGAATGTATTCTGCAATAGTATATGAATGTAGATCACAATCAACACTTGTCAGATGAAATACTAGAGAGAAAGTTAGTTTTGAAGATGAATCAATTCAAAGAAAAAGCAAATTTTATCTGGGCAATCGCTGATTTACTGAGAGGACATTATAGACAATCAGATTATGGGAAAGTTATATTACCTCTGACTGTTCTACGACGATTGGACATTGTTTTGGAACCTACCAAAAAAAATGTAATTGAGGCATACGAACAACACAAAACAAAGAAGCCAGAAATTTTAGAGCCTATTTTAAACAATGCTGCCAAGGTAAAATTTCATAACCGAAGTAAGTATGACTTTTCTGAACTTGCTAAAGATGCAGACCATTTGGCTGCCAATTTTAGAAATTATATCAAAGGGTATTCTTTAAGTGCGATTGAGATCATTGATTATTTTAGTTTGGAAGATCAAATTAAAAAACTAGAGGAGTATGATCTTTTATATCTTGTTGTTAAAAAATTTGCGGAAGCAGGGGATATGTTTCGGGGTGTGTCTTCCTTGGAGATGGGATATATCTTTGAGGAACTCATTCGGAAGTTTGCAGAGCTTAGCAATGAAACCGCTGGGGAACATTTTACACCCAGAGAAGTGATTAGGCTCATGGTAAATTTACTTTTTATCAATGATAAGGAAATTTTAACCAATAAAGGCATCGTACGCACGTTATATGACCCAGCCTGTGGAACTGGCGGAATGTTGTCTGTTGCAGAAGAGTTTTTGCATGATTTAAATCCGGATGCTAAACTAGAAGTCTTTGGGCAAGAAATGAACCCTGAGTCCTTTGCGATTTGTAAGTCGGATATGCTGATTAAGGGACAAAACCCAAGTAATATTAAATTTGGAAATACGTTTACCCAAGATGGTCTCACGGAAGAAAAATTTGATTATATGCTGAGTAATCCGCCATTTGGTGTGGATTGGAAAAAATCGGAAAAACTCATCAAAGAAGAAGCCGCTAAAAAAGGATGGGATGGAAGGTTTGGTGCGGGACTTCCTGCCATTAGCGATGGTTCACTACTCTTTTTACAACATATGGTTTCTAAGATGAAACGAAAAGATGGGGGGAGCCGATTGGCCATTGTATTTAATGGCTCTCCTTTGTTTAGCGGGGCTGCAGGTAGTGGGCCAAGTGACATTCGTAAATGGATCATTGAAAATGATATGTTGGAAGCCATTGTGGCACTTCCCGACCAATTGTTTTACAATACGGGAATTTCCACTTACATTTGGATTGTAACCGATCACAAACCAAAAAATCGAAAAGGCAAAGTGCAACTCATCAATGCCACAGGTGGTGACTTAGAAGACAAAGACAATCCGTTTTATGCTAAGATGCTTCGTTCTCTCGGAAACAAACGAAAAGAAATTCACGAAGATGCAATTTCCAAGATCACCAAACTCTACGGAGATTTTCGTGAGAGCGAATATTGTAAGATTTTTGATAATGATGATTTTGGTTACCACCGCATTACAGTGGAAAGACCTAAGTTAGATGAAGCGGGCAAACCCTTGTATGATAAAAAAGGAAAACCGTTGGCAGATTCTGACCTTAGGGACTTTGAAAACATCCCTTTAAAAGAAAATATAGAATCCTACTTCCAAAAGGAAGTGCTCCCACATGTATCGGATGCATGGATTGACCATGAAAAAACAAAAGTGGGTTATGAAATCAATTTCACCAAATACTTTTACAAATACAAACCACTTCGCAGTCTAGCGGAGATTCGGCGGGATATCCTCGCCTTAGAAGAAGAAACCCAAGGCATGATTGGAGATATCATCGAATCATGAAACGGTATGAGGCATACAAAGACTCTGGTGTGGAATGGATTGGTGAGATTCCGGCAAATTGGGAAGTAAAGAGATTGAAATATTTGGCAAAGATAAATGCTTCTAAACCAGCAAATCTTTCTGATGAATCTGTTAAATCAGAGGTAGTATTTCTACCAATGGAAAAAGTTGGTGAAGATGGAAGTGTTGACCAGAGTATTTTAAAAAATATCGATGAAGTTAGCCGTGGTTTTACTTACTTTGAAAGAGGGGACATCTTAATAGCGAAAATTACACCATGTTTTGAAAATGGAAAGGGCGCACATTTAAAAGATTTAAATACTAATGTAGGATTTGGCTCAACGGAATTTCATACTATTAAGTCCTTGAAGTTTCTCAATCCAGCATTTGCTTATTATCAAACTAAATCGAATGTATTTATGAAAGTTGGTGAGGGTTTTATGTCTGGCTCTGCAGGACAGAAAAGACTTCCTACTAGTTTTGTTGAGGATTTTCCAATCCCACTCCCTCCTCTCGCCGAACAAACATCCATTGCCGAATTTCTCGACCGCAAAACTTCACAAATCGACAGTTTGGTAGAAAAAAAGAAACGATTGATTGAATTATTGAAAGAAGAAAAAGCAGCAGTAATTAATCAGGCGGTGACGAAGGGAATTGATCCGAATGTGAAAATGAAAGATTCCGGTGTGGAGTGGTTGGGGGAGGTTCCCGAGCATTGGGAAGTAATTCCCATGACGAAATATTTAGAATCAATTATTGATTATAGAGGAAAAACACCTCAAAAGATTGAAAGCGGTACTTTTTTGGTTACAGCTAGAAATATAAAAGAGGGAAAAATAAACTACTCCATATCGCAAGAGTATGTTGATACTAGCCTATATGATGAAATTATGAGGCGAGGTTCACTTGAGATCGGAGATGTCTTAATGACGACTGAAGCTCCGTTGGGTGAGGTTGCGAACGTTGATAAAGTAGATGTCGCTATCGCACAAAGGGTAATTAAATTTAGAGCATTAAAAGCACATTTGGATAATTACTTTTTAAAAGAATGGATTGCTACATATACTTTTCAGTCTTATTTAACTTCATTGGCAACTGGCTCTACTGCATTGGGTATAAAAGCAAGTAAACTAAATTTGCTGAAACTAGCATTACCTTCTATACAAGAGCAAATATCAATCGTTGGTTTAGTCAGAGAATTAAACACAAAATATTCTACAATGATTTCCAAAATTGAAAAGGAAATCGAACTCCTCCAAGAATACCGCACAGCTTTGATTTCAGAGGTGGTGACGGGAAAGGTGAGGGTGGGGTGACTCATACAACGAATCCGAATGCAATACTCGAATACTTTCGGGGTAAACATAAGGAACTCATGGCACTATCCGAGCAGGCAGTGGTCTCTCATTCTGGATTGCGGGGGAGCCATAGGGAGTTGATTCTCCATCACTATTTGCAGGATATTCTTCCTGGAAGGTTTGCTGTTTCTTCTGGGATTGTGCAGGGAAAGATTGGTAATTCTGCTCAATCCGATATTGTTATTTGGGACTCTTACAATTATCCTTCGTTAAAAATGCAAGGGAACCGTTTATTCTTTGGGGAGTCTGTAAGGGCATGTATAGAAGTAAAATCTGTATTCAATACAAGAGAATTTGCTGATATTAAAAAGAAAACAGATCTACTTAGAATCGCAAATTTAGGAAAACATTTTCATCCTACTTTGAAAGAAGAGATTCTGAGCCTAAAGCAAGGTCTTCATGAGATTCGGACAGGAACGGAACAAAATGGGATTCTGATTTCTCCGCATAGATCTGCAAGTGTAGCTTTCTCTTTTCAAGGAGGAGAAAACTTTTCCATTGCACACCTAACAAAAAAGGAATTGGAAAAAGTAGATGACCAATGGCCTGATTTGATGATCTTTTTAGCAGCTGGTAAGGTTGTTTATAAAGATTTTGAATTTGTTCCTCAAGAGGAAGATCGATACATTCAAAAGCCGTTTCTTTGCCAGTGCGAATTTTCAAAGGATGGACTTCTCTTTTTTACTGGAAAACTGCTGTCCTTGCTTTCTGAGCGAGTCATGAATATTGAAAATTATAGTTATTTTGAAGATTATGTAACTGATAGTATTCAAATAAAAGAAGAGATAAAACAAGAATATCCAATGCATCGACCTTTTCCCGGAGCATTGTTTCTATAAGTTTCAGAAATTTAACTACTATTTTCGTTTTGTTATTATTTTATTTGGAGACCATTTATGAGCCCATCTATCCATACAGAAAACGCATTTGAAACCGCCATCACAAACCATCTAACCTCGTCTGGTTGGGCCTCGGGTGATCCATCTCAATTTGATAAAAATGTTTGTCTTTTTAAATCACATATCTTGTCTTTTATTTTGCGTTCTCAATCGAAAGAATGGGAAAAACTAAAAGCCTATTACAAAGAAGATACGGAAAATAAATTCTTCCAAAGGTTGTATAAGGAACTGGAACTAAGGGGGACTTTGGATGTCTTACGACACGGTATTACTGACAGCGGTGTTAAATTTAAGTTGGCTTATTTTAAGCCGGAGAGTAAGTTAAATCCTGATACTTACGACGACTATCAAAAGAACGAACTCATAGTCACAAGGCAAGTTCACTATTCTTTAAAAAACAACAATAGTGTCGATATTCTCTTGTCATTGAATGGCCTTCCTCTTGCGACGATAGAACTCAAAAATCATTTTACAGGACAAAATGTCCAAAATGCAATCCAACAATACAAATTAGATCGTGATCCCAAGGAGCTACTATTTCTATTCAAAAAACGCGCCTTAGTCCATTTTGCCGTTGATCCCGATGAAGTGTATCTAACTACTAAATTAGATGGTAAAAATACAAAATTCATTCCATTCAACAAAGGAAATGGATTGGGAGCTGGCAATCCAACAAATCCTAACGGTTACAAAACTTCTTACTTTTGGGAAGAAATTTTAAGTCCTGATAGTTGGCTCGAGCTTTTGTCTCGATTTTTACATACAAAAAAAGAAGATTATTATAGCGAAGGTAAAAAATATACCAAAGAATCTATCTTGTTTCCAAGATTCCACCAAATAGATGTTGTGCGAAAAGTCTCTCTAGATGCGAAGAAAAATGGTTCTGGCAAAAATTATCTAATCCAACACTCCGCAGGAAGCGGAAAAAGTAATTCCATTGCTTGGCTGACATATAGATTGAGTAGTCTTTTTAATGAGAAGGATGAAAAGATTTTTGATTCCGTAATTGTAATTACAGACCGAAATGTACTCGATCGCCAATTGCAGGATACTATTTATCAATTTGAACATAAACAAGGGGTTGTCCAAAGAATCGATGACGATTCCAAACAATTGGCAAGTGCAATCCAGTCGGGAGCCAATATCATCATTACTACTTTGCAGAAGTTCCCATTTGCTTTAAAACATCTATCGGAACTCCCTCATAGGAAATATGCAGTCATCATCGATGAAGCACATAGTAGCCAAGGAGGAGAATCCTCAAAAAATATGGCAGAGGTTCTCGGTGGAAAAGTTCTGACACTGGATGAATCCGAAGCGTTGGAATTGAAATTAGATGAAGAAGATGACGATGAAGATGTAATCCGAGAGGCAATTCGCAAACGAGGCCCTCAGCCAAACATCTCTATTTTTGCTTTCACAGCAACACCCAAAGCAAAAACCCTCGAAGTTTTTGGAGATAAAAATGCAGAAGGTAAACCTATGCCTTTTCATTTGTATTCCATGCGGCAGGCCATCGAAGAAAATTATATTTTGGATGTATTGAAGAATTATACTACGTACAAAGAATACTATCGATTGTCAAAAACGATAGAAGATGATCCAGAACTGAATAAAAAGAAAGCTTTGAAGGCAATTGGAAGATTTGCTTCTCTACACCCGCATAATATCAGTCAGAAAATTGAAGTGATTGTGGAGCATTTTCGAAACGTTGTAATGAAGCGAATTGGCGGGAAGGCCAAGGCAATGGTCGTTACTTCCTCGAGAAAACATGCATTGGAATACTACTTAGCTTTTAAGAACTATATTAAGGAAAAGGGATATTCTGGAATTGATCCAATTGTTGCTTTTTCTGGAGTTGTTTATCATGATTTATATGCAGAGGGTATTACTGAGGCAAAATTAAACCAGTTCGGAGAAAAGGAATTGCCTAATAAATTTGGAGAAGGTGAGAACTTTAGAGTACTACTTGTTGCCGATAAATACCAAACTGGATTCGACCAACCACTGCTTCATACGATGTATGTGGATAAAAAAATTAATGGTGTCAAAGCTGTGCAAACATTATCTCGTCTGAACAGAATCTGCCCAGGAAAAGAGGACACATTTGTAATTGATTTTGCTAATGAAAGACAAACTATCTTAGATTCTTTTCAGCCTTATTATGAAACAACAGTTTTAAATGAACCTACAAACCCGAATCAACTTTATGATTTTAAGATTCTTTTAGATGCTTCACAAATTTACTTTCAATCAGAAGTAGATGCATTTGCAAAAGTTTTTTATCGCGAAGGCAATCAGGATACAAAATCACAAGCTAAATTGTATAGTTATATCGATCCGAGCATTGATCGTTATAAAGGAAAAACGGAAGACGAACAGGATTCTTTTAAGAAACAGCTGATATCCTATTTGCGCTTATATAGTTTTCTATCTCAAATCATCCCATTCCAAGATATTGATTTAGAAAAAATATATAGTTTTGGAAGATACCTCGTACAAAAAATTCCAAGGGCAAACTATATTGAAAAACTTCAGTTAGATGATGAAGTTGCCTTACAATTTTATCGTTTAAAAAAGATTGAAGAAGGAGACTTGGTTCTTCAAATTCAAGGTGAAGCAAGTCTTGATGGTAAGAAAGAATCAGTAACAGGTAAGGAAAAGGAAGAAAAAGCAAAGTTGTCCGATATCATACAAATATTGAATGATAAATTTGGGACTGACTTTAACGAAACGGACAAATTGTTCTTCAATCAGATGGAAGAAGAGTTATACCAAGATGAACAACTAAAAATTCGGGCTCAAAATAACCCGGTCGAAAATTTTCGTTATGCCTTTGATGAAGTTTTTTTGAATAAATTAATTGATCGTATGGAAAATAACCAAGAAATCTTTGATAAAATTATGAGCAGTCCTGAATTTAAGAAAGAAGTGGAAGATTGGATGTTGTTGAGAATTTTCAATAGGTTTAATAAACAATAAATCCCCTGCGTTAGGGATACGAAGGGCTTGGTCACCTGCCATCGTTAGATGGCTGGGGACGGAAGCGACAGCGCACCCCGGAGTAGCCCGACCCTTACACTTATTAATTCTAAACCACCGATTCCATCGGGAACGTCCAAAACTGTAACTTTTAAAGGCCGGTTTTTCTCTCAATCAGCCATTCATATAATGCTTGTTCTATTTCTCTTTTTTGGAACGGTTTCGGCAAAAACGAAGACATTCCTGCGCGAATGCACTTGTCTTGATCATCCTGGAAGGCATCCGCTGTAACTGCAATGATGATTGGTTTGGGAAAAATCCGTTCGTCTTTCAAAATCTCTTCTGATGCCCCGATACCATCCAAATTGGGCATATTGATGTCCATAAAAATCAGATGGAATTCGTTTGTTTGTGCCTTTGTTACCGCTTCCCTGCCGTCTTTCGCAACATCATGGCGGACTTTTAATTTTTTCAAAAAACTGGAAAGTAGAAATAGATTTGTAGGATCATCTTCCGCAATCAATATATTTGTGTTAGACGGTAATCTAGAGAGATCCACCGAATCTTCGGATCTTATGACTCTGGACATTTGGTTGGGAAGAAGTCTGAGTTCAATTTCAAAACAGGAACCGACAGGAAAATTCCTTTTAACTTTCAATTCTCCTCCCATCACATCCATTAGTTTTTTAGAGATGGCGAGACCGAGTCCCGTTCCTCCATACTTACGGGAAATGCTTGAATCCAACTGTGTGAATCTTTGAAACAAGGAACCCATTTTCTCTTCCGGGATTCCTATTCCTGTATCCGTTATCGATACTTTGTATTGAATCCTGTTTCCTACTTCTTCCTTTTTGGAAGAGAGAAGGATTTTGATTTCTCCAGATTCCGTAAATTTGACCGCATTGGAGATTAGATTAAATAACACTTGTTTGATTCTATTTTCGTCGCCATGAGCTAAAAATATAAAATCTGGATCAAAGTTGACTTCAAATCGAACTTGTTTCTGTTCCGCTTGGTGCTTAAAAATCCCTTCCGCAAGTTCGAGCAGAATTTTCCAGGAAAAATCGGATTCTAATAATTCTATTTTCCCCGCTTCCAGTTTGGAATAATCCAAAATGTCGTTCAATATAGTCAAAAGAGATTGTCCGCTGTCCTGAATCATTTTCAGATATTGTGCTTGATCCGCCGAAACAATTGTCATTTTCAGAAGTTCCGTGATTCCCAAAATTCCATTCATGGGAGTTCTGATTTCGTGACTCATTGTTGCTAAAAATTGAGACTTTGCCTTGTTCGCAGTTTCTGCTAGTTGTTTGGCGGTCTCGTATTCTTCCGTACGGAGCTTTACCTGCAATTCCAATTCGTATTTTTGGGATTCTTTCAGATTCAAGAGTTCCGTATGAGTTCTGTTTTTTTCTTCCAAAGTTTCACCGAGCTTTTGAACTAATTTTTCTTCCTCTTGCAATGCTTTAGTTATTTTTTTTGATAATAGAATCGCTTGGATGAAGATAAATAACAAAACCCCTAAATGGGAGAGATAACCTGTATGAATCAATCCGAAATTGAATAATATATCGTTAAGTAGGGTAACCGCAGTAATGGCGTAGGCAATGAGCATAAGTCCCGCACCTTCCCTTTTTCTAAAATAAGCTCTGATGAACAAAGGTACATACAGTATTATTGCAATCATTGCAAAACCGAAGAGATACAATGCGTAATGTGTGAAAATGGAAACTGGCAAAAACAAAGTTAGTAAAAAACTAAAGAAAACCAACCTGAGAACTTTTGTGATTATTTTGGGGATGTCCTTTGGAAATAAAAGATCGTAGAGTGTTACCATGGAAACCCCGATCATATAAATCACTCCGAAGAGCAGCCGGATATATGAATCAAAATCCAGATTGGGGAATAGATAATAAAACGTATGCGTTTCAAAATTCAATTGGCGAATTCCCATAATCATACAGAAAAAACCGAACATCAGATATTCTTTGGAACGGAATCTAGACAGAAAAATAATCAGATGGTATAAGCCGATGATGATGATTGCAGAAGAACTCGCAATGTCCCGTATAACAAGATTGAGGTGCTGTTTTTCTATGGATTTCCATTCTCCGAAATAAAGAGGTTCCCAAAATCCATGATTTTCATGATTGAAGTTGGATACCCAAACGACGATTGTCACTTCATCGGAAAGATAACCCAGATAGGACGTGCCTGGTTTCATGTCAGGCTTCATTGTTTCAAAACTTTCTCCCGTTTGTCCCACTTTTACCACAGAACGGGAGTTAACGAATATTTCAAAAGCGGACATGATTTCAGTCCAAAACAATCCGTAGTTTATTTCCCGTTTTGGAAGTTTGAGTTTGAGTCTGTAGGTTCCCTTTCCGAAAATCGGAAGGTTTTTTCCGTTTATTTTGTAGAATTTCCAAAAAGAGGGAACCGGAAAATAACCATGGCATTTTTTTTTCCATACGGACTCATCCGATTCGGGAGGAATCAATTCATCCCAACAAAATTCCCAATCTCCTTTCAAATTGATCACAGTTTGTTTAGGTTCCCATGCGGAAAGATCCATTGATCCGGATTTTATATCGGGGAGGGGAGAGGTTGCGACTTTACAATAAGAAAAAGACATAAAAACTACGAGTAGAGGTAGAAAAAATTTTTTTTTAAAAAATGAAAGCGAAATTACCATAAAACTACCCATAGGCGAGAAAGAAATAGAGCATTTGACTCAACTGAAAAAATTCGCTTGAATTTAAGCTTCGTATATCTGATTCCGAGAGCAATCTATTATTTTATACTCTAAAAAGCTTACGAAACTGACAAACGCCAGCCGCAAATTGAAATTAACTTTGTTTGTTTCAAAAGCGAAGCCAATCTATTGGGTAATGTTATTGATGGAATTGCTTCTTCTATGCGGAGCAGCGGTCGGGTGAATCTTGAAATTGATAGTCAAAGCCGTCGATTTCGAGTTTATCTTTGTTCCAACGGGCTTGTCTTTTTTTTGTTTGGTTGGGAAGTGAGGAAGGGAGTTTTTGAAATTCTAATTGAATGACTTTTTCGGAAATCCATTGATACTTTCCTCTATACTTTGGTTTTTCCATTGTACCGTCACTTTCCCGAAATTCAACTAAAGACAGTTCAAAGGAACCATTGGCATCAAACTTGATTTCCGAGATTGACCCATAAGCTCCTGGACTTGGACCAAACCAAATCATATTTGTAAAGAGTTCTTTGGGACTTAAACCTGCAATTTCATTAAATCGGTATGTATTACGAAGTAAGGAAAGATCTTTATCTTTTAGCATCAAACTTTTGTAAGACTTTTTATATGTGACTGCCTGATGTAATAACTGAAAAACGTCTTGTTCTTCTGTCAAATTCTCGCATTGACTGAGTAGTATGGTGTAAACGCAGGCCAAGTTATAGTTTGCGTATGGGTCATTCGGATTTTTCTTTAAACTTTCTTTGAACCACATTTCGGCCTGAGACCAGTTTTTCTGGTAAAAGGCATCAATGGCTTTTTGGTTCGTCACCGATAATGGTTCTGCATTTAGCGGAATTCCAAATCCAATCAAAAGAAAAATTGTGAGTAAATAGGTTCTAATGGGAGTCATTTTCTTTCGTATCTACAAGGAACGATTTAGATCGAATCTCTTTGGTTCGCAAGAGAAATTTTTATCGTAAAAAACGAGTGGGACAAGGCATAGAAGGTGTGACCCTTATGTTTAAGGTTAGAACATTGATAAGGACAAACGTGTATCGGTAATAGTAACAGCGGTAAATAAACCTACTCTCCTCAGTCCAAACCCTTTTTCCCATCCGCCCAGTAGGCACGAACCTTTAGTCTGTTAGTGGGAATTCCCGAATTCTTCAAATAGGCTCTGACTTGTTGGATCGAACTGGCTCGTCCGGTAAGAAAAATCTTGGCATCGGGAATCTCTGCAATGAGATCAGCCATTTCCTTTGCGATTGTTTGGAGATGCGATCCATCAAGGGATCGTTCCACCAATCGCTGCCCTGTAACTCCCAGATGAACTAGAGCTTCTTTCCCTGCAACAAGCGAATTCAATTCGAGGAATGGATAAGATTTCTTTTTTACGTTGTTTTGCAAAACCTTCGCGATACCAAAAGATGTTTCATCACCGAAAAGGATCGCGTCTTCTTCAATGTTAGAAAAATCCAAAGACTCACGAGGGCCGAAAACTTCGCAAGTGTCTCCGACTTTTAAGGAATGGATCCAAGTGGAGGCAGGGCCATCATTTCGCTTGTAAGCGAGGAAAGAGAGTTTGCCTTCTTTTTTGTCCACACTGATGGGAGTGTAAGTGCGGTAGGTAAGATTTCCCACATCGATTTGCACCTTACTTCCCGGGATACACTTTGCTTCTTTTAACTTTGTTCCCGTCATTTCGATGAGAACAAAACCTTCTGCGATCCGTTCTAATCTTGAAACTTTGGTCTGTGTGAGAAAAATACTAAAAACTGATTTGATACTACGTTTGAAAAATGAATTTGATTCCGACATATGTAATTCCCCGTTCGAAACTGATTACGCATCGGTGCAAGATGATCCGTTATAATCAGAATGTTGTATTAGTAGATACTAGCACAATACCAATTTTAGGAACTAGAGCTTGCTCTCATGTGGTTTTATTTTTCATTTCATAGATTGATTTGGACTTTGAAGTTACTGTCCTCTTGTTGTTTTCATGGTTAAAAAAAATCCCCGCGTTAGGAATCTGAAGGGCTTGGTCCCCTGCTATCGTTAGATGGCGGGGGACGGGAGCGAATGCGCACCCCGGAAGAGTCCGACCCTTCTTAATTAGAATTCCGAAACACCAATCCATGGGGAACGCCCACATATAAACTTTTCTATTTCTTTCGAAGTAACCAAGCTGTCGGAACCAGAAAAAATAAAATGAGGATTCCGAATCCAATGATACTAAGCCATATATTCAAAAAAGATAATATGGTGACGAATGCGTATATGTAAGGGCCCTTGATAAAATGTGAAGTGATTTTTTGGATTTCGATTGGATCGGATTCGGGACTAAGGAGTTCTTTCTTTTTGACTCCATACCTCCATACGAGGTTGAACGGGATCCCTCCGATGGCAATCCAGGCTCCATAAAGAAAGACAGCAAATTTTGCGTTTGTATCATCTTGTAACATGTATTCGCCGAGCATTTCAGAACAAAACGGTATGAAAATTACATTTAACAAAAGCAGGTTATTTAAGATCATTAAGTTATGATCAACATATTTTACATGACGAAAGATGGTATGATGGTTTGTCCAGACCACAGTGATGATCATAAAGCTAATAAAAAAACTTAAAAAACTTGGCCATCTTTCCAAAAGAGCAAAGAGTAAACTGCTCCCACCAATTTCTTCAGGATGCGGAATTTTGATTTCTAAAGCCATGAGAGTGAGGGCGATAGAAAAAATAGCATCGCTATAAGCTACCATCCTTCCGGATTCGGTGAGAACGGGTGCAGGGATTGTATTTTTTGAAGGAGTTTTCGGAACCTTTTTCTTTACTGTCATAGACCACCTAAACGTTTTTCAACGATAGAATTGTGAGGAAAGAAATACAAATCTTTCCCTTCTTTTGTGCAAAAGATTCTTTAACAAAAATTTGAATTGCAAAACTAGAAAAACCAAGGCCAATCTATGCTGTTTAGAAGAGTAGGAGAACTGTATGGAAAAACGTTTTGCAGCCTGGGCCGAGATTCTTGATATAACGATTTTGGTAGGGACATTGGTTGTGTTAGGTGCTTGGATTTTAGGTTTTCCTTTGTTTTACCGAACAGATGGACCTGTATTATCAATTTTTACAGCCATTTCTCTACTTGTGATTGTCGGATTACGACTTTCCACAAGACATTTCCATCTTTGGCCTTTCACAGCCAATCTTGCTTTTTTAATGATTGTGGGTGGTGGGAATATTTCTTCAATTTTGATGTTGCTCTCTGCCCCAGCGGTCCATATCAATCCTAAGTCAAGTTTGGTGATGACTTCTATTTTTACATCCATTGGTCTTGTGTTCTTTAGTATTTATGAAATCCTTTTGTATTTGCGAAAAACTCCAAAAAGTATTTGGATTATGGACGATATTTTAATTCACCTAGCGCTTGTTCCTGGTGGAATTAGTTTGATTGGGCACATTTTCCAAAATCCAACTTACCTGAGTATGTCAATGGACGCGCGTGTCGGCATCTCCCCACTCGAGATGGTGTTTATGGCAACTCTCACCCTTTCTACAATTTTATCGAATCCCAACTTGTTTCTTTGGAAATTTTTAAAAGGGGGACTTGCCAACCAATTGACCTTTGCCGGTTTGTTTATCAACCAATACATTGCTCCCGTCATCTATTTGTTAATTGCCGGAACCAATT
Organism: Leptospira mtsangambouensis; assembly: GCF_004770475.1. NCBI lineage: Bacteria > Pseudomonadati > Spirochaetota > Leptospiria > Leptospirales > Leptospiraceae > Leptospira > Leptospira mtsangambouensis. Next base: position 14,546 of record NZ_RQHK01000003.1, read on the forward strand.
GGGAAACAAAAGGATTTGGGCCAGAGTTGTTTATATTTTTTGGAGGAGTCATTGCTACTTTAGGTTTCCTTTTGTTTCAGGCAAAAATGGAAGAGACTATGGTAAAAAACATATAGTATGAATGATGGATTTAAAATGAAACGTTGGGAAGGGAAAGGGAATGTCTAAAAGTTTTGAACTTCCAAAAGATTTTTTATTGGGTTCGGCAACAGCAGCGACACAGATTGAAGGTGGGGATATTCATAACAATTGGTATCATTGGTCATTGGCTGGCAAAGTAGGGAAGGGAGAGTCAAGTTTTACTGGTGCAGATCATTACGCCCGTTATGTGGAGGATGTAAAACTTTTATCAAAACTCAATCAAGAATGTTATCGAATGAGTATTGAATGGAGTCGGATCGAACCCTCCGAAGGGGAGTGGTCAATGGAAGCTGTGGCCCATTATCGTGATGAGTTTCGACTTCTTTTGGAAGCGGGAATCAAACCTCTTGTCACTCTTCATCATTTTTCTTGCCCGGAATGGTTTCAGAAAAAGGGAGGATGGTTGGGAAAAGATGCGGTGAAGGAATTCCTAAACTTTGTTGAATTTTCTGTAAAGCAATTTGGTGATCTTGTTTCGGAATGGTGTACCATCAACGAACCAAATGTATTTGCTAATGATAGTTATGTGGATGGAAAATATCCTCCCGGAAGTTACGGAGATATCCCCGCATATTTAAAAGTAACTCGTCGGCTTATCATTTCTCACCTCAAGTCTTACAAACTCATTCATAAAATTCGAAAGGAATCTAATTTTGCTAATCCAACTAAGGTTGGTTTTGCGCATCATCTCGCCATTTTTTCACCTCTAACTTCTCATCCTTTGGCACGTCTTGGTTGTTTCCTTAGCGATTATCTTTTTCACGAAATCCAAACAAAGGGTTTTGTAGAAGGAAAGTTATCCTTTCCTATTGGATTTGGTTATCCAGAAGGAAAGGGTTTGTTTTGCGATTTTATTGGGATCAATTATTACTCTCGCCATCTTTTTAAAGCAAGTTACAACCCAGGAAATTTATTTGCAGTACCAATGGTGGATCCTCAGTGTCCTGATTCTCGTAAAAATGATTTGGGTTGGGAGATTTATCCAGAAGGACTTTCTAAAGTTTGCCATCGGATTTGGGACGAGTACAAACTTCCCATTTATATTACAGAAAATGGGATTCCCGACGAGAAAGATGAAAAAAGAGAAAAGTGTATTTTCGATCATTTAGCAGAGATTCGTCGGCTTTTGGATGAAGGTGTTTCAGTCGAACGGTATTATTACTGGTCTTTTTTAGACAATCTTGAATGGAACGATGGGTATGGACCAAAGTTTGGACTTGTCGAAGTGGATTATAACAATATGAATCGGAAAATTCGTAAAAGTGGTCTTCGTTATGCGGAGATCTGTAAAACTAAAAAAGTATCTTTGAATCCATAAAAATTTTCGATCTAAATATTTCTGACTTACGTTGGCATTGTTAAACGATTTGAGTAACCAATTTAAGTCAGAAATACATTCTGTATTTATTTTTTAGAATTTTTTTTCACAAGGTAAGATACAAAAATAATCACAAGGATGGAATCAAAAACAAGTGCGATTCCTGATTTTAATAGGTAGGATTGCCCGTAGATCAAGTTGAGCAAAACAAATGTACTTTTGCTAATTGAGGAAACTACAAGAATCAAGTTTCGGTTTGGTTCGTTGTAGGCACCATAAACCAACATACCACCGGTTAGTGCAATGAGAGCACCCCAGTTGCGCACAATGATATTTGCTAAATCTCCATTCAATGTATCACCAAATGTCAACGTGAGCCCGAGTGTAGGGTGTAATGCGGAAAGAATCATGGAACAGGTAATGATACCGGAACCAATCATAATCCATTTGATATTGGAAAAAATAAAATTCATTTAGATAACCTCGGAGATATAAGGGAACAGAGTTTGATAGAAAATCCAGAGTTTTATTTGATTTTAGCGAAATAGGTTGTCATTTTTCAACTTACAAATGCGAATGTACCTGCCATCCATTCTTTTTTCGATGAAGCGGGTGGTTCTGAATTCATAGGGATAAACTATTGTTTTTATCTGATTGTTCTTTTATTTGAAATTTTAGAGCAATGGAAAGAATCAATGTGATAACAATCATAAGGAAATTGATCTGGCGTGAAGATTAGTAAAAGTATTTTGAGTTTTTTGTCTGAGTTAAAATTGAATAACAATAGAAACTGGTTTCTTGAAAACAAAGATCGTTATGTTGCCATTCAGAATGAATTGATATTAATGACGGGATATCTTTTGGCTGGAATCGAAAAGTTTGACAAAAGTGTCCAAGGAGTGGATCCAAAATCATGTATCTTTCGTATTTACAAAGATGTTCGTTTTTCAAAAGACAAAAGTCCTTATAAAACTCATATTGGGATATTTTTGAGAGGTGGGAATCAGAAAATTGATGGCACTGGTTATTATCTTCATATAGAACCAGATCATTCGTTAGTCGGTGGTGGCTGTTATGGACCTGATCCAAAATCGTTACATAAAATAAGAGAACGAATGATTAGTGATACAAAAACGTTAAAATTAATTTTAGATGATCGCAAATTCGTTCAAGATTTTGGAACGGAGTTTTATGCAGAAAAATTAAAGACAGCTCCCAAAGGATTTGCAAAAGATCATCCACTGATTGAGCTCTTAAAATACAAAGGCTTTGCTGTTGCTAAAAAAATAAAAAATTCTGAATTAACTTCGGATCAATTTTTAAGCGAAACTTTAAAATCCTATCGTAACATTTATCCATTAAACCAATTTCTAGAAAAGGCGATGGACCGAAAATAGGTTATCTGAATCGAGATGGATAGAAATGATATATAGGTTGGTTTTTCGGAATGATTAGAATTGGTTTCTTGATAGAAGTGAAGAGGAAAAAATGAATATTAGTCGCTATCGATTTCCAATCTTATATTGTTCTTTTCTTGCAGTTTTCTTTTTTTTGATATTTTTTGTTTCCTGTAACGGAAATACTTCAGAGGATTTATATCTACCAGAAAATCTTCCTTCCGATGAGACGATTAAAGAAACACTATCATCTGATTCTAGTTTGGCGAAATTGAATGCAAAAGCAAAATTGTTGGAAAAATCATTGGCAACATGGAAAGAAGAGGAAAAAACTTTAGTATCTGAAAAAGATATTAATCTGTATTGGCAAAAAGAAAAAAAATCAACGCCGAAAAGCATTCTTGATACAGATCTCATTGATAGACAAAGAGATTCAATTCGGATCCGAATTGTTTGGAGTCGAATCTTCCATAAAACAGGAATTACTCTAAAACAAAAACAGAATCAGGTCGCAAATTTCAATTTATTTAAACAATTAAATTTTGAATCGTCACCACAGTTTGGTTCTTCGGATGCCAAATGGATTATTGTAGAGTGGAGTGATTATTTATGCAATTTCTGTCGCGAGAGTTTCCCTCACACGAAGAATCTTTTATCGAAATACAAAACACAAATAATGTATATACATAAAGATTTCCCGTTAGATGGAGATTCGGATGAGAGTTTACTTCCTTTGGCCCTTGGTCGTTGTTTATGGGAGAATGATCCAAAAAATTTCCTGGGTCATATGCAGTTACTATATTCTAATTCCAAAAAAATAATGCGGGGTGATAATCTACAAGTCAAGGAATGGGATTTTTTGCAGGATTGCCAACCCAAATCCCTCTCTCTGAAGTATTTTTCCCAAGTGAAAAGCGATATGAAAGAGGCGATGAAATTTGGCGTAGGCTCTGTCCCTACATTTTGGGTCAATGGACGTTGGGTGGTAGGTGCATTGGATTCTCAATCCTGGGAAAGGGTTTTGGAAGACACCGCAAGTCGTTAAAAAATATCTTGCCTTCTTTAAATAATACGTTTTCCTTAATCCACGTTTGATAAGGACAGGCAATGAATCTTAGAGCTTACATTTTCCCCATTTTGGTATCCTTCGCTCTTTTAACTTTGAATTGTGGTAAAAAACTCCACTTTTCAATGGTCACTTCCACCTCAATGGAAAACGGGCTCCCCTTTCTCGTGTTAGATGGAAAGGAGTGGAAGGCGGAAGGTGGCGCCGAATTTGTCAAATTGCATTTTTATGCGGACAATGCGTTCGCTTTAAGTAAAGTTTCCATTGAATCTTGTTCTGGTCAGTTTAAGGACCGTATTGCTGCCTATGTCAACTTTGATGAAGTATACGCAAGTACGGATGTTCAAAAATCAAATTCAGAAGTTTTATTTGATCCGGTAGTACAAGCAAGATCCGTTACATTAAATTTTCAAAGAAACCAAAACATCTGCCTTAAGTCCGTTAAGTTTTATGATGAAAAGGGAAAATCGTACAGAACATACGCCCCTGAAATTATTTCCGGAACTGTAATTGCCTCTGAAACTGCTTCTCCCGAACCAACTTATTCCGTTATGAATCTTTTTGATTCTAAATACGAAAATGGATATTCATCGGTTAAAGGTGGAGTAGGAGTTACGTTCAATTTTGAATTCGCAGAAAAGAAAAAAATATCAGTTCTGAAAATTTGGAATGGATACCAACGTTCTGATGTCCATTGCATAAAAAATGGCCGTGTCAAATCTTTCCTTTTAACAGGAGAAGATGGATACTCTGCAAAAATCAATGTAGAGGATTCAATGGGTAGCCAAGAAATCCAATTGCCTACTCCTTTCAAAGGTAAAAAATTAACGATGAAAGTGGATGAGATTTATCCAGGGCTAACGGAAAAAGGAATCGTATTATCGGAGTTACGTTTTGGTGATGATGGAGATTGGTTTGCAATGGACACTCTTCCTAAGTCAAAAGATACTGCAGCAAAAAACTTTGATGCCTTTGCAAAAGCTTCCTTACGTAAGGTGTTAAATCGTGGTTTGACGGGAAGGGAAGTCACAGCTGTTGATTCTGAGGAAATCACTGATGTACCGGCAGGTGCAGAGAACGAAGTTGCCGTAGAAGAAAATTTAGATCCACCCACTTCTTCTGACTGGACAATTCGACTTCGTTCGGATGGGACTTTCTTTTTAGAGGGATCTACGGCTCGCACTAATTACGATGCAGGTGAAGAAAGTTCTCATCGTTTTTATGGAATGGGAAATTATGAAATTAAGGAAATTACACCTGGGAAAGTTTATATGCGGATTTTTGGATTTCTCCGCAAACAAACTTTTACAAACTTCTTAGATTACGGTGGAGGAGATTGTAATGGTTGTGGACGGGATTGTAACCTTGTCAAAAATCCAGATCCCAATAATACTGAAAAAATCTTTCAAGAATTTGTGACTCTACAAATGCGAGGAAAACAATTTTATTTAACTAACGCTAAGAAAACTGAAAACTTAGACTTTTCCACTTTGGAATTAAGCTTAGAATAAAATGTATTTTTGTCGCAAAGTTATTGTTAGCTGGATGATGTTTATTTTTCTTTCCCTCTCTTGTGGAGGGGAAGGTGAAAAAAATGAACATACGCATACGTTAGCAGGGGAATCAGTTTCTTCTCCTAAAAAATCAAGTAAGGTTTCGATTCAAATCCAATGGGAAAATACAACGCTTCCTTTGCAGATGGAGATTCGAGAGCCAAGTGGTGCGCAAACTCTTGCATTATGGACTACAGGAACGGTAAAGGAAGGAAAACAAACTCCCTTTGGGGATATGATTCCAGAAAGCACCATAGTGCTAAAGCCAGGAAGTAAAAAACAATTCCTACTTGTGATGAAAAACCCAACTGATTCGCCTGTATACTTTTTTGCTGCACCTCATTCTGCTCTTCCTGTTGAACATAGTTTTGGATTCAAATTCAAATGTCTCTGTGTTAACCATGCTTTTATGGTGCCACCCAAAGAAACCTGGTTTCGTGTAGTCGAAATTCGTTTAGCACCAGATTATTTAGGAGACCAGTTGGCCTTAAAACACAATTTAATAGGAATTAGCCGAGAGAGAATGCTCCAATTCGAAAAGAGTGCAGGTAGTTCTCTCCCAAGCGAAATGGATTAGTCTATCCTTGTGTTCTGCAGGATAGACTATGATTTAAATTCATTTTACTTTGAAACTTCAAAACAATAAAACCATTAGTTACAAACTTTCAAAGTTTCTAAAATTTCACTAAGGTGCTTGTATTAATTTATCCCCAGAATATACATATTGTCCTGTAAACGTATACTTATCGTAAGGATTCAGGAAGTCCTCAGCATAAAGAGGATAACCACCGAAATAGAAATTACAAATCGCCTGTCCTTCTGCAACGGTAACATCTGCCAAAATACAAGGATTTCCTTCGTCAATCACGGCAATGTACGGCCACCAAACATAAATTACCTTGCGAACGTAAACACCAAGTCTTTGTGGGCTTGATTTCGAAAGAGGTTCCCATTTTTTGAATTCAGCAGTATCATAACCGGCTGGTGACGGAGTTGAGTTGTATGTTGCAGGAACATTGGCTGGGTTCATGCTATAGTCTTTATAAACACTTGAGGTGTTTTGGACTACCTTGGTCCTAACAGGTATGGATGCTGTATCATTTGAAACCAATCCTGTCCTGCAAGAATTAGAAGATTGTGTGTATGTTGATTCCAAAACGAGGGTTGCCGCTGAGGCAGGTGCTTGTATTTTTTTTGCATTTTGAATGTTTGCATTATCGTTTACCACCGCAATAGGAATCGGAGGAACTCCGAAATTACCGGTGGAAGTAGCAATTACGTTCTCAACACCTGGTGTTGTTGGTGATTCACATTCGTTTCCTTTGAAATCATACACATGGTTTCTGAAGACCAATTCGGAACCTGCTGGAAGAAATCCATACCTTTGGTAATCCGTATATCCGGCAGTTTGGATCAATCGGATCTTCGAATATCCTCCGATATTGTCGATATTGATCGGTTCTTTAGGAACAAAGGCTAACTGCATCGGAGTAATTGTAGAAGCCAGTCGCGTAGTGTAAATTAAATGAGGTTCTTGTTCTGTCATCAGGTAAACTGAGAATCTATCATTGTAAGTTGAAGTTGTGATTAGATATCTCCCCGATTTATCGAAAAAAATCTTTTCACTTTGATATAAATTTGGGAAATTATATTCTCGATCGAAAATGAAATTTGGTATTCCGCTAGAGATAGAAATCTTATATCGCATTAATGTTGTACTATTTTTCTGACCATGCAAGTATAAGTGATATATAGGGTTTCCTGAAAAATCTTTGTAAGATACAAACACCGTTTGTAAGCCCTTAAATCCGTTAGGTATTCCCGTCACAGGAATTGATGTAAATCCTAAGTCACCAGATTTTCTATATAAAAGATTTAACTCTGCTGTGGTTGTGGTAGATTTTAATACGGCATAGATTTCTGGATCACTTTGGGGATTGTAGAGGTTTAATTTGTCTATCGAAATGGCGTTAGAAAAATTGGTATCTGTGGTTCCGATTCCAAAAGTTTGATACAATGCGGATGTCCAAGAATCGAAGGTATAATCTTGGAATTGGTTGCCATTCAGTAATCCAAATCCTTGTCCAAAATCATAAGGCAAAATCCAACTAGGGTAGAAACCATTAGGAATTCCTGGAACAGAATTTGAAATTGCAGAAAGATACCCTCCTTCAATTTTAAATACACTTTGTTGTAAGTTTGTGGAACCGGGATACAGGGCAACAAATCCCGATTCGGTTCCTGATTGCATTGGAAAATGTACTGCTTGTGGACGTGATTTTGAATACTGGTAGTCGATAGGAACTTCGTTCTTTTTTACAAAATTTTGACCTTGTCCAGGTGTTGTCCTTGGTTCATAGTAACTAGCAACGTTCGTTGATAAAGCGATAAAACCAGGAATTCCATATAAGCCAACAGGATAATAGCTGGGCATGTATTTTATCGGGATTATATGCCCCATTTTATTGATTCTATTGTGTGAAGTATCGTATGGTACCTCCCAGGAAATTCCAACATTCTGATCGTTATAATCCCATTTTTTTATTAAATCGAATGTAAATATTGTTAAATCACCAGTATATGAAGTGTTTGGTTCATACATTGAATTTATCATCAAAGTATTTTCTGCTTTTGCCTCTCTCAGTTTATATTCTCGGATGACTGGCTCAGAAATATTTCCATAACAGTCTCTTCCCCAGATGGCAAATCTGTCAGGAGTCCCTCCTCCTCGTTTTCCTAAACTGTAGCTCAATATTTGCTCATATTCACAGTTATAGATCCAACGATTTAAGTATTCTCTTCCTAGTAAGGCTGGATAATATAGATCCACAGTAAATGGTTTTCTTAAGAATTCTTCTTCTGTCATTCCCGGTGTGAATTGTCGAACATAACAGAAGTTAGTCAGATGATCATTCGCTTCATCAGTAACTTTGACTTTCAAATCTAAGATACCGGAGCTAGCATTTTGCGTGTAATCTGTAATGGTAACTACTGGTGGAGTGGAATCATGATTTGAACACGGATCGGTACCATATGCAACTTCCATCCCATCGTTTATTCCATCACTATCGCAGTCAGGAGTCGTCGATCTACCTAATAATGGAAGATAAGTTGAAATACTTGGCGTAAATCTAAATCCGATGTTAGTTTCTACATTGTCGGTAAGCCCATCTCCATCCGTATCGGGACCAGTAGTTTCCATACCAATTGTGATTCCGCTATACATACCATCATCGTTAACGGCAAAGACTGAATAATAATAAGTATGACCTTCTATCAGTCCAGTGTCCAAGTAGGAATGCGGAGTGATCTGTGTGCCGTTAGGTTCTTCGCCGGAAGCTGGGCTCATAGGAGGAGAAATTTCACTCCTTCTGATGATGATTTTTTTTGGTGCATTTGTTGGTGAATAACCAAGCCAAAAAAGGATACGATCGGAACCAGGATAAGTTCTTCCTGTGACTACGTCTGGTTCCCTTGGGTCGGGGCCGGCGGCGCATAAGATGGAAGCTGGTTGGATTCCACCTTCGATACCAGCAGGTTTGACAACTACCCAATAGTTGGAAGTAATTCCTGGGGCTAATGTTCCTTTTTTATTTCCTCCCAAACTAACTCGCGATCCTTGAGGATATGTCCTTTTGAAAATCTTGTATCCTGAAGCACCGACTGTTTGAGCAGGATCTAACCCTGGTTCGGTTGTATAAACGTATTTGCCAGTTAACAAGGAAAATCCGGCTAACCAGTCTGCATCTTGCGAAGTATCGGCAGGAGCAAGTCCTCCTCTTGTATCATACATGACATAGACATCAATATTTTTCGGTGCATCAAAGGCTAAGTATTCTGAAGATGTAGATTCCGAATGGAGAAGGGAATTTCCGCAGGTTCCTGTCCCACCTTGGCAAGTAGGAATCAAAAGAGCAAATTCCAAACCAAGTTCACGGAATGCTCCTTCTTCTTCTTTTACAAAGTAAGGACGGTCTTGGTAGTATCTGTACCCTTCGCCGATGGTTCCGAATTTGGCCTGACTTACTGACGAATCATCTAAGATTCCTTGTAAATTCCATGAGGAAGCTTCTGTCGCAAAACAAGAAGAAGCTGCTGCTATTTCTGTTCCAGGAAGATAAGGAAGTGCACTTAAAATAAAGGGAGTAAAATGATTGGTTTGCACTTTTACGGAGGATGTATTTTTGTCTAAAATTCCTTTTTGTAGAACTTTCCACTCGTTTGTTGAAAAGTCCTTATACCAAACGTAGAATTCTTCTGTGAATCCTTTTGATTCTAATGCATCCAAATCAACTGGAAATTCCAATTGTACGGGCTTTGCAAAGAAAAGACTTTTATAAGAAAGTTGTTCGTTTCCACCTTTCTTTTTAAAATCAAATGAAATATCATATATTTTCCCCACGGGTACCTGTGATTTTCCAAGCAACCTTGGAACATTAGAATCCTCTTTGATTTGTAGCGAATCTGATGGCATCCCATCGGGAAGTGTGACTTTTGGTATTCCACTGACTAAAATAGGAAGAGGAAATGTAGTTTTGTTTTTATGAAAAACATCTTGAAAAAAGCCATTGGAACAATTCCAAAAAACAGAGAGAATGAGGAGAGATAGTAAGTTCCGCATGATAGGTTCCTTCGCTAATTTAGTTAGGCGGTAATTTTACGCAATTTGCCTACTATTTATTGTTAGCTGATAAATGGGAACCTTATTTTCCCAAATGCAAATTTAATTAACAGAAAAAAGTATTCTTTGCCAATAACTTACAATTTTGATGCAGAAAAAATCAGAAAAAATAATTGTCAAACTCAATTATGATTTAACTAGGTACAGGTTAACTGCGAATTCGACATAGAATGAACGAACCGAAATGTGTTTTGCCCCCATTCTGATCAAATATCAGTTTGCAATAAAGATCGCCTCTGCTTCGTTTTGTGATCCACCACCAGGAAATAGGCATGTTGATTCTGCATAAGCAGTTCCAAATCCATTTTGGTAATAGTTTCGTGTCGTTAAACCATTATCCGAAGGATAAGTGCAGCGACCAGTACGAGTAAATCCTGCTTGTATGACGGGGTCCATAAGAACGGCACAATTGTTTGCAATGGCAGGACCTGTTCCCATCGTATCATAACAAAGTGAAGGTGGAGTATAAAGAGTAGCAGAGGAACTAGCCACAATCCCGCTATTGGCAATTTGTAAGTTATAGGTTCCACCTAATCCACTGATATGTTGTACCATCACATAAACAGTGCCAGCATTGAGTGCCACTCGATTAAACTCTGCACCTGTTCTTCTTTTAGTTGCAAATGGAATGGGAGTTCCATTCAAACTTGTAAAATAAGAAATATCTAAATCTGCCAATCCATGGCCATAGGAATTGAACACATGAGTTGCCGTTGTGGCAGTGATTTGGAAAAAACTTTTGTTATCCCTTCCATCGATTGGTCGATAGACTGCATGTGGTTCGTTGATATTCCAGCTGACAAGCGGTCGATACCTAACCTTTGTGCTATAAACGGACGCACCATCTTTTTCAACGACAAAATCCACTGCTGTATTTTCAAAAATTCCGGGAATGGTGGGCATAGTGAACTGAACTGTGTCAGAAGACGTTGCCGATACACTGGTGGCCGCCACACCTCCCACCTTGATCGTAATCCCTGATGTTTTCCCAACCAGTTCTGAACTCTGGATTTGATTTTGTGATCCAGGATAACCGCGTTCTAAGATAAGGTCATTGGGCGAAAGAAGGGCAAGGCCAAGAAGCAATGTCTCTGTATCGGAGGATTCCTTTTTTTTACAATAGAACAACGAAAGAATAATAGTAAAAAGGATAATGTGTTTCATAGCATATACGACGTTATACTGTATTCAAAAAATAGTAAATACGAAAATTGTGATTTCTTAATATAGTAAATGTTTTATAATCCACAAAAAATGTACGAATTGTAGTATTCCTAAGCATCCCAAGTTTTTGGGGAAATGACACCTCGTCTCACAGTCAATAGTCGATCTTTAGTGAAATTAATGGAAAAAATTTATTGATTTGCAGGTATTGCAATAGAAGGTGGGCAACTTAACATTTGTTTACTTTTTCTCGCCAATCCTATTGTTTTGCGGTCAAAGTTTTCTGAAATTTAAAACAAAAACACTTTTTTATTTTCTTTACACAATCTTGATCTTTACCCCATATAACCGAATTAAGGAGAACAAAAATGAAAAAAATATTCCTTTTTGGAATTATCGTTTTTCTGTCAAATTGTGTCACTGCGGGAAAAGTAGGATACTTAGTTCCGGCAGAAAATGATTCAGCAGAATTATCGGAAACTGTTTTAGGTGAAAAGTGTGGTACGATCATCATCGGGATTTATGATGATGTTTTTGCGGATGCAAAAGCAAGAGGAAATGTTAAAAACCAAAACGTTGGTTTACTATGGGACGCAAAGTTTGCTTCCGCTTGTGCTCAAATGAGAAAGCTGAAATAATAGGTAAGGAAAAGATATGAATATGAAATGGTTGGCATTTTTCGCAATCGCATTTGCTGTTAGTTGCTCCACTAAAGTTGGTAATTTTAAAGAAGTTTCTTTAGAAGCTCCTACAAATTTAGAAGTTGTTGGTACTGGGACAGTGGAAGGCCGTGAATGCGGTTTTTCTGGTTTTTATAATGCATGGTATAACCAAAGCATTGCTGAAGCTACTCGTGATGCACTTAGCAAAGCTCCTGGTGCTACGGGATTAAAAGACGTAACCATCAAAGGGAAACACGGAGTTTGGTTAGTTTTAAACTGTGTTTACGTGGAAGGAACTCCTGTTGTTGAAAAAGCAGCTGGAAAGAAAAAGTAAATTCACTTTTTTGCATAGGGTTTACGCTCTATGCAATTTATCGTAAAAGTAGTAACATCTCCCTATCAGTTAACAACAGGCTCCTATCCCAATTTCACCTTGAGAAGCAATGACTGCACTAGGGCCACAATCAAATAGACCATAATGTTGTGATTTATCTCCAATGATGCGAAAGTGATCCTTATAATGGGTTGTCGAAATCATATCTGCCGTATTTCCGCAAACTAACATTGGTTTTCCCGTAATAAAATTATGATGATCATCTAACAAAAAATTATGTGGATTTCCATCGATCGTACCTTGGTAATATGCCACTTGTCCATAATCTTCACAACGATCCTCCAGAGGAATTTTAAATGCCCTAAATGTGATTGAATAGAAGTTTATATTCCCTATTTTTTTCTCAATATCAGGATTGATTAAATTAATTTTGGATTGTGAGACGATACGGAAATCATGAATCCCCAGTGAGGAAAGTAGTCTTCTGAAATCTTCGGTATAAAGTGCTCCCGCCAAACATTCGCCAAGTAATATTGGATCATGTTTTAGATTCTCCGGGATTCTCTGGTTAGAAAATACATCGGAAAAATACAATTCGCCTCCCGGTTTTAAAACTCGGAATATTTCAGAAAAAACCATTTTTTTGTTAGGCGATAAATTAGTTACGCAGTTTGAAACGATTAAATCAATCGAGTTGTCTTCGATGCCACATGATTTTAGGTTTTCGATATAACCTGAAACAAAAGATACATTGGATTTATTGTAACCAAATTGGTCTCTATGGTAATCCAAGTAGGAATTGGCAACATCCAGTTGTTCTTTTGTCATATCAATTCCAATGACAGAGCCAGTCTCACCTACTAGTTGTGATAATAAATAAACATCCCTGCCTGTTCCGCATCCTAAATCCAATATCTTTCTTCCTGTTAGTGCTTGTGGAAAAGGAGATCCACATCCATAAAATTTTTCTTTCACTACCGGATGTATTTTTGCAATGAGAGGTAAGTAGTTGGATGGAACAGATTCAATACTACAGCAAGCCGAAGTTTTTAAATCTTTATTTGTTTGGAGAATTTTCCCATAATAATTTTTTACGGATTCCAATGTTTCTAATTCAATGTTTGTAGGCATGATTTGACTCCAATCAAAAAGACAACTGTATATAAACTTATCTTTTATTAGGTCAAAACCTTGTAAATAGATTCATCTCCAAACGAATGAATAGATTGTACAAAATAACAAAATCTTATCTCACTCCGACACTTTGATTACAAAAATTTAGGAAATCATTGAAATTCATTGGTTTCGCTATGTAATAACCTTGTCCTAAATCACATTTCATACTTTGCAGTTGTTCCCAATCAGTTTTCGTTTCAATACCTTCTGCCGTTGATTTCATTTGTAATTTTGTTGCCATGTCAATACTTGAGTTGATGAGTACTTTGGAGACATTGCTTGTTGCCATTTCACGGACAAACGACTGGTCAATCTTTAGTTCCGTAAATGCAATTCTTGCGATTTGTTGCATACTGGAATAACCCGTACCATAATCATCAATAGACAGTCCAAATCCTTTCATTCGAAGGCGCGCTAAATTTTCAAGGGCAGGCGCCATCTCTGTCATTGCCGCTGTTTCTGTGATTTCAAGAATTATATATTTAGGATCTATTCCTGATTCTAAGACAATGCGAGTGATTTTATCTGCAAGTTTTGTATCAGTCAAAGAGGTGAGTGATAAATTGATGGAAATAGAAATCTCAAATCCTTGGGAGTGAAGTAACTGACAAGCTTTGGCTGATTTTTCTAACATAACGAATGTAAGTATATCTATATTGCCCGTTTTTTCTAATAAATCAATGAATGCATAAGGAGCAATAACACCATGTATGGGATGTACCCATCTTGCTAATGCTTCCGCGCCAATTAACTTACCTGTTGCTAGTTGTATCTTTGGTTGGAAAAAAGGTTCAAAATCTCCATTTGTTAAACCTTCTAAAATTTCCCCTAATGTAAAACGTGATCCTTGATTTGATGCCTTACCTTGTTTGAAGTCGCGAGCATTGTATAATGAAAATAGGGTTTCTAAATGTTCCGGAGTGATAGGTTTTTCAATTGCTCCAAGTAAATTTGTACCATATGCACTTGCCATTTTCCGAACTGATTCAATCAAGGCCCCGTCGAGCGCGCTCATGATGATTGTTGCTATGGAAGAATGAGATGTCCCAATGTGGCGAAGAAATTCCATTCCATCCATTTCCGGCATATTTAAATCACAAAGGATGATATCGATTGGACTAGAATCTGTTTCGTTTAAAATTTTAAGTGCTTCGTTCCCGGTTCGAGCTTCTGTAACATGCATTGCGCCCAAACGTGCTAAGATATCTACTATAACTTCCCTTTGGAAATCATCATCTTCAATTACTAAGAAATTTAAATCATTTGTAGTCATGATATCACCTTTTTTAAGTTATATGAATTCATAGCATGTCGATGAAAGATTCGATGCTTAAAACATCTTCTTTCATTATTTCAATCTCTTTTAAAGCCTTATCTATTTCGTTTTCTTTAATTAAAGACTCAATTCTTATATAACCTTTTGCCAGTTCCATCGCACCTGCAACTTGACTTGAACCTTTTAGCCGGTGGGCCAAATGAATTGCTTCTTTAAAGTTTGTATTTTGTAATTGATCAATCAGTTTTGTAAAATCTTTTCGGTGATGATTTCTGAATTTTTTAAGAACAGCAATTTGTGCATGTTTGTCTGAAACAATGTTTGAGAGTTCATTGAGGTCAATTGGAGTTTCTGCACCAATGAGTGTATCCGATGAGTTCATTTTGATCGGGCTTGTAATTGACGGAATCCATTTCAGAAGAGTTTGTTTTAGATTATTTAATCGAGCTGGTTTAATCAATACATCGTCCATGCCAACGGAGAGGCAATGTTCATTTTCTTCACTCAATACATTGGCAGTGTAAGCGATGATCGGAATTTTCTTTTGATAGTTCGAACTTTCAAGATTTCTAATTTCCTTTGTTAAGGTATAGCCGTCTTTTATCGGCATGTGACAATCGGTAATAATCAAATCATATTTATTCTTTAGCCAAAGTTTGATCGCCTTTTCTCCGTCTTCTGCTCCATCAGCTTGGAGCCCGAATGATTCTAATTGGCGAATCAATAGTTCTAAATTTACAGAATGATCATCGACAGCAAGAATTCTTGGGATATGGGAATCACTTCCTAAAATTGGCAATGAACTATTTTCTTCTGCATTAAAAGATTCTATTTCATCCAAGTCTAATTTGAGCGAGGGAAGAGATAAGATGAAACTAAATGTAGTGCCTACATTTGGTGTACTTTCAATTGTGATTTCTCCATCTAGTAGGTCTGCCAAACGTCGGCATATTGCAAGTCCAAGGCCTGTTCCTCCATACAATCTAGCTGTATCGGCTGTTGCTTGTGTGTAAGTTTGGAATAATCTGGATTGGTCTTTTTTGCTGAGACCAATTCCTGTATCTGTCACAGAAAACCTAATTTGTTCAGCATGGGAAAGTTTTTTCAATAAGACTGCAGAGACGTGAATGTTTCCTTTGGGGGTGAATTTTATTCCATTGCTAACAAAATTATTTATTATTTGTGACAATCTTAAAGGATCAACTAAGTGAGCATTGGAGATATTCTCATCAATCGTATAATACAATTTTAACCCTTTTGAGCTGGCAATATGTGAATAAGTTCTTACGACTTCTGAAAGAAGTCGCTTAATCGATGTTGGTTGGAGAGATAATTCTAATTTTCCATCTTCAATTTTTGACCAATCTAGAATATCACTTAAAATGCGAAGCAAACTGGTCCCAGAGTCGAGTGTATTTTTAACCATATGTTTCTGGTCTGTATTCAAAGAGGTATGAGAAAGGAGTTCCAACATTCCAATGAGTGCACTGAGGGGTGTTCTAATTTCATGGCTCATGGTTGCAAGAAAAGAGTCTTTTGCTTTGTTTGCTAGTTCTGCTTTTTCCTTTGCTTTCTCTAAAAATGCTTTCGCAGCAAATTCCTCGGAAATATCTCGGAAAACCAAAATGGAACCAATGACTTTATTTGATTTATTTCGTATTGGCGCACAGTTGTTAGAAATATTAATCTTTTTACCATTGCGATGGATTAAAATGGAATCTTGGTTATCTCCTTTTGGTTTTCCTGTTGTTAAAACTTCTAAGATAGGAATTTCCTTTTCTAAATTAGATTGTGCATGGATCATTTTTAAAATTTCTGATACGGGATGACCCATGGCATCTTTTTCTTTCCAACCGGTTAGTTCTTCTGCGACTGGATTCAGACGATTTACTATTCCATATTCATCCGTTGTAATGACTGCATCACCTATCGAACTTAAGGTGATCGATAGATTCTGTTCGCTATTTAAGAGAGCTTCATTTTTTTCGATTACTTCTTTGGCGCGTACTAAAATTTCCGCTTCCATTTTAATCATTTGGTCTTGTATATCTTCAGTGATTTGTGAATTTTCTAACTTTTGTTCTTTTAGGTGGACAAATTCAGTTACATCTTCTGCTCTATGAACAATACAAATTAAATTTCCATCTTTGTCTAAAACTGGAAAATTTCTTGGACTCCAGTATCTAACTTCGAAGCCATTCCCATTCGGTTTTCGAATATCATACTTTTGTAATGTCATTGTGCTTGAGACTTTATACTTAAGGACTTGCATTAAAGAAAACTTGAGCTGTTTGACACCATCCGCATACTCATCATTCGGGTTGTCCGGGAAAATCTGAAAAATATTATGTCCGATTACATTTTCTCGTTTGATGAGGGTTGCTTTTGCGTAGGCATCACTGATATCGATGATACGGAAATCAAGATCTAAAAGCATGTACAGTTCAGGAAGAGATTGGAAAATGCAGTGAAAATCAAGTCCTTGATTTGTCTGATTGTTAGAAGGAGTATTGGGTATTTGCTCTTCTGTATCCATCTCTCTTCCCCATTATGGCGACAAAAAATGTAAAAAAGAAGGCCAACACAAAATTAGAATATAGGCAACTAGAAAATGTAACCTCTGTGAAGTGGTAATTGTACTAAAATTTATGATAATTTCTATTACAATAGAACTTTTGGTAACATAAGTTTTAGAATGAGAATAAAAAATTTATCAAAATACGCTAATTTTTGAAATACAATGCAATAAATAAAAAGGTAGTTTTACGAACAGAGTTCGGAGATGAAATATACTTACTTAAACAGAAGAATCACACCACCAATATCATCTGTCGTGGATCTGATTTTTTCTAAAAGTTTGGAAAGATTTTCACCTTCCGAAAAGGTAGCTTTGACACTTGAATCCATTGCTTGGGCAACATCGGAAATGAGTTTCTGTGAATTGTTTTGGTCAGCAATGTTTTCTTTTATCTCTGCTAACATCCTTGAAAGTTGTTCGGATTCAAAAATCAATTTTTCTTTGATCTGCATTTGATTGTTGGCTGATTCAGAGATGAAATCAATTTTTTCAAATATTTGTTTTACTTCACCAATGATCTCTTTGTATAGTTGGTTTGTTTCGTTAATCTTTTGACGATTGAGTGTAACTTCTTCTTTGTTTCGTTTGACATTATTGTCAATTTCTTTGATACTATTGGAAGTTTGTGTTGCTAGTTTTGATACTTCCTGAGCGACAACTGCGAAACCACTGCCGTATTCACCAGCTCTTGCAGCTTCAATCGATGCGTTTAATGCCAATAGGTTCACTCGTTCGGAAATTTCTTTGATGACAATGACCATTCCTTCAATTTTTCCAGAACTGACGGCAATGTTCTCAATGACTTTCGCCATTTCTTCCATTGCTTTGTTTCCCTGTTTGATTTTTTCAGAGATACCGAAAGTTAAATTTTTTGAAAGGTTACTATTTTTTTCTGACTCATTGATATGTTCGGAAAGTACTCTTATGCTTTCAGAAACTCTGATTAAAGTTTCATAATTGTTAGTGGAAGCATTTTCGATGTTTGTCATGTTGTCCGTCATTTTACGGACCGTCAAATCTAAGTTCTGCGAATAATCTTTTTGCCGAATCAAACTGGAATGGAATGAATCATCTGCCAACTTTGCATTGTCTACAGATTCCGAAAGTCCTCCGGTTGCATCTTTTAGGAGGGTGATAATATCCTGGAAAATATGTAATAATTCATATAAAGAAAGTAAAATTGAATCAACTTCGTTTGTCTTTTTTAATTTTGATTTAACAGTAGGATCAATGAATAAACTGCCCTTAATTGCATTGATCAAAATGCGTTTGATAGCGGAAAATTGTTGTTTATACTGATTTAATTGCCTCAGTACAAAAGATAACATAATGACTGAAAAAACAAATCCAACCGATTGCAGGATCACCAATGTCCAGCTAAAATCTGTTTGGCCAAATAGGGCATACAAAACGGACAAAAGCTGGATTGTTACCAAAACAATTGATAATAGTGTGTATTGAGTTGTTTTATTAAATTTCATTCTTGGAATCTAAACTGACTCCAACCATTTGAATCCTTCTTCTGGAGTTTCAAAGATCTTAACTTCAATTCCATTAGAAGCAAAAAAATCAACTATGTTTTTTTCAGACATTGCAGATAAAGCTGATTGTGGTTGCACAAGCGCCCACTTTTTCCAACCAGCTTTGATTGCACGTGGAGTCCAATCGTTGTTTATCCATTCCACATCTTCTGCCGTATGTGTTCCCATGTTGCGATTGTCTGATAGCCATTTGACGGCCTTGTTTTGGATGAGAGCCTCAACACCTTTGTCTAAACTATCTTTTAAATTGGCCCCAGTATTTTTCCCAGTTTGTGTAAGAACAACGATCTTTTTATCTTCTAGGTATTCTGTAACTGCTGTGGGGCATTGAAATATAATCATCCGGTTTTGTCCTACTTGTTGAAGTGATTGATATTTTTAGAGACGAAAATTGCAAGGTAATTCTATTCTATATGGCTGCTTTTTTTGATTTTGTGACCGAATTATGAGATCAAATAGATCATTCATTATTCAGAAATTTTTTCCTTTTTGCAGTGCAATCTATATTGAACTATATTAAATTAAATTCGATTTGATTGTTCTACCGTACTAGAGAATCCACTATAAAACATTTGTCGTTTATCTCATCCAAAGTTTAGGGAATCAAAAATTTATGAATGAAAAACGTTATTGGCAAAACACTGAACCTTATCACCTAGTAGAAGTTATACTAGAGAATGGAGAAGTCATCTTTAAGGATTGGTTTGATTCAGGAAAAGATCCCAATCGTTGCGATTGGAGTTTTAAAGAGTTCGTCACTGGAAAAGGAAAATCAGAGATTGAATACCAATTGGGAACAACTGTGTATCAAGAAATTTTGCATGAAGTAAAGTTAAGGTTAGAGAAACAATAAATCTTGTGATGATATTACATTTAAAAAAACGTTGGATCCATTTTTTAATTTCTTTTGCTAAATAGAATCATTCTATTTTTTTTCTAAATCCTTTCTTCTTTATCTTTTATTTCCTCACTCAATTTTCTAAACTGCGTTCAGCAAAAAAAAGTCAAACCGAACAAAAAAACAAAGATAAGGTTGCTTTTTTGAAATCTCCTATATACATATAGGGGTATTGGTATATAAATATGAGAATAGTGATTTTAGGTGCAGGGATTTCTGGTCATACAGCGGCAACTTTACTCAAGAAGAGTTTGGGTAAAAAACATGAGGTTGTGGTGATTTCGCCTAACGCCAATTGGAACTGGATTCCTTCCAATATTTGGGTAGGTGTGGGTGCCATGATTCCCAAGGAAGTAACATTTGGATTAAAACCAATTTATGATAAGATGAAGATTCAGTTCATCCAAGCCAAAGCACTCCATCTTTTTCCAGAGGGTTCTTCTGATTCTAAAGAATCATTTATTGAATACGAATCAACGGCACCGGAAACAAAGGGGCAAAAAGGGCGAATATCTTATGATTATTGTATCAATGCCACTGGTCCGAAACTTAATTTTTCTGCCACACCAGGTCTTGGACCAGAGGAAGGAAATACTGTTTCAGTTTGTACTTATTCACATGCAGAAGAAGCAAATCAGAAACTTCAAACTCTTATCCAAAGAATGAAGAAAGGAGAAAAGTTTAATTTTGTATTTGGGACAGGGCATGGAATGTGTACCTGCCAAGGTGCTGCGTTTGAGTATCTTTTTAACGTAGATCATGAACTCAGGAAGGCAGGGGTACGGGAAAATGCTAAGATCTTGTGGATTTCCAATGAATATGAGTTAGGTGATTTTGGGATGGGAGGTATGCACTTAGAACAGGGCGGATACGTGACAAGTAGTAAAATATTCGCAGAATCATTGTTTACCGAAAGAGGAATCCAATGGAAAACAAGAGCTCATGTAACCAAAATAGAATCTAATAAAATATATTATACCACTTTAGATGGAGAAAATGGTTTTGTTCATTTTGATTTTTCGATGTTGATTCCACCTTTTAGTGGGGTTGGATTAAAGGCTTATGGAAATTCGGGAGAAGACCTAACTTCAAAATTGTTTGCTGCTAATGGAATGATGAAGGTAGATGCAAACTACGATCCAAAACCATATGAGAAATGGGATGCAAAAGATTGGCCAAGTACTTACCAGTCTCCATTTTATTCGAATCTTTTCGGTGTGGGAATTGCTTTTGCACCGCCGCATCCTATTTCAAAAGTCATGAAAAATGAAGAAGGGATTCAAATTTCGCCAACTCCCCCAAGAACGGGAATGCCTTCGGCCATTATGGGTAAAGTGGTGGCACAAAACATCAGCCATCAAATTAAAACCAAAACAAAAGAATTAAAACACTGAGCTTCCATGGCACAGATGGGTGCTGCTTGTATTGCTTCTGCAGGAAATGGTATTTTTTCAGGGACAGCAGTTTCAATGACAGTGTATCCTATCGTACCTGATTATAAAGAATATCCTAAGTGGGGTAGGTCTCTTACATACACAACAGGTGAGATTGGTCTTGCGGGACACTGGATCAAAATGATTTTGCATTATATGTTTATGTACAAGGCAAAATGTAAACCGGGTTGGTGGTTAATCCCTGAATGATTGGAGTTATATATGAAAACAAATGAAATGGTAGAATTGGTTTTATTAGAAAAACAAGAATTACACTCATCTTATGAACAAGGTGATTTCACTGCCGTTCCCAATGGAAAAACAAAATTCTTTCGAACGTTTTTACCCTGGCAGATGTTTCGTTTTTTTTGGATTAATCTGCGTATGATGGTGATGATTTTTAAATCTCATCATTGAATATAAAAAAACAATAAGTGTGACATTCGTCATACTTTATTTTGATAAAATATGACAATTGCAGTCTTTCAATATTATTTAAAATAAGCGATGATTCATCTTGATTTATAGGAGTTAAGATGGATCAGTTAAAAAAAAATACGTTATTTATTGGGTTGATGATTGCAAGTTTTGGCATCTCTTGTGAAACAAAGGAAAACGGTAATGGATTCGGAGCCCGCGAACTTATGGTATATAAACTTGTAGAGAATACCTTTCAAGATGAAGGATATTCTTTGCCGGAACCAGAAATCAATACTGCTTTAATGCAGATAAATGAAAATAATACTTCGACTATTACCTATCAATTAAAGAAGCTATTGGCCTGTAAAACAGGTCTTTCCGGTATTACATATCATAAAGCTGATGGCGAAATGCCGAGTTTGGATATTCATTCAATAGATATGGCAAAAACAGCAGGAGTTTATTTACAAGCTTCAAATCCTCCTACAACAGGTTCGCATCTAGATCTTTCATTGGGAATTGGAAAAAATTATGGACTTATCAACGATTGTAACGCAAAAGTTTACACAACAACAGAATCTGTTTATGAGTTAGGAGTTGCGAATTGTTTGATAGCTGATAATTTCGGTAAAGGTTCACATCAAATAAAACTGTCTTTTCGCTTGAAATGTAATAAAGAATGATTATAAAAATTTTTTTGTAGAGATTTTGTTTCGCGCAGTATCAGTTTTTGATTAGGTGATATTGCGTCGAAAGTTGATTTAACATTCTTTTCTGCTTGCTCTTTATTGAATTATGGTAAGCAATGGGCAAGAGTTCCCTATGGCATCTTATTCTAAGAAAGATTATTTCATCATCAGTTCTCTTTTATTTTTGAGTTTGGTTCCTACACTCGCTGGGATCTTTCGGTTACTACAATTAACCACCGGTGGAAATATAACAGCCGATAACCAAAGGTTCTTCAATGACCCAATCCCTGTTTTCGTTCATATAGTTGGTGTGATTTTTTTTGGTGTTCTTGGTGCCTTCCAGTTTTCACCTGGGTTTCGGAAACAACATATCAAGTGGCATCGAATTTCGGGAAGATTTTTGGTGTTCATGGGACTTATTTCTGCATTGTCCGGTTTATGGTTAACACTAACATATCCTCGTGTTCCGACGGATGGTGATTGGTTGTATGGAATTCGTCTGGTCGTAGGCATTTGGATGACCGCTTGTATATCCGTTGGATTCCTTTTTATTTTAAAAAGAAATATATTAAAACATAGTCATTGGATGATTCGTGGTTATGCGATTGGTATGGGAGCCGGAACCCAAGTGTTCACTCACTTGCCATGGTTTGTCTTTATGAGTGGAGAACCTTCAGGAATTCCAAGAGATTTAATGATGGGTGCCGGTTGGTTCATTAATTTTATTTTTGCTGAATGGGTGATTCGAAAAAAGAAATTCTAAAGCCCAGAAAGGAACTTTTGACTCTTTTTGCAGGAGCGGGTGTAAAAAGTGTGTGTTGTCATTTGGTTGACAGAATGGTGTATATGCACTTTTCTTGCTACTTAGGTGGTTTGAAATGAAATACTCTCATGAAGATTTAAAACAAATTGGATTGTCCTGTTTGAATCTAAGCCTCCGAAGGACAAGTCGGCTCGTCACGAGTTATTATGATTCAATGTTAAAACCATCTGGACTTCGGATCACACAATTCACCGTACTTGCCGGGATCGAATATGGAAAAGATCTCAGTATTACAGATCTTTCTCGTATTACTGACATCGATCGAACTACTTTGCAAAGAAGTTTAGAAATTTTGAATCGAGACGGTCTAATCAATATAGAAAAAAAAGAAATTGGTAATGTAAGGAGTCTCACTCTAACAAAAAAGGGGGAGACCAAATTGGCTCAAGCGATAGAACTTTGGAGGTTGGCACAAAAAACAATGATTGATGAGTTGGGGAAATCTGCGTTCAAACATACCTTAAATAGTTTAACCGAATTAAGAGGTCTTCCTGTTTTGCAGGTTGGATTTGAAACGGAGTAAATAAGTAGGAATGTTTGAATTTAGAAAAAATCGATTAGCGTATAGTGTATATACACTATAAAAGGAGAAAACAATGGTAGTTATATTAGATGGAGTCAGAACTCCGTTTGGAAAATTTGGTGGTGGATTAAAAGATTATAGTTCTTCAGAGTTAGGGGTCATTTCGGCAAAAGAAACGATTCGTAAAACAGGATTGGATCCTGAAGAAATTGAAGAATCCATTTATGGGAACGTAATCCAAGATGATAAGGATTCTGCCTATTTGGCAAGGCATATTGGACTAAGGTCAGGACTAAAAGAAAACTCAAGTGCACTTACGGTCAATCGCCTTTGTGGATCTGGAATGGAAAGTGTTATCATTGGTGCTCGTAAAATTCTTTCTTTTGAAAACGATCTATTACTTGTTGGTGGAACCGAATCCATGAGTAATGCTCCTTTTGTTGTAAAAAATGTTAGGTGGGGAAATAAGTATGGAGACACAATACTCGAAGACCGTTTAGCACAAAGTTTAACTGATTGTTTTGTAGATTTAACAATGGGAGAGACTGCTGAGAACATTGCAAAACAGTTTCAAATTTCTAGATCGGATCAGGATGATTGGGCGGGTATTTCTCAAGTCCGCGCAGAAAAGGCAACAGAGTCAGGGATTTTATCTGAGGAGATGGTTCCTATTATAAGCAAAGGAAAAAATGCAATTGTCATCCAAAAGGATGAACAGATCCGAGGAGTGTCCTGTGTTGAACAACTTAAGAAACTACCGACTGCTTTTTTAAAAGAAGGGAGTGTCACTGCAGGGAATTCATCAGGGATCAATGATGGAGCCGCATCTCTTCTCATTGCTTCGGAGAAATGGACTCAAAAGAAAAATCTAAAACCATTAGCAAAAATATTAGGATATGCGAATGTAGGTTGTGATCCTAAAATGATGGGCCTTGGCCCTGTTTTTGCTATCCCAAAAGCATTGGCAAATGCTGGAGTTCAGATGGATGAAGTAGATTTGTTTGAAATCAATGAAGCTTATGCCGCCCAAACTTTGGCTGTTATACGAGAGTTAAAATTAAACCCAGAAAAAACGAATGTGAATGGAGGAGCCATTGCCATTGGACATCCGCTTGGTGCCAGCGGAACACGTGTCATACTCACTCTTGCCAATGAGTTGCGAAGAAAAAATTTGCGTTTTGGAGTGGCTTCTCTTTGTATCGGTGGAGGGCAAGGGATTGCAATCGTATTAGAGAATTCTGATTTTTGAAATTGGATGATATCCTACAGGGCCAAGTTTTTTCCTTTGTTTGAATGGAAATTCTTGGCCATTTTTTCTTAGAACGTTCATTCTGTTTTTGGAGCTATTTTAAAACGTTTTTAGCGGTATTTTTGAAATAAATTGAATGGCCGGTTCAGTAAATCATTGTTTTTAGCTTTTGGTAGTACACATTGCAACTGTTAAATCAACACTATGCTAAAAATTGGGGAAATCCTTATGAAAGGTCTTTTGATATTCTTTTTACTTCTGAGTACATTCTTTTGTAGTCCTTCCAAAAAAAATGATCTTACCGATGTTTTTATTTTGGGTTCATTGTTTCTTTCTCAAAAGAATATTTCCTTTCGAATTGTGGATCCCCAGAACCCACAGTTTATATTTCAAAACTCAAAATCTGGACTGGGAAATCAATCATTGCCAAATCGATTTTTAAACGATGGTAAATTAAATCATTCAGTTGGTTGTATGAAGGCAAGGATTCAGGTTCATTCAATCTTTTTATGGGAAAAGGGAATTGTTTCTCCAGGTCAAGAACGTATCGCAAATGCTGCAACAGTTGTTTTTGATGGAGAGTGGATTGATAACCTAAGTGGTGGTCGCATGAAAGTTTCTTATCCGCTTGATTCTGGAGAAACTATCTTTGGAATTGGTGGTCTTGCCAATGCCAATGCTTTTGCTTGGAAAGATGGAAAATATGATCGGATTGGACTTCGTATTGGTTCCATAAAATGTCAATTAGACGATTCGAAATTGGAAAACCAACATAACAAACATTTGGTTTATAGTATGTGGAATGAATCGGAATTGGGGAAATCTGACCCTCAATATGGGAAAAGAAAAATAGTTCTGGCTTATCCTTTTGATGATGGCATTAAAAAGGTAAATAGTGTTGGTTTTATTATCTCTGCCACAACAGGTTATTTAGGTTTAGATGTTCTTAGAAATTATCACCCGCGTATTCATAGAAATGCCGGCACGGAAGCTGCCGAACTAGCAGATCCAATAGGGAACAGTTTTTGGGATTATTTAGGTGCCCCATATACGGATCGCCTCGACTTTGAGTATTTAGACAATGAATACTCAATGGATCGATATACAGAGGACGGAATTATTGTTTTGAATTTGCCGGAAGGAAATCGAGAGACTTTGGTTTTGAATATGTCTGCTTTGAATAATTTTGTCTACCAAACAGAACAAGGATTGTCATCTGCAAAGTTTTCTCCCATCGATTTCATTAAATTTGATTATAAACCAAATGAATTTTATGATTATTATTTAAATACAAACTTTATTGCTACCAATGGAAGGTATCTGGAACAATGGGTTCTTCCAACTCCTGGACCAAACCAACCAGATCCTTCAAATGGCAGAGATATTGGTTTTTTCCTTCCTACATTTTCCATTAGTAAAGAATAAAACAAAGTTACAAATTTCTTTGAAACCTTCGGAATGAGGTTTTCATAGAGGTTTTCCTGTTTTACTTTTCGCTTTTCTTTTTTTGGTTCTTAAACTGAATAGAACCAAAATAGAAAAATCCAATGCTAAGTATCATTATTCCAACGGACAACGGCGAAAACTATTTATTTCAAAGTTCCTTACTTGGGTTTGCCAATCATCCAGAAATAGAAATCATTCAAATCAATACATCGGAAGCTGTTACCAGGGCGGAGAGATTAAACATTGGGTTTCACAAATCGAAGGGAGAAATTGTATTATTCCATCATCCAAGAACTAAACTTCCTAAAGAGGCAATTGATCACCTAATCCAGATAAGTTGCAATAAAGAAAATAAAGAAATTTGGGGCGGTTTTTTGCATCGATTTGATGAGGATCATTTTTTATTACGTTTGATTTCTTGGTATTCAAATTGGATTCGAGTAAAGTATAAAGGTATCGTTTATTTGGACCATTGTGTTTTTTTTGACCGTAAACTTTGGAAATCTGATTTGAGTTTGGATTTTATCTTTGAAGACACAGAATTGAGTTTAAAGTTTAGAAAATTCATTTGGCCAGTTTTACTACCTTATACCGCCATTACTTCTGCACACAGATTCCAAAAGAACGGAATCATCAAACAGTCCTTACTCAATCTATTTTTAAAATTGGGACATTGGCTTCATTTACCTTCCTCAGTTCTTTTTTCGTTTTACCAAAAATAAATGATATCCAAAGATTTTTGACAAGCATTGGTTTTTTAAAAAAAGAGGAAATCCGTTTTTGGGAAGTTTTAAATTGAATGATTTTGTTCAATGAAAGATCCAAATCTTACAATCAAATGGACTATTTTTTGATTTGCAGATAACAAAAAGATCAGGTAAATTCAACCTGACTTCCAATCTAGATAAAACGAGGAACAATAGATTTATGAATCGATTTATACTTTTTCTTTTAGTCTGTTTTCATATCAGTTTGTTTGCAGAGACAAAAACAATTTATGAAATCTGTAAACCTGAAATAACCAGTTTTTGTCAGGGAGTCAAACCTACCAAAGCTCGTATTTTACAATGTTTGAAAGAACGTGGGAAAAATTTATCAGAAGCCTGCGAAGCCGGACAAAACGCCCTTTCAGATTCGATGAAGGAGAAGTCCCAAGGATTTTGTAAGGAAGATGTGAGTGAATACTGTCGTTGGATCATTCCGGGGGGAGGTCGTATTCTGAAATGTTTGTTTCAAAATGAAACTTCGATTTCTGCTCCATGTAAAGCCGTATTAAATGAAACCTGACAAGCGCTAGTGGATCCGTAGGGCCTTGGTCTGCCGAATGGCAGACGGGAGCGTAAGCGGACCCCGGAGGAGCCCGGCCCATTAAACTATAAGACCATCAAATGACATGGGATTGGGAGCGCCAGACCTATGTTAAATTCAATGGTTTTTATTTTTTAGAGATGAAAGTCACCGTTTGCTTCTGGTTGGTATTTGACATTGGTGATTTGGAAGAGATTTTCACCTCCAGGAAATTTCCATTGGATGACATCTCCGGTTTTGTAACCTAAGACGGCCGTTCCGATAGGAGCTAAAACAGAAATTTTGTTTTCTTCTGAATTTGCTTCTTCGGGGAATACCAATTGAAATTCTTGAAACTCTAATTCTTCGAGGTTTTTTAACTCGATAATTGAGTTCATTGTGACAAAGTTAGCTGAAATAACACGTGAGTCTACTTTTTGTGCTCTTTCAATTTCACCGAGTAGGTCTTTGATATTGTTATCTACTTTGTTTTTTTTGGTATGATCCGAAATCATAAGTTTGAGTCGGTCATAATCAAAATGTGTTAGACATATTTTGTTTTGTGTATTCATTAAAATACTCCTTTTCATTTGTGCAAAACTTTATACTATAATGTATAGGAAGTATCTGTCAAGAATGATTGATTGGCAGAACTTTTCTCTGGAACCGTATATTTCCTTGACAATCCTTCAGTTCTTTTTATTGTTGCTATAGCAACAATATGTCTGATGCGTTTGATTTTGAAAATTCCTATGCTTATTTGATCTATCGGACGGTCCGTGTCTTACGACGCCAGTTTATGAGACTTGCTTCGGCAAATGGGTTGGAGTTATTTCCAGAGCAGTGGTTTGTTCTCGTTCGTTTGGTGAAACAACCTGGTTGTAGCCAGTCTGATTTAGGAAGAGATTTTGATGATCGGCCTTCTATGGCTCGTGCTCTTCGGAATATGGAAGAGAAAGGTTGGATCAAAATTCAAGCTGATCCGGAGGATGGTAGAAAAAATCAAGTATTCCCTACAAAAAAGGGATCAGAGATTTATCAGTTGATGGCTACTGTGGTGACAGAAGAGAGAAAACGAATGTTCAAAAAACTTTCGGCCCAAGATTTTAAAAATTTCAAAAGAATCATCGATCAAATTTATGAGGAATCATTGGATTGATTTTTTTTATACATATTGTTGCTATAGCAACAAATATAAGTTATCGGATGATAGGTGTAATTGTATTTTAGTAATCGCAAAAGAAGGATAATGACAATGACAAACCAAACAATAGTAGAAACAAATCAGGATATTTTGAAGAGGGAATTTCTCTCTCTTATGAAGAATATTGATGAAAGGAAAATTGCAGAAGTGGAGTCTGGGTTTCATCCGGACTATGCAGATAGTGTGTCGATCAAAGGAAGTGCTTCTGTGTTTAGTTCTGATAAAACAAAGTATATTGATTCTCTAAAAGAAGGGAAAATTGGTGGAGTGGACAGGGCTGTGCACATCCATTCGATTGAATTTTTGGATCAATTTGGATTTGTAAAAGCTGATTTGGAAAGTCCAGTGATGAAGTTTCAATCTTTGTATACGTTCTACAACAACCAAGATGGATGGAAGATGATCAAAGCTGTGGTGGTGGCCGAAAAGAAATAAATTTGGAGAATTTAGATCCAGAAGGTTTCCGTTTTTCGTTGATCTGGCCTGACCGATAAACCTTTCTGGATTCTTTGCTTTTGCGGCGACTGCATTGGATCAAAGGGAACTCTTGTTCCAAAAGTCGTAATTCCTCTTACATTTTTTCATTTTTCCTCGTACAAATCCGGCCTATTTCTCGTTTTCTAAGGATTCTCATTTTTTTACTTGCATGGAAACAAAAGAAACTATATTTGTTTCCTAAAGAAACAAAGGATACAAAATATGTTTCCAAAGCAAATGATCGAAACCAAGAAATTTTCTACCACCATGGGGCTTATGGCAGTGATTTTCGCCCTTTTTGCTGGAATGGGCCCACTTTCGGCCAAAGAACCAGCGAGAACTATTTCCTTGCGGATGGATGATATCCTGAAGATGGCCTGGGAAAACCAAGTTGGCCTACAAACACTGAAGCTGCAGTTAAAGACAACAAACTACGATTGGGAAAAAGCAAACGGGGCTTACGCATGGACTGCAGAGGCGAAGGGGACCGCAAAGAACACCACAAACTTCAACCTTCCTCAATATGCCATCCAAGGAACAAGAATCACAGATAACAGTCTACAGGCGGGAATTAATAAAAAGTTTAGCACAGGAACGTCTCTTGGAATTGCAGTCATCGACAATCGTTTTGAAACGAATGCCGGTAAAACACAAAGTTCGAGTGGGTTCTCGAGTTTTGCCCAACCCTCTTATCATTTTGCTACTGTTGGTATTAATATCAGTCAGGATCTTTTAAAAAACTTTTTTGGATATCAGGACAGATTGAAATTAGCGACTGCTAGACGATCATCCTCCATCCAAAGGTTGAATACGTTAGATTCTTTATCAAAAAGTTTAGTGAACTCACTCATTGAGTTTTGGAATTTAAGTTTGTCAGAAGAGATTTTTCAGACAAATTCATCACTTCTTGGAAATGCAAAAACGATTCGAGATATTTATTCCAAAAAAGCAAACTTTGGACTGGATCCAACAGGTGACATCCACCAATGGAATTCCATTGTTCTGACTGCTACCAGTGCTGTTAAAAATTCCGAATTGGAAAGAAACAAAAACCGACGTGATTTACTTGCCTCACTAGGGAAGGAACCGGAAGAGAACTTTTCTTTTTTACCAGTTTTGATTGAGGAAAAAATTGCAGTCACTTCGAATTACGAAGAAGAGGTGATCGCTGCCCTTGAAAAAAGATATGATGTGCGAGCAGCACTATTACAACTAAAAAACTCTGAAGATAATTTTAAGTCAGCAGACAACGGTTTGTTGCCAAAGTTTTCAGTAGGTGGGACATACAATTTTAAAAATTATGACCAACAGTTTCCCCAAGATTTCTATGGAATCCTTGGTGGAAGGTTTAATCAAAACACTGCCGAATTTAAATTGGAATATCCATTAGGAAATGAGATTGCGGAAGCCGAATACAAAAAAGCCGAATCTGAAAAAAGACAAGCTCAGTTGGAATGGACAGAAGCTCAAAACAAAGTAAGGGCAGATTTATTATCGAAACGAGAAAACTTAAATGTTAGTTATGAACTCTTTTTAGAGGCCAAAAAAAACAAAGAGGAAAGTAAACTTTTTTATGATAAAGCTCTATCTGCTTTTCGTAACGGGAGAGGGACTTCCGTTGTTTTAAAAAATGCTATGGATGCCTATGTTAGGTCTCAGTCCAATCATTCTCAATCTCTCATCACTTACAATATTGCCATCGTACAATATGAAATTTCCAAAGGAACATTCTTTGAAAAATATTCTTTAGATCCAGAACAACTAACATTACTTAATACAGAGGAAACCCAATGAATTTAGCAAAATTATCGATACAAAGGCCAGTATTCATTGCCTGTACGGTGATTCTCATCGTTGTGGTTGGGATTGTGAGTTTTGGTAAACTCGGGGTTGAAAACTTCCCTGATATGAGTATTCCCACCATTTCCGTCAATGTCACTTATCCAGGTGCTGCTCCAAATGAAATCGAAACCTTGGTCGCCAAACCAATTGAAGATGATCTTTCTACCATTTCAGGATTAAAAAAACTCCGATCTATTTGTAATGAAGGTTCGGCTGTGATTGTGGCTGAATTTTCCTCAGAAACTGTAATTAGTTATGCGGAACAACAAATCAGGGATAAGGTAGCCTTTGCCAAAAAAAAATTACCCGCGGAATTGGAAGAACCAGTCATCAAACGATTGGATCCAGCTGACCAACCGATCTTAAGTATTTCCCTTCAATCCAAATTAAGTGATAATGAGTTTTACGATTTTGCCTCTGAAACAATCAAACAAAGGTTAATTTCTGTTTCGAATGTAGGTTCAGTGGATATTGTAGGAGGGCGAAAAAAAGAAATTTGGGTGGAGTTAGATCGAAATCAGTTGAAAGCAAGGAACTTGTCTGCTTCACAGGTTTCGCAGAGAATTGCTGCCGGTGGTGCCAATATCCCTGCAGGAAAAGTTCGTGGGGTAGAGTCAGACTTATCCTTTCGAACCATTAATGAATACAGAAGTTTTGATGAAATTCGAAATGTTCCTATTAGTTTTTTGAATAACGAAATTCCCATTCAGTTGTCAGATGTGGGACGTGTCCTTGTTGGTTCGGAGGATATTACCTCTCTTGCATATTGGAATGGAAAACCCGCCCTTTTTTTACTGGTTTATAAACAATCAGGAGCTAACTCAGTGCAGGTGGCAGATGGTGTTAAGAAGAAGGTAAACGACCTTCAGAAAGAATTTCCAGAAGTAACATTCGATTATTATAATGATTCTTCTAAAGTAGTAAAAGACAATGTTTGGGACGTAGAAGAATCCATCTATATTGGAATTGCACTGACTATCATTGTAGTTCTATTCTTTTTGGGGAGTGTGCGTTCGACTTTAATTACAGGCCTTGCTCTACCTACCTCACTCCTTGGATCTTTTATCCTTATGGGTCTTGCTGGATTTACCATCAATCAAATGACATTACTTGCCATGTCACTTGCGGTAGGGCTTCTGATTGATGATGCGATTGTGGTCAGAGAAAATATTCATAGACATAAAGAAATGGGTAAGGATAGCAAACAGGCCGCCCTAGATGGAACAAAAGAAGTGACTCTTGCGGTTCTTGCTACTACCTTTGCCATCCTTGCTGTGTTTGGGCCCATTGCTTTTATTGATGGTGTGATTGGACAAATTTTACGTCCTTTTGGACTTACTGTTTGTTTTGCCTTACTCATTTCGTTATATGATGCCTTAACCATTGCACCAATGATGTCAGCCTACTTTGGGGGAGAGCTCAAAACCAAAGAGCCAAACAAAATAGAAAAATTTCTTTCGATTCCTTTACATGCCTTTGACAGGTTCCAAGAAAAATTAACGAATGGATATGTAAAAACATTAGAGGTATCGACCAAACATCCGTTGTTGGTATTGGCCATTGCTCTTTTTATATTTGTAAGTAGTATCTTTGTTTCTAAAACATTAAAATCTGAATTCATCCCTACGCAAGATTTAGGTCAATTTACAGTAACCTTTGAATTGCCACCGGGTTCTAGTGTGGAAGCGACAAAAAAACTAAACGAGGAAGTGAATGCACTTTTACGATCCAAGAAGGAAGTATATCTAACTGCTGGATATGTAAAACAAAACAAAATTGATATTTATGTGGAGCTTGTATCTTCCAAAAAGAGAAAACTAAATACTCCTCAATTTAAAGAATACATTAGAAAGGAACTGATTCTATACTCTGATGCAAAACCAATAGTTAAAAACTATGATGCAATCGGTGGTGGGCAAAGATCTTTTTCTTTTGTCATTACGGGAAATGATGCGGAAAAAATGGAATCTTATAGCAAACTTCTCTTTGAAAAAATCAAAAAAATTCCTGACCTAACAGACCCTGACATTAGTTTGCGAGAAGGTGCTCCTGAATTTAAAATTGTTCCGAAAGGAGAACAAATTGTAAGGTTAGGTGTGAACCCACAGTCTCTTGGTAGAGAACTAAGAACCATCGTGGAGGGTGATACATCCGCTGTGTTTCGTGAAAATAACTTAGAATACGACATCCGTGTTCGTATGTTAGAAAATCAAAGAAACATTGAGAAGAATTTTAATCAGGTGATGGTTCCGAATATCAACGGTTACTTGGTTCCGCTTTCTTTTGTAACCTCTGGTGTTTCGACCACGGGTCCGGCCACCATCCAAAGACAAAACCGAAGTCGTTCGGTTGAAATTTCAGCAGATACAGATCCGAATGGGCGTGGGTCTGGATACACAATGTCCGAACTACAAAGGATATTAAAAGAAGACCTACCTCTTCCAGAAGGAATCAAAGTTTCCTATAGTGGACAAACCGAGAACTTGGAATCTACGGGAAAAAATATGGCCATTGCCCTTGGGCTTGGAGTTGTGTTTATTTATTTGGTTCTTGCATCTTTGTATGAAAGTTTTATCATCCCGATCTCCATTTTGGTGGTGATTCCTTTGGCGATGACAGGTGCATTTTTCGGACTTTTTCTTACCGGGAAATCAATGGATATATTTGCTAACATTGGAATGATTTTACTTTTTGGATTGGCTACTAAAAACTCGATTCTTCTCATTGATTTTGCAAAAGACTTACAAAAAACTGGAGTGGATACGAGGACGGCGCTTATCGAAGCGGGTAGGGCAAGGTTAAGACCTATTCTTATGACATCGATTGCACTGATTGCAGGTATGTTACCTGTGGCCATTGGACTCAATGAAGCCTCGAAACAGAGAACCAGTATGGGAGTGACTGTCATTGGAGGATTGATTTCTTCCACGATTTTGACTCTTTACGTGATCCCAGCGGTTTATCAGTATATTACGCGATTGATTGATTCCATGAAGAAAAGGAAAAAGTGAGGGTTTTGCATTTGGATCCAGTTCAAATTAGAATATTAGAAAAAGCGGAAGAACTTTTCCTGAAGTATGGATATTCCAAAACGAAAATGGAAGAAATTGCAAGTTCTCTGAAGATTAGTCGTAAAACATTGTATAAATATTATTCCAATAAACAAGACCTTATGGAATTTTATATGGATTATAAACAAACAGAGATTCAAAAAATCATCCAAGAGATTGCAAACGATGAAACTCTAACAGCGGTGCAAAAGTTTTCTAAAATGCACAGATCGCTTGTGGAGGAATCACCGTATGTGATGAATGATTTGTTTATCCGAGAAATTTCAGAAATGTTTCCGCAACATATGGAACGATTTAAAAAACGAAGGGAAAAAGAAATTCCTGAGTCTATTGGCAAAATATTTAATATGGCAAAAATGAAAGGAGAACTTCGGGATGGATTTATGCCCGAGGTTGCCGTTCATCTCTTTCTTTCTTCGATTGAAATGATTCTTAGTAACAAAAATTCTATCACAATTCCATTGAACATTCATGAATTTCAACTGGAAGTTGTGAATGTTATTTTTTACGGGGTTCTGAAGAGATAGAAGTTAATTCTTTATAACGAAAACAACTTTCTATATGGTCATTGACTAACCCACAGGCTTGCATATGTGCATAGATGACCGTACTTCCTACAAACTTGAATCCACGTTTGATTAGATCTTTACTCAATGCATCGGATTCTTTTGTGGTTGCAGGGACTTCTTTTAAACTTTTTCGTCGATTGATGATTGGTTTGTGGTTTACAAAACTCCAGATGTACTCATCAAAAGATCCAAACTCTTTTTGAACTTCTAAAAATCGTTTTGCATTGTTGACCGCTGCAAATACCTTCAACCGGTTTCTTACAATGGATGGATCGAGAAGGATGGTTTCCAGTTTTTCATCAGTAAATTTTGCGACCTTTTTTGGATCAAAGTTTGCAAAATTTTTTCTGTAACCCTCTCGTTTCTTTAAGATCGTCGACCAACTAAGGCCTGCTTGTGCACCTTCTAAAATTAAAAATTCAAAATGAGTATTGTCATCGTGAACGGGAACTCCCCATTCCTTATCATGGTATTGGATATATTGGTCAAATTTGAGACACCAGGAACATCGTTCCAATTTTAGTGGGAGATTGTTTCCATTCTGATCCATTGAGTCATCCATTGGTTTGTTCACAAAACATAATCTTCATGATAGACTAAAATTAGTCAATAGGAATGGGAAATGGATTGTGATCATTAATTTGTCTAATTATCGAAGTACATATAAATTAAACTGAGAAAGCTTCTACCAAAGTTTTAGTTACAATGTTTTTAAAAAGTTTTCAATTGCCTTATCTCGTTCCTTCAATTTTCCGAAAAGAATTCCATAATGATTTGTTTTTATTTCTTTTCCTGTGGAAGAGGGGATCCTTTTTAACATGGACTCAAATGAATCTTTGGGCAATAAATCATCGTTTGGAAATAAATTCATTTCAGTTGCTCGAAGGATGAGAGTCGGTGTAGGAATTTTTTCAAATTCCAATTTTTTGTTTTCCAACATTTTGGAAATCACATGTTTCGGACTCTTGATCAGATACTTAAAAACATAAAACAAATTCATAGATCCACCCATTTCCTTTAGTTCCTCCTCCATTACATATTTAGGCATATGACAGATATATCCCCCGGGAATTTTTTCCAGTTCAAGTCGAAAGTATTCTTCAATTTCTTTTGACCATTGCGATATGAGAGGTGAGTTTTTTACTAGGTTTAAATATTCTTCTATCGATGAGTACACAACGTCCAATCTTTCAAAAGATTGTTGTAACACTTTTAATATTTGAATTCTTTTTCTAAGAGAAAGGAGTCCGCCACCATCCATGAGTATCATAGCTTTTATTTCATTCGGATAAAGAATGGCATAACGAAGAGCGATCATACATCCAAAGGAATGTCCAAATAATATTGGATTTTTAACTTTGTAATGTGTTAAGATTGACTTTAGATCATCGAGATGGTTACGGAATCCATAATTGGACTCAGGTTTGTCCGATTTTCCTCGTCCTCTCAGATCATAAGAGATTACCCGATGGCCTAAGCGGTTGAGTCGCTCGGCAAGAGATTTCATAGAATATAGGTTGCCTGATAAACCATGGAGACAAACGATTGTTTGTTTTTTGCCTGGCCAAATCCCTGTGTGGATTTTGGTTCCATTTGAATTAATCCATTCTTCTCTGTATTTCTTTTGTTTGGATTTGGGAGTTGGTTGATTCATAAAATTGATTCGCAATGAAAGAGGATTCTTTGCTATTGAAATCATAAAATGGTTTTGAGTTTATGATTTCAATAGAATTAGTTTGTCTCTCTTTTTGTTTTCTTATATTTTTCGTAACCAAATTGTAATATATTTTTCTTAAATAGAATTTCTCTAAAATGATTCTTTTTGCGACAGTGAGGAATGCCTCTTCAAATGATAGAAGGTAGTTGGGACAAAGTAGGCCAGGGATAGTGGGTAAAAATTGATGCTTAGAGGAATGAAACGTCTAAATCGATATGAAAACAGGATATTAAAGATTGTTAAGTTAGGTGGTAAACTAGTCCGATTCAAACAGTTTGGTTTTTCAACAAAAACGGAAGTTGGGTTTCGTTTTCCAATTTATGTTTTGGAGATTGGAAAAGAAAGTGCCATCAAACGGAACGTAGCCGGTCTTGTCGCAGGTGTACATGGACTCGAAACAATCGGTATCCGCGTTCTGTTGGATTTTTTGGATGATCTCTTTGCTCGCAAATCTTCTGAATTGTATCGTGAAATTAAAGATGGTGAATTAGGGATTGTTTGTATTCCTATCTTAAATCCTGGCGGGGTTGCAATGAAACGTAGATCAAATCCAAAAGGTGTCGATTTGATGCGGAATTCCGGAGTGGAAGCTGAGAAAGCTCCTTTCTTTTTTGGCGGGCATAAAATTTCAAATGTCTTTCCTTATTATCGAGGAAATATTCTGCAAGCTGAGTCGAGAGTTTTGGATCGTTTTTATAGTGAATACTTTTTGCCTGCAAAAAATACAATGATTCCAGTGATAGACATCCACTCAGGATTTGGTGCAGTGGATCATGTTTGGTGGCCTTATGCAGGTACACATGATCAATGTGTGGATGAATCGTTGTTTCAAAAAATAGCAAATCATCTTACGACTAAGTTAAATCATATATTATATCGATTTGGACCTCAGAGTGAGACTTACACAACACATGGAGATCTTTGGGATCGTTTGTATAACGAATTTCAAAAATCAAAAGAACTTTCCCCTACAAAAGATTCAAGGTTTCTTCCATTAACACTTGAGATTGGAACTTGGTCAGACATCCAATTAGATCCTTGGAAAGTCTTTAGAAAACGTGGGATTTTTAATCCAGCAAGAGAGTCCAAAAAAGAATCTATCATAAGTCACAGGAAATTTCTAACGGATGTATTGCGGTTGGCTAAAATGAATCCAGAAGAATTGTTGTAACAGATTTCAGGATTACGATTCAAAGTTTTTTAGTCATTTCTCTTCCTAAAAACTTTCCTTTTCCTAACAGATAAAGGATGACTCGATCTACGTTATCCTTTTTACTTTTTTCCGATTTTACTTTAAAAATATAACGCATGATTTCATGTTGAAGAGAGGGGCTTAGACTATGAAATATTTTTTTCGCTTCTTTGTTTTTGGTGAGGGCCTCTTGTAGTTCTTGTGCAACTGGGTGTTCTGCTGATTCTGGATTGAATTTTATTTCAAACCGTGCCTTATCTCCTACTTCTTTTTTGGCTGCTTTTCTCATGGGAGTATTGAGATAAAGTCGCCATTCTCCTTGGTATTTAACGAGTGTTTGTGTAAATTCGATTCCTTCTATTTTGAGAATCACTCTAATTTTACCTCTATCTGTTTGTGCTTGTTCCATTAGGGTCAGTAAAATGGATTTTGGTAGAAAAACAAACGGATTGATCCCTATGATTTCTATTTTGGCAGTAAATGGTAAAAAATGGTGATCGGACATTCAGTTTTTGTATGAAACATATTTCTAGCCGGACAATCAATTTTTTTACAATGATTTGATTCAATTAATTTCGGAAGTCTTATGTTCCTTTTTTTGGGAAATTATCACTTTACCGTAAACAAAACCCTGTTATAGTATATCCTCTGGGAAAAGTAGAATTTGTCCGGTTTTTAAAAAGATATGTATCAAATTAGTGAAGTATTGAATCTTATTTTTGACACTATTGGGCTACTTATCACCTTACGCCTGCTTTGGTCAGGACTTATCCCGAAATTCTATTTTTTGATTTTAGGATTTGTTTGTGTTTGGCTTAGCAATATTTTCACAGTTGTGGAAGGTTACATCTTCCCTGATTTTTTTAATGTATTGGAGCATTCATTTTATTTTATTTCTTCATTACTTTTTTTGGTCAGCTTGAAAAAAGAGATTTTGGTTGCGGCACGCTGATATGGGTTTTATAGCAATACTCAACCTGTTAAGTTTGTTGGTTTATGTTATAGCAATTGTCATGATCATAAAAAGCTTGATTCGCAAGCCAAGTTATCGGGGGGAGGGAGCATTTATATTAATTTTGGCGATAATTCCTTGTTATGTGAGCATTTCTAATGTTTTTGAACATGGATTCTCAATTGATTATTTTGATGACTATGAAGGTTTTTTTAAAGATCTGTATGCAATGTTTTTTTTGATTTATTTATATGTTCATTCTGTCAAAAAAGAGCAGGCTCAACGTATTGAACATGAAAGACAGATAAAATCCGATTTTAAACTAAAAACAAAGTTATTAACGGAGATTCATCATAGGGTGAATAATAATTTGCAGATCATATCAGGACTTTTGGCAATGCAAGTAGAGTCTGAGAACGATATAAAATTAACTACCTCCTTAGGATTGATTCAGAATCGTATTATGGCGATTGCTTCTGTTCATAAGATTATTTATGGTTCCCCTAATTTGTTATACGTTGATTTGAATCGTATTTTTGATTCTATTTTAGGTAATTTAAAAAATACTTATATAAACAATGAAAACAAATTTGAACTAAATGATTCCATTGAAAAAGGATTGGAAATGGATTTAGATAGGGCCATTCCTATGGGATTAATTTTAAATGAGTTGGTATCTAATTCCTTTCGACATGCATTTATGAGTCGTAATTCTGGAAAGATCGAAGTACATCTCGGAAAAGTGGAAGACCAATTTTTACTGATTGTAAAAGATGATGGTCCCGGAATCGATAATTCAGTGTTAGATGGAAGAGGGATGGGTTTGACCTTAGTAAAAAATCTGGTAAAACAATTGCGAGGAACCATCGTATTTGAAAAACGAAGTGGCGCCATCATTGAGATAAGATTTCCAATTGTAAATCAAAACCCAATTCATATATAGTTTTGATTGTTGGAATTACGGAACGTTGACTTTTCCCGTGATATAATTATCCCCAAACCCATTGGGACCATCTTTTACAAGATAAGATGAAAGAACAATACAAGAATGTGCATAGGTCGTGACATCGAAAGTTCTGTTTTCGGTTTGATATTCTCCTGCACCTATGGGAGAGAAATGTTCAATCCATGCTAGATTGGCAGGTCCAGTACCGCCACTAGGTGTGGTGCTGTTGGCATCTAAAGATAGGTAATCTTCTACTTCAGATTCAAGATTTGTTTTCGCAATATAACTCATTTGGTTACCAACCAAATCGACAACCAAACAATGTGTACTACAGTTTCCGATTGTAGCAGGTGCGTTGACACTACCAGCACATGGGGAAGGTGGTGGCGCTGGAGGAGTTGTATCGATACTACGGTTTCCTTTTGCATCAGCTGTGGCACCAACAACAATAATCTTGTATGATGCGTTTAGTTCTGGGGTAAGAAATAAAAAATTTCCTAAGGAAGTATCGTAATAGGTGGCTTTGATATAATTGATTACGTTATAATTATCAGCGGCGAGCGCGATGATACTGGGTCTACCTATGTATGCATCTAGTTTCGTAAATGGGCTTAAGTCAGCTCCCGCTTGGAACTTAACTCGAATGACTTGGTACTCAGTTCCGCCAATAACCGAACGTTTTGTTTCATAAGTAATCGTTGGTAAGGTGATAGAATTCGGAGGAATTGTTGGAGGATTTGGGGGGGTGGTTGTCACTTCTAAGTAAGAAACAATCTTTCCTTCCTTTTTATAGGTTAAGATGACTTTGAATCTTCTTGTGTAGTCCGAATAAGAAAAAGGAATCGAATTTGTTTGGTATAGATCTTCTTTTTGATTAAAATGTCCTGTAACTTGTTTGGTTTGAGTATTAAAAGAAATTTCATTAGGGTTCCCTAAAAATGCCTCTACAGTCTCGGACTCTCCTTTGGATTCTTTTAATTTGTATTCAATGAGAATATCTTGGAATTGGATGTTTCCATCTTTTCGATAAAAAGTTTTTGATTCTGCGGATTGAAATTTTTCTTCTAACGAAGTGGCGGCAGACTGTCCATTGAAACCTAATAGTGCGATAGCTGAGAGATCTGCTCCAGTTGAACTTTGGTTACAAGAAAATAGGAAAGAAGCGGAAAAAATGATTATGATAAAAGAAAGAACTCTCATTTATTTTTATAACAATCGTTAAAGAGTTTAAAGTCAATTTTTTGTTAAAATTTACCATAATTCTGAGAGAAAGTTGGTATAGTCATACATTATAATATATGAAAATTAGAGTTGTCATGGATTCCTCGATTCCCTTGTATTATTTCGCAAGATACACTACAAAAATGCTTTTCATTGGTGAGGGAATTTCCTAAACTGAGTTAGAGGTAGAGCAATTCATCCAATTGTCTGATACAGTGGGTTGCAGATTCCCTAAACGGAAACTTTCCTTCTGGATCAATGTAGACAGTTTCGACACCAGCAGCAAAACCAGCCTCAAGATCATAAACATAATCACCGATCATCACTGTCTCATCTGCCTTTGCATTCCAAAGTTCCATCAAACGTAAAATACCTTCCGGACTTGGTTTTGGTAAGGCACGTTCGCGACAAAAAATATAATCTTTATGAAAATAATCTAAAAGACCAGTTGCTTTCAATGTTTCGACTGAGTTATGAAAATTATTTCTTGTGAGTATACCTAAATGATTCGAACTTACATTGATTTTTTGAAGCAGTGTAAAACATCCAGGTGATGGGTTTGCCATTTTTGCAATTTCTAATTCGATAGTATCCAACTGTTTTCGTTTTTCCAAAGATTCCTCTGGAGGCAATCGAGAAAGAGAAGTAAGAATATCGGTATCTTGAGGAAGGCCTAACTGTCGTTTGATATCCGAAAAATCATGAATTGCAATTGTCAAAGTGCCATCCATATCGAAGATCCAATTTGTTTTTCGCTGATGGAAGTCCAATTTTATAAATCCTTTTTAGAGTTTATGTTCCTGAAGTTATGTTCTTCATTTGAAGGTAAATTTAGAATGATTGGCTCAGGTTTCATATTTCTGATTCGTTTTTGTAAAGAGAATTCAGGGTTTTTATCCTGAAAAATTGTTTTGGTCCATACAGATAAAAGTGCAGAGGAATAAATTCCACATAAAGGTTCTAAACCAGAGTTTGATTTGTAAAAAATTCCCTGTATTGGTGTGGTTTGAGTGCGATAAACATCTAACAATCTTTTGATGGTTCGTAATTTGATGAAAGGGATATCAATCGGTAAAAAATAAATAAAACGATTGGATAAATTGTTTTCTTTTAAATAAAGATAGGAGGAAAGGATCCCTTTTAAGGGACCTTCGATTGGAAGGTCTTTGTCTAGGATAAAAGATGTTTTCGGGATGTGATTTGCATATAGATCAGTTTGTTCTTCACGAAGGGAAATAAAGATAGACTTACTAAAAACATTGAGTTTTTTAAATGATCTACTTAAGAAATTGGAGTTTTGGTGAATCGGTATCATACCTTTGTCTTCTCCCATTCTTACACTTTTTCCTCCAGCTAACAAAACAAAAGTGGTATTAGTGTTCGTGTGATTCATCCACGCAGCCTTTGGACCATTCAGAACTTCCATTGATATAAAACTCTTTTTTCCAAATTGGGACTTCGTGTTTTACTCGGTCAATGATGTATCGATTTGCCTTGTATGCTTCGTCTCTATGGATGGAACCTGTGCTGACTATGACTGCCACTTCACCTAAATTTAATTTTCCTAACCGATGGATACACTCTGCATATTGTAATTCCCATTTTTGGAACGCATCTGCAATGATGTTTGCGATCATTTGGTTTGCCATTTCTGAATAGGCTTCATACTCTAAATGTGTTACTTGTTTTCCATCATTGATGTCTCGCACAATTCCTGCAAATAAAACATATCCTCCCATACTCGGTAAAGCAGGGAACTCAGTTGGTAGTGATAGTTTTTCTTCTGTGATATGTTTAAATGTCATTTTGTATTCACCTAACCTCCACTTGATGGAGGAAGAATCGCTACAATGGATCCTTCGGTTATGGTATCTGAATCTTTGACAATGATTTGGTTGATTGAAATTCTGCTGACTTTGATTAAGTTACCTGCATCTGGATTTATGTTTTGAAGATAGTTTTTTAAATCAAAAACTGTGTGTATTCCATCGAGGATCAGCTCTTGTTTTGGTGGAAAAAAATCTTTTAGTGCCGCAAATGATAAAAGTTGTATTTTCATTTATCCTCCAATAAATTTCATAGACAGTTCGGAACCAGTAAACTGTGTTTTTTTTGTATTCATTGCTTTTTCTAGTATAACAGGCACTTCCGATGATTCCGAAGGTAAATCAAAAGAAGTTTGATCGCTCAAACATCCGTAGATTCTTCCAAGGGAATCCATTCGCAAACGATTACATCCTTCACAAAATGGTTCAGTATGATTGGCTATGATTCCAAAAACAAAACCTTCGTCTGTGATATGATAGGTGGCTGTAGAATCGATAGGTGTATGATATGGTTTGAAATTGTATTTTTTTTGGATCGTGTTTCGAATTTCTTCTGCAGAATAAAAACAATCCGCATGTTCCTCTTCTAAAGGTCCCATCTTCATAAATTCTAAATAACGAATGGGGATTTTATTTTCGCCAGCCCAACTTAATAAATCCAAAATTTCTCCATCGTTGTAACCTTTTAAGACAGTGCAGTTGACTTTTACTTCCAATCCTGTTTGTTCTGCTTCCAAAATTCGTTTGAAAAGAAGGTCAACGGGAAGTTTCCGATCACTAAGTTTCTCAAAGCCTGATTGTGAAAAACTATCCAGTGAAAAATTCATTCGAGTGAGACCTGCTAGTCTCATTTTTTCGATCAGGCCATCTTCAAAAAAACCATTGGATGTAATGGCAATTTCTTTGATCTGCATTTTACCCAGAGTTTTTATTAATTGGATTAAGTCTTTGTGAAGGGTTGGTTCTCCTCCCGTTAGGTGAACTTCTTTTATTTCGATATGTTCTTTTAGGATTTCTATTTTTGATTCTAAAAGTTCCGGTGTTAGGTAATGAATCTTTGGGTATAAGATGTTTGGGTTGGGTTTGTTTTTTGGCGCACAATAAACGCAGGCAAAACTACAATGAGATAAAATACTCACTCGAAGAACTTCAAATTTTCTGGTATCTTCTTTCACCTTAAGGTCGAGTTTTATCTAGTTTTCTCCAGTGGAAACAAAAATAGGGGAATGAATTTAGTTATTAAACTATTTTACCTGTATTTTAATTTCTCCTTGCTTGCCTTCAATCGTAAATTCTCCTCTTATTTATGGGTTCCCTCGAGGATCAATTCTTTCAGCGCCAAATTCAAGTTCCAGAAATTGGTTTTGTTGGTCAAAAAAAATGGAAGGATGCATCTGTACTCGTCAT
This sequence comes from Leptospira mtsangambouensis, assembly GCF_004770475.1. NCBI lineage: Bacteria > Pseudomonadati > Spirochaetota > Leptospiria > Leptospirales > Leptospiraceae > Leptospira > Leptospira mtsangambouensis. The sequence continues at coordinate 58,625 of NZ_RQHK01000003.1, forward strand.
TGGCCTTGGGGGGCTTGGTTGTCCTGCCGCATTGCACCTTGGTCTTGCCGGAATTGGTCGTATAGGTTTAGTTGATTTCGATGTAGTAGAAGTATCTAACCTTCATCGCCAAACATTGTTTACAATTCAAGACATAGGAAAACCCAAAACGGAAGTAGTAGCAAGAAATTTGTTGGAACATTGTCCTTGGCTCCAAGTGGAATGTTTTTCAGAACTCATTTCTGAATCTACAAAGCCTGAGTTATTTGATTCTTGGGATATTGTCTTGGATTGTACGGATACAATCAATTCTAAGTATGCGATTAACGATCTTTGTATTAAAAAATCAGTTCCATTTGTGACGGCTTCAGTGTTTCGCACAAGTGCCCAATTTGCAATTTTTTCAGGAGAAGGAAAACCGTGTTATCGTTGTTTGTTTCCTAATTTAAAGGAAGGAGATACTTTAAGTTGTAACATTGGTGGTGTACTCGGTGTGCAAACAGCATTGGCGGGAACCTACCAAACTTCCTTGGCTTTACAATACCTTCTAGACCCTGAAAATACGGATGTATCTTCCGTTTATTTTATGGAATGGAATCCTCCCATTCTTTTCCAATCAAAGATCGAACCTAGTGTTGAATGTCCCTCTTGCGGATCAGGGAAAAAAGAAATCCATTTTGAATCGAATCGAACAGAGATTGACATTGAAGATTTTTTATCTTATCAAAAAAGAGGAAATGTCTTTCTTGTTGATGTAAGAGAAAAAGAGGAAGCGGAATCTCATCCAATCGCAGGTAGTTTTCTTTTACCACTTTCAGAATTGGAAAATGGGCTAACACAAGAGTTAGAAAAAGATATAACTCTTGTTTGTATTTGCGAAACAGGAATCCGTTCAAAGAAAGCTCTAGCTTATTTTCCAAACAATTTGGAAAAATACTCTCTGAAGGGAGGGAGGAGAGCTTACATCCAATTCTTAAAAACAAATCCTTGATTAAGCGGTTTGTTTTTTAATCGAAACTTTGATCCCGCTAAATGCCGCATTACCAGAAAACTCATCAATGGTTTGGTCATCAGTTAAATCATTTATACTCACTCCAGAAAATTCTTTGGCTACCTTTTGGTTCGTACCAACTCGATTGTGTCCAAATCCATGAGGAATACTGACAACACCTTTCATTAATTCTTCCGTAATCTCTACAGGGATTTGAATTTTACCAACTGAGGATTCTACGATCACTTCTTCTTCATTCAAAATTCCTAATGTACTTGCGTCATCTGGATGGATCATAATTGTACAACGCGGTTTTCCGGTCATTAGTTTTGGTAAGTTGTGCATCCAAGAATTATTACTGCGCAAATGCCTGCGTCCTATTAATAAAAAATGAGAATTGTCTGAAGTCAACTCTTCCCACTCAGTAAACTTACGACGAAGCCTAGGTAGATCTTCTTTTAAGATGTTTGGGAAAAGTTGGATTTTTTTATCTTTTGTATACAATCGATCAGGGAAACTGGGTTTCAGCGGACCTAAGTCGATTCCATGTGGATTGTTTTTGACTAAATCCAAACTCATTTCGCCTCCAGGTTTACCTTTGTTACCATAAGGACCCGATTTGAGCGCATGATCAATGATGCTAGCGGGTGTTAGTTTTGTTTTGATGATATCTTTAGGTAGTTCTTTCCCCGCTCTTGTTAATTCCAATCGTTTTGTTAGATCCGAAAAAATTTCCCAATCATGCAACATACCAGGCTCTGGCGAAAATAGAGGTTGGTTGTATCTAACGGTATTTCTGACAGCAAATACATTAAAAATTAAATCATAGTGATCATGTTCTAAAGCGGAAGTTGGTGGTAAGATATAATTTGCATGTTTTGTTGTTTCATTCAAATAAAAATCAATGCTTACCATAAAATCTAAACTTGCCAGGGCTTTGTCCAGCTTTGTTCCGTTAGGTGTTGATAATACTGGATTTCCTGCCGAGGTAAATAGGGCACGGATTTTTCCCTCGCCTTCTGTTAAGATTTCTTCTGCAAGGGCTGCGACAGGAAGTTCTTCGCTAAACTCAGGAAGTTTCCGCACTCTGGATTGGTATGAATTAAAACTTCCGGGTGAAGAGCGCATCACAGATCCTTCTCCCACTAAATCAACCGCAGGAAGAGTGAACATTGCCCCACCTCTTTTGTCTAAATTGCCAGTGACAAGATTAATGACGTTGATAAGCCATTGGCAAATGGCACCAAACTCTTGTGTCGAAACTCCAACCCTTCCATAACAAACTGCGGAGGGAGCATTCGCAAATTCGAATGTAATTCTTTCGATGGTTTCTTTCGCAACTCCTGTAATTTTGGAAACTCTTTCTGGACTATAATCTTTTGTGATGTTTTCCAAAGCTTTGAGATCTTCATTTCGAATCAATTGGTTTGGTTTGATGAGTTGTTTTTCAAAAAGGAAATGAAGGACAGCAAGTAAAAAGTATGCATCTGTTCCTGGTTTGATAAACAGATGTTCGTTTGCATGGGCCGCTGTTTCTGATTTTCTTGGATCAACGACGACATACTTCCCACCTCGATCCTGGATGGCTTTAAGCCTTTTTTTGACATCAGGAACACTCATTAAACTTCCGTTAGATGCAAATGGGTTTCCACCTAAAATTAAGAAAAAATCGGTATGGTCTATGTCTGGGATCGGCACCAAAAGTTGGTGTCCAAACATTAAATAAGAAAGTAATTGGTGGGGTAATTGGTCTACTGAAGTAGCAGAGAAGTTATTTTTTGTTTTGAGCCGACTAGCAAATCTTTGTCCGAGTAACATAGATCCATAATTATGAACCGTAGGATTTCCATTATAGATAGCAACTGAGTCGTCCCCAAACTCAGATTGAATTTTTACAATTTGATTGGCAATATCAGAAAGGGCATCTACCCAAGACACAGATTCCCAACCTGACTTAGTTCGTTTGAGTGGGAGTTTGATCCGATCAGGATCTTCGTATAAACTTTTTAGTTCGGGACCTTTGGGACAAATATGGCCACGACTGAATTTGTCATCTGGATCTCCCTTAAAACCTTGGATAGAACCATCTTTCAATTCGATCTGAAGTCCACACATTGCCTCACATAAACTGCAAGACCGGTAATGAATTTGATGCATAACTCTCTCCTAAGACGGAGATTTTAAGAGAGAGTTTTTGAAGATACAAGTTTAAAATGGATCGTGTTTCGATAAAATCGATCCATTTTTGTATTAGGTAGCAGTGGCCAAAGAGGTTTCTTTTTCACCCGAAGGTAATATTTTACTCAGTTCATCGCCTACTTCTTTTTCTTCTTCAGTGGAAAATCGAACCAGCAAAGTAAAAAAAGCAGCTACAGTGACAGTGACTCCAATGATGAGTAAAGCACTTTGGTAACTAAGATCTCCTCTAAATAAAAATCCGGCAGAGACAGCACCAGCATTTCCACCAGCACCAACAATTCCCGATACAGCACCGATTGCTTTTTTATTCACAAAAGGGACTACAGAGAACGTGGCTCCTTCTGACATCTGCACAAACAAACTAAAGACGATCATAGATGAAATGGCAGGAATCAGTGAACTCATTTGCGAAAATAAAATCAAACAGAGTCCTTCTCCAGCTAAAACAGCTGATAACCAAACAACTCTTCCACGAAGACCCCACTTAATTCCAAATTTATCACCAAAGGCACCACCAAGTGTTCTTGCAAACAAATTCATTAAACCAAAAAGGCCAGCAATAAGTCCTGCAGTTGTTGGAGACAACTGAAACTGATCTACATAGTACAAAGCTGCGATATTGTTGATAGTAAGTTCAATACCAAAACAAGCTCCATAAGCAAGAAACAACAACCAAACTCTAGGATCTTTGATGACTAATAAAAAGTTGCTAAGTGAATTTTTCTTTCCACCTTGAAAAGTGGGATAAGTTTCTTTGATATCTTTAAAGTTTCCACCGGGAGTGTCTTGTGTTCCAAAATAATAAATGATACCCATAAAAAATAGGGCAGCACCAGGAACCACCATCGCAAGTCTCCAGGAAACCCCAGTAGTAAAACCAAAAGCGACAAAAAATCCAAAAAGGATTGGCATCACCATTTGAGTCACACCACCACCTAAGTTTCCCCAACCTGCCGTTGTAGCATTCGCCGTCCCAATGATATTCGGTGCAAACATAACAGATGTATGGTATTGGGTAATGACAAAAGATGCTCCAATGGCTCCAATTGCCAATCGTAACAACAAAAAAGAAAGATAACTATCGGCAAGGCCAATACACATGACGGGAATAGATCCCAAAGTTAAAAGAATAGTATATGCAATCCGTGGTCCAATTTTGTCACACAACCAACCAATGAACAATCGCATAAAGATTGTTATGGCTACAGAAGCGATGATGATATTACCAACCTGGGCCTTTGTTAATGATAGTTCTTCTCTAACATAAACCATAAGTGGGGCAATTCCAAACCATCCAAAAAAACATAGGAAGAATGCAATCCAAGTTAGGTGGAATGTCCGCATTTGCGGTGTCGCCAGGCTGAATAAATCGATTTTAGTTGCTTTCGCATGAGGTGTAATTGTCACGGGAAGGTTACTCCTTTTGCTACAAAACAGTGCAAAAAGCGTACCACAGCACGAAATGACTTAAAATGGGCTAAAACGCTCTAAAAATGAACTTTACGCTTATGGTTTTCCCTGATGTAGAATATGTACTACAATCAGGCAATATTTTGACTAAAAACCCAAAGATCTGTGTACAGAATGTACAAATGAAGGAGGGGATTATGGTGATTACCAAGGTAAAAATTCGATGAAATTTTCTTTTTGGATTTCTGAGAGATCGTTTGGAAAAATAGCAAGTCCATCAGAGAAAATCCCAGCACGGATGTCTCCGCTTCCATTAAAAGCAACGGGTGTAAGATAGGTTTTGTCGGTGGTTTCCAGTTTAACGGGAAAAAATTCCGTAAGAGAACCTTTCTTTTGTTTGGTGGTAGAGAGGGGAAGTTTGTAAACGGGATGGATGGGTAATCCGAATGATTGCCGTAAATAAGGTTCTAAAAAAATACGAGAACAGGTTTGTACACTGAATGGGTTCCCTGGCATTCCAAAAACAATGGTACCATTTCGTTTTCCAAACCAAATTGGTTTTCCAGGTTTGATCGCCGTTTTATGAAAAATGAGTTCGACACCTAGCTTCTGTAATATGGAAGGAACTAAATCCATATTACCCATCGACACTCCACCAGAAAGAATTAAGATATCACCTTCTAATCCTTGTTTTATGGAATCTGTCATTTTTGATTCTATATCTGGGACATGGGTGATGGATTTTGGTTGGATTTTGAATTTGGATAAAAAAGTACTAATGGTGAAAGAATTAGAGTCTCTGATTTGGTAAGGAAGCGGTGTTTGGTGAACAGGGACCACTTCGTTTCCTGTAGAAATGATGTGGACTTTGGGTGATTGGACAACTGGAACTTTTTCTTTTCCTATGCTCGCGAGTAGAGAGATTTCTGATGTTCCAATTTGGATACCTTTTGGCAAAACCAATTGGTCTGTTTTTACATCTTCACCTTGTTTGGCGATATTATTCCAGGGTTTGACTTCTTGAATCGTAAAAGAAACTTGTTTTTTGTTGTTTGATTCGTTTAGAATACAGTCTTCTATTTTAATCACAACATCAAAGCCATCTGGTACAGGAGCACCTGTCATAATCCGAACGGCTTCATCACCTGGTTCTAATTGGATATTTGTTCCTGCAGGTAGTTCTTTTTCATAAACATAGGTTTTGTTTGGAGAAAAATTTCCTGAAAAAATTGTAAATCCATCCATCGCCGAACGGTGAAAAGGTGGATAATCTCTGTCCGCCACGACTGGTTCCGCAAGGACTCGACCAAAAGACTGCTCTAATGGAATGAGTTCTGTAGGAAAAATCTTTGTTTCTAAAAGAATTTTACTAAGAGCTTCCTTATAAGAGATCAATGTCCTTCACCTCTCATCATTTTTTTTGCATGAAAGATGGCAGGCAAAATCGCAGTCATACTCTCTTTTGCCCCATTGCTGCTTCCTGGAACTGCTACGATGAGTGATTTTCCAATCCTTCCCGCAAGAGAACGTGATAACATTGCGAAAGGAGTTCTATCTTGCCCAAAGGAGCGCATTACTTCCGCAATACCTGGTATCTCCTGTTCTAACATTTGTTTTATGGTGTCGGTGGTATTGTCTCTGGGACCAAGGCCTGTCCCTCCCGTTGTAACTATTAAGTCAATTTTTTCTGCACTCCAAGTGGAGATTACTTTTTGAATTTCTGTTGGTTCGTCAGGTACAATTTGTATTTCTAAAACTTCTACACCTTCAGCTTTGAGAAGTTCTGCGATTACCTTTCCCGATCCGTCTTCTTTTTTACCGGCAAAACAGGAATCGGAACAAACCAAAATCTTTGCATTGGATCCACTTGCAAATTTTGAAATTTGTGAATCTGTTTTCCCCCCTTTTTTTTCTAAAAGTTTGACTGAAGAGATTTCAATTTCTTTATCGATTGGTTTTAATAGATCATAAATCACAAGGGCCGCCACAGTAACACCTGTAAGGGCTTCCATTTCAATTCCTGTTTTGCCAATAGACTTTGCTTGTGTTTGGATTCGGATGGCATTTTTTGATTCTAAAATTTCGAATGAAATGGAAAAAGAATCAATCGGAACTGGATGACAATGAGGAATTAACTCAGCTGTTTTTTTAGATCCAAGCAGGGCAGCAGCTTTGGCTACACCAAAGAGATCTCCTTTGGGTAGATTGTTTGCCTTAACCCTTTCGATAGTGTTGGGATGACAATAGACGTATCCCTCGGCTTCCGCATACCGAAGTGTGGTTCTTTTTCCAGTGATATCATTCATTCCTATCCCTTATAGGGATGTGAGAATGGAAGAATAGTCATTTTTCAAAATTTCCATCTCTCTATAAAATCTGACAATCTCTCCGATCACAAGAATGGCAGGGGATTTAACTTGGTTTTCTAGAATGATAGACTGGATTGAATCTAAATTCCCTGTAAAAACACGTTCCGTATCTAAGGTTGCATTTTGGATGACCGCGATTTGAGTTTCCCTGGAATTCCCTGCATCCAAAAGTTCTGATACAATGAGATCGATTGAATTAAGCCCCATATAGACAATGATCGTTTTACCAACACAGTTTATGTTTTTAAAAGCATCTGAGTTAACACCGTCTTTTTTGTGTCCTGATAAAAACAAAATTTCTCTCGCATAATCTCTATGGGTCAGCGGGAAGCCCAAGGAAGAAGCCACACCAGAAGCCGTTGTGATTCCGGCAATAATCTCACAAGAAATTCCTTCGGAAAGTAGGGATGCGTATTCTTCACCAACTCTTCCGAATATTGATGGATCACCGCCTTTTAATCTAACTACAGTTTTATATTCATTGGCGGCTTGGATGAGTTTAGAATTGATTTCGTCTTGTAAACAACTATGGATGCCTAATCTTTTTCCAACATAAACCATTTGGATTTTTTTTCGACAAACACCTAAAATTCTAGGAGAAACCAAATCATCATAAAAAACAATATCCGCCTTGCGTAATGTTTTGAATGCTTTGACAGTCAAAAGATCTGGATCTCCTGGTCCTGCTCCCACTAAATACACTTTACCTTTGGCTGTTATGTTGTTGAAGGAATCCATATAGTTACCAATTAAACATTGTTATCTGAAGATGAATCAATTTCTAGATAAACAGAACCATTTTCAACTATCACTGGATAAACATTGACTTTGTAGTTTTCTCCACTCAGGCAATCTCCACTAGTGAGTGAAAAATTTCTTTTATGAAGTGGGCAAACTACTTTTGGCTCTCCATTGTTGTCTCCCAAAAATCCGCGAGACAATACCATATCACCTGTATGTGGACAGGCGTTATCGCAAGCATACCATTCATTTCGAGATTCAAAATAGAATATGGCAATTTGTTTTTCTCCCACTTTTGCAGAGACTCCACCTTCTTTTTCAAAATCAGAAACTGGACCTATTAAAACTCGTTCTTTGTTTTTGATACTTGTTCCCATTTTGTTTCTCCTATTTTGAATTTACTAAATCTTTTTCCACCCAATCTACTGGGCGAATTTGTCCACGTTCTTCAATGAACTTAATGTTTGGATCTATCTCGGGGCTATTAACAAAATGTCTAAATTTGTTCTGTTTTTCTGGATCTTCCACAACGTCTTTCCATTCGCAGAGGTAAGTATTCACAAGTGAATTCATTTCTTCATCAAGTTGTGAATTGATACCCAATCGATCATTTATAACCACATCTTTTAGATATTCAATCCCACCTTCCAATTGTTCCAACCAAGTAGAAGTCCTCATTAGTTTATCTGCTGTTCGTATATAAAACATCATATAACGGTCGATATACTTGATACAAGTGTCTTCATCTAAATCCTCAGCAAAAAGGATTGCATGTTTCGGATTTACTCCCCCGTTTCCACCAATATAAAGATTCCAACCTCTTTCCGTTGCGATAATCCCAAAGTCTTTTCCGCGAGCTTCCGCACATTCGCGTATACAACCGGACACCCCGCACTTTAATTTATGAGGTGCTCGAATTCCTTTGTATCGTTCTTCTAATTTGATGGCAAAGGATGTGCTATCCTGAACACCAAACCGGCACCAGGTGGAACCTACACAACTTTTAACCGTTCGCATTGATTTTCCGTAAGCATGACCACTTTCAAATCCGAATTCAATCAGGTCTTTCCAAATGGCTGGAAGTTGATCAATTCTTGCACCTAACAAGTCGATACGTTGCCCACCAGTAATTTTACAGTAAAGATTGTACTTTTTGGCTACGTCCCCAATGGCAATGAGTTTGTCAGGGGTGATTTCTCCACCGGGGATTCGAGGAACAACAGAGTAAGTGCCTCCTCTTTGGATATTCGCCAGATATTTATCGTTTGTATCTTGGATTTCTCTATGTTTCAGAATTGGTTCGTTCCAGATGCTTGCTATGATTGATGCGACAGCAGGTTTACAAACTTCGCATCCATTTCCACGGCCAAGTTCTTTGATTACATCAGGAAAAGTTTTTAATGATTTTACTTTGATGACTTGGAAGAGTTCTTTTCGAGAATATTTGAAATGTTCGCAGAGATGTTCAGTGACTACTTTTCCTTGAACTTTTAGTTCTGCTTTTAAGATTGAATTTACTTGTGGTAAACAACCACCGCAGCCACTTCCTGCCTTGGAACAATTTTTTAAAATGGTAATGTCATAACATTCTTTTTCACGAATGGCTTTTAGGATATCACCTTTGGATACATTGTTGCAGGAACAAATTTTTGCTTCATCTGGTAATGTATCTGCACCAAATAAATTTTCTGCCGACACAGATCCAACGATCAAAGTTTCGGGTTCCTCCGGAAGTTCCATTTTGTTCAAATAAAAAGACAAAAGGTTTCCATACGCTTTTGCATCTCCAACAAGGATCCCTCCGAGTAAGTATTTCCCGTCAGGTGAGATGACTAATTTTTTATAAACACCACTTCTTGGGTTTTTGAAAACAATTGGTATATGTTCGGCTTGTCCAAGAGCATCACCGAAAGAAGCCACTTCAACACCAATTAATTTTAGTTTGGTGGATAAGTCCGATCCAGTATAAACTTTTGGTTTACTACCTGGGCTACATAAATTAAAAGCAAGAGTTTCGGCCATTTCATATCCGGGAGCCACTAGTCCATAGATAAAATTTCTATGTAAAGCTACTTCTCCAATTGCATAGATGCCGTATACATTTGTCCCCATACCATCATCAACGATGATACCGCCACGTTCCCCAACGGCAATCCCGGCTTCCTTTGCCAACTCATCTCTTGGGCGAATTCCAGCTGATACAATCAACATATCAAATTGAAGGTTTCCTCCATCTTTGAACTCGAAACCTTCAATTTTTTCATTCCCAAGGACTTTTTCAGTTTGTTTGTTTAAATGAATTTCAACGCCAATTTCTTCAATTTTTGATTTTAAAATGGAAGCTCCACCATCATCCAATTGCCTTGGCATAAGTCTCGGAGCAAATTCGACAACATGTGTTTCTTTTCCTAAATCAACTAAAGCTTTTGCTGCTTCAAGACCAAGTAGACCGCCACCTAACACAGCTGCTTTTTTTATTTTTTTGCTGTATTCCATTGTTTGTTCTAGGTCTTCAATGGTTCTATAAACAAAAACTCCTTCTTTGTCTAATCCTTCGAGAGGTGGAACAAAGGGAGAGGATCCAGTTGCAAAAATCAATTCATCAAATTCTAATTCTGTACCTAAATTTGTAACTAACTTGCGTTTAATGGTATCAATCGATATGGCAGGTTCGGATAATAACAGTTTAATTCCATTGGTTCTATACCAGTCGGGGGGACAAAGGTACAAGGAATCGGCAGATTTATCAGCAAAGTATTCGGAAAGATGGACCCGATCATAAGCACGTCTTGGTTCTTCTCCAAGTACTGTGATTTCGAATTTGTCTGTGCCACCAAACTCAACCAATTTTTCGCAAAATCTGTGACCAACCATTCCATTTCCAATGACAATTAACTTTCGCTTAATCATTTTGTTACCCTACCTGGACAAAAAAAGTATTTCGATTGGTGACCTAGAACCCTTCCAATCTTCCTACAATATGCACGAAGTGTACCTAAGAGAGGCAGCTAGTTTAAAAATCCGACTGATCAGAGGTCGAACTTAGGGAATTCAGAGGGGTAAAGCAGGAAAATAGGAAAATACTTTCCGATTCTAAGGAAATCGACGCCATTTTGAAACCGTGTTCCCAAGGTAAGTGAGTTTCCTTTTCGAATGGCTCTCTTCTTTTTCATTAGAATCTAATGAAAATGTACGTTTTATATGCAGAATGTTGATTCAAAATTTTGATTCACTAGAATTCCCGATTTCAATCTGAGATGAATGAGTTCAAATTCCTATTGGAATAAGCATTTTTATGAATTATTCAGCAATTGGCATAGTTATTGCTGATTGTTCTTGTGATGACAAGAGAATCCTATCCATCGACTTGCTCCTACTGCGGAGTAGGCTGCGGAGTTACCGTACATAAAACGAGTCCCACTGAGATTTTAATCGAAGGGGATACGGAACATCCTGCGAATAAAGGACTTTTGTGTTCAAAAGGAATGAACTTACATTATACAGTGATGGATAAAACGGATCGGGTTCTTTATCCATTTCATAGAAAAGATAGAAATAATCAATTATCAAAAGTTAGCTGGGATTTCGCTTTATCAGGAATTGCAGACCAGTTTAAAAAATTCATTCAAACTTATGGACCGGATTCTGTTGGGTTTTATGTGTCTGGCCAACTCCTGACTGAAGAATATTATATTATTAACAAACTCATTAAAGGGTTTATTGGTAGTAACAATATTGATACGAACTCTAGACTCTGTATGAGTTCTGCCGTAGTCGGCTATAAAATGGCATTGGGGGAAGATAGTGTCCCCATTACTTATGAAGATATTGAGTTAGCAGATTGTTTTCTAATTGCTGGTGCTAATCCAGCTTGGTGTCATCCCATTTTATTTCGTAGGATTGAAGCACATAAAAAAAATCATCCAGAAATAAAGATCATAGTCGTTGATCCAAGAAGAACTGATACTTGTGAAGATGCTGATTTACATTTACAAATTCATCCAGGAACCGATATTTTTCTCTTTCATGCCATCGCAAAAATTCTTATCGATAACAATTGGATTGATTCTGAGTTTATTCAATCGCATACAGAAGGGATGGATGATTTAAAGATTCTATTATCTGAATTTGATGTAGAATCAGCAGCAGAAACCTGTGGAATTCCTGTCAGTGACATTCATTTGGCAGCATCTTATATTGGTAAGGCGAAAGGTTTTTTGTCACTTTGGGCGATGGGATTAAACCAAAGTGTTGTAGGTGTCAATAAAAACTTAGCTCTTATCAATTTGTCTCTTCTCACAGGAAAAATTGGGAAACCTGGAAGTGGTCCGTTTTCTTTGACGGGACAACCAAATGCTATGGGGGGTCGGGAAGTTGGTGGACTATGCAATCTATTACCTGCGCACCGAGATTTAAGTAACGCAGATCACAGGGAAGAAGTGGCAAAGTTTTGGGGAGTAGAAACCGAAGTCATTCAAAGTAAACCTGGGTTTACTGCTGTGGAAATGTTTGAAAATCTTAGAACAGGAAAGATGAAGGCAGTTTGGATCATTTGTACAAACCCAACAACGAGTTTGCCTGATGCGCGAATAGTTGAACAAGGGTTACGTGCTGCTGAACTTGTTGTTGTTCAAGATATATCTATGAATTCTGCTGCAATTCCTTTTGCAGATTATGTTCTTCCAGCTGCTGGATGGTCAGAAAAACAAGGAACCATGACAAATTCGGATCGTCGGGTTACTTATCTTTCAAAAATCTTAGAACCACCAGGTGAAGCGTTAGCTGATACTTTTATCATTAAAAAATTTGCTGAAAAAATGGGGTTTGGATCTTATTTTAGTTACCAAACAGAAGAAGATGTTTTTTTAGAGCATTGTGCTTTAACTAAAAATACAAAAATTGATATCAGTGGACTGGACTATACGATTTTAAAAGAAAAACGTTCTGTGCAGTGGCCATATCCTCATAAAGATCACGGTGGAACTCCACGTTTATTTTCTGATCATATTTTTTATCGAGCGAATGGAAAAGCAAAGATCTTCAATGTTTCGCCAGAAGATACTTCCGAAAAAACTTCCGAATTGTTTCCGTTTATTTTAACAACAGGAAGAATTCGTGACCAGTGGCATACCATGACAAGGACTGGAAAAGTTCAAAAACTGATGGAACACAAACCGGAACCTTATCTGGAGATCCATCCAGAAGATGCAAAACGAATCACACTCGAAGATGGCGCCATTGCAGAAGTTTCAAATGAAAGAGGTCTTGTCCGAGTTCGAACTAAAATCACAGATACGATCAAACAAGGAACTGTTTTTTTACCAATGCATTGGGGTAAAAAAAATAAAAACGACGAATCAAGGGCAAACAACCTAACAAATAAAGACTATGATCCATTTTCCAAACAACCTGGGTTTAAAATTTCTGCGGTCCAAGTAAAACCTTATACAAAAGAAAAAGAAAAAATTCTGATCATTGGTGGTGGGAACAGTACTTATGCCTTTATAAAAAATTATAAAGAATTAGTTCCAGATGATGAAATCACCGTTATTTGTAAGGAAGAAAATCCGCTTTATAATCGAATCCTCCTTCCTGATTTTATCAGCGGTGAAAAAGAATTCCAAGAACTCTCTAGTGCCAATTCAGAGGAAGTAATCTCTTGGAATATCAATTTGCACACTTCAACATCGGTCACAGAAATTTTGCCAGAAGCAAAGATTGTGAAAGACTCGTTCGGAAATTCTTTTTCGTATAACAAACTGATTTTGGCGACTGGAAGTTCTCCTCAGATTCCGAAATACATTGCGCAAGATATGGTCGGAGTATTTAGTTTAAGAGCTAAAAATGATGCAGATCGAATCAAAGGTTTTTTTGTTCCCGATTCCCATGCGTTGATTGTTGGTGGTGGTCTTCTTGGTTTGGAACTGGCAGCTGCATTAAAATCATTGAATGTAAAAGTAACAGTTCTTGTTAGAACAGATCGGTTGATGTCCAAACAATTAGATTCTATTGCTTGTGATATCCTAAAAGAAGAAATTCAAAAACGAGAAATTGAAGTATTGTTTAATTCTGAAATTTCCAAAGTGAATGGATTTGGACGAGTCACCAATGTTGAATTGAAAGATGGTCGTAAACTTTATCCAGATGGAATTGTTTATGCGATGGGAACCAGTCCAAATTTACATTTAGCAAAAGGATTAGGATTTGAGTTGGGAGAAGGGATAAAAGTAAACGAATTTTTACAGACAAGTGATCCTGATATTTATGCCATTGGGGAAGTTGCCGAACATACAAGCGGTGTGTATGGGACAGTTCTTGCGGCCGAAGAACAGGCAAAGATTGCCGCCTTACATATATTTGGTTATAAATATAAAACTTATTCTGGTTCCTTACATTCCAATTTATTAAAAATTCCTGGGCTTGAATTAGTGTCTTTAAAACTTCCAGGTGTTTCTTTTGAAAATCTTTCCGATGAATATGAAGAAATAGTTTTTTTAGATCGAAAACGAAGACGTTATAAAAAATGTATTGTGAAAGGTGACAAATTAGTTGGTGCCATTCTTATCGGTGACAAAGCAGAGTTTGTTGAATATAAAACCTTAATTTCCAGTGGCGTTGAACTTGGTGAAAAACGAGGAAAACTTCTTTCTGCTGGGACAGTCACCAAACCGCCGAAAGGTGCATTGGTTTGTTCATGTAACAGTGTGGGGCGGGGCAATATTGAAGATGAAATTAAAAATGGAGCCAACAATTTAGAAGCCATCATGACAAATACGGGAGCAGGGACTGGCTGCGGGAGCTGTCGTCCTGAAGTCAACCAAATCATCAAACAAATGTTAGAGCATACCAAAACTACCGTTTGATCCAAATCACAGACGGTTTTTAGGTTCGTTTTTTTTTGCCAACCAGTCGGACGTAAACAAAAAGCAACGGGAGATTGCTTCAGGATTTCGTGAAGAATTACTTGAAAATGAGACCTATTCTCATTTTATGGGTGTATCTGCGACTCGGAGTTTTCTTTTGAAAGCAAAAACTTGGTATCAATTGCATATGGTCCTTGGAATTTTTGGGGCTAGTTTCCTTCTGGTTTTGGGAGTGACGGGTTCGCTTTTGGTTTATGGAAAAGAACTCCAAGCGTTCACAGGTTTACTGTCCATTGAGGTAAAAATAGAACGATTGCCATTTGATCTTCTATACAAACGATTGTTAGAGCAGGTACCTGATGGAAGTGTTGCTGGTTGGTTAGTCTCCGATACCAAAGACCAAGCGGACCAGGTTTGGTTTCATAATTTAGAAATTCCTAGTAAAGAATCAGTTTATTTGATCAATCCATATGATGGCAATATTACCGGAGAATTAAAAGAAAATCGAAGTGATAGTTTATATGGATTCCTTCTTGTTTTGCATTATAGCCTTTTTCTTGGAGGAGTAGGGTATTTTTTTACTGGTTGTATTGCACTTGTTTATTTGTTTTTGGCTATTAGTGGAATCAAACTTTATAAACGGTTTTGGTTAAGTCTTTTGCAACTTCGTTTAAGAGAAAGTATGCAGATTCTATTCTCCGATTTACACAAGTTTGTTGGAATAAATGCAGTGTGGTTCCATTTGATTTTGGCGATTACCGGCGGATGGTGGAGCCTAAGGGACACTTTGATCATCAGTCATCCAGAGGAAAAAGTAGTTCATCATCTTTGGTCATCGGAAAATTCTATTCATCAGTTATTGGAAGAGACAAAAAAACAAATACCAGGTTTTCGATTAGGATATATATCTTTCCCTCATCATTCAAAAGAGGAACCAATTGGATTTTATGGAAATCGTTTTGATTCGTCTGGATTAGAAAGTCGCTATGGTTCATATGTTCGTTATGATGTGAATTCCAAACAAATATTTGATCAAGTGGATATGTCGAAAGAGAGTTTGGGAAACAAAGTATTGGATTCTTTTCGTCCCTTACATTTTGGAACATTTGCCAACCATTTAAGTAAAATGATATGGGTAGTAGGTGGACTGACACCGGCGATACTTGCGATTAGTGGAATTAGTATTTTCTACATTAAAAGAAAGAATAGAAGAAGAACTCAAAAAAAACTTTTGAGTTCTTCTGTTTAATATTTATATTATTGCCAACATTTACTTGGATCGTAACATACATAAGTGCCTTTGAATCTTTCACAAGCTTCTTTTGCACTTTTTAAATCAGTGACTCCATAGTAAGCATTTGCTGGAATTAGGTATTTATGTTCCCCTTCTGTTGTATAAGCATAAGGGATTAGGTCATTGATTCCGTCCACACCGTCATAATGACAAGCAGCTATTTTATTGGTAATTGCACACGGTCCATTGAGTCGTTCTACAACAATCTGAATTCCAATGGCATTTCCAATGGTTGCATACGTTTGTTCCATGTTTAGTTCCCATTCAGCTTTTTTCTCAAGATAAGCGGTGGAATACTCTCTACAAAATAAATGTGGACCATCCTTGATGCTGAACCTATGGCTATAAGCAACATTTAGTCCTAGTCTTTGGGCTTCACTCATACTATTTGCATTGATTTGTTGAATCGCTAACATGGAAACCAGATCGTCACTGGTAACTTTGTCTTGGGGATCAAACAAATCGCATTGGAATACAAAGAGTCCAGCTGTGATGAGGGTGAGAAGGGTTTTTATTTTTGTTTTCATTGGTTTCTCCAGAAATTTAAATTTTATAAGTTAACATAAATCCGTAAGTTTTTGGTGCACCTGGTACAGCTTGAAAAGTCCCATCAATATAAGATGTGAAGTAATAGCGGTCATTGATATTGTTCATATAAAGATAAGCGGAAATTGTATCTGTTTCGTATCCAATTCTTGAATTGATTACATAGTATGGGTCACTATACACAGTGTTATCTGCTGCAAAATACATCTGACCGACTGCTTGGAATTCACCACGAAAGAAAATTCCATATTCGTTTCTATATTGGAGATAACTGACAATGTCATATTTTGGAATGAAGTGGACCCATTTGCCATTGAAGTCTCGGTTGAGAACGGAATCATGAAACTTGTTGAAAATTCCTTCTGTATAACCTGCTGAAAGGCCTATTTTGGTATCTTTTTGAGGTTTAATAAATGATTCTAATTCATAACCTCTGATCGTAACTAACTCTGCATTAAGGTTGATATATTGAGATAAGTTGATGGCACGGACTACATGGAAGTCTTGAGTTTCCGTATAGAACTGAGTATACTTTAATCCAAACTTTCCCTTAAAGAATTCTGATTTGATTCCAGCTTCGATTGTATCGTTAATCTCGGGTTTGAAAGCAGCTCTGTTTGGAACATTTACTACAGTGCTATAACCGGCGTTTTTATATCCACGACTAAAGCCGATAAAAAACATAAGATTGTCAATGGGTTTGTAATCAAAAATCAACCGAGAGACATTGTAATTGTATCGATTGTTAATCGTATATGGATCTGATAACACAAGAGTTTCTCCCAATGGATTGTTGGCTCGGGAAATTCCAACTGCTTGTTCTGTATGGGAAAGGCGGCTCTCTTGTCTTTCTAACCTGGCTCCTAGTGTGATGGTGAATTTTTCAGCAAAAGTATAACTATTATGAGTATAAAAACTTACGTTTTTATCATGAAGTCTTGATAAATTTTTCTCTCTTGTTGGTGCACTAAGCCCAGGAAAATCATTAATTACATAAACTTGAGATCTATGTTCTCTTGCTTGGTCTATGTTTGTAATTTTGTTTGAAGCATAAATCCCGGCTTTGAATTGTAAAGGGTCGTGTTTATCTTTTGATTCAAAGTAGATGTCATTAAGAAAGGTTGTGGCTTTTTCTACATAGATGGATCTGTTTTGGTCTGTTGTTGTGAAATCTGAATCCGCAGTGATTGGATCAATATCCATCTTTCGAATTGCTGATGCAGTTTTTAAATTTGTATGTGGGAGTTTGGTGGTTGTTGCTAATGAATAAGTGTTCCCAGTAACGTTACTTTTTCCTTCATAATCCCAATATACTTTTCTGTCTCCATTCACTCTATTGATATAAGTTCCATATAACTTTGAACAGTTGGATGGCATGGCTACACAACCTTGTAATAAGGCTTTTTCTCTTTCTGATTTTGCTCCTAAATAGTTAACTAGGTTTAAAGATCCATCATCAAAACTTTCCGCACTGATTTGTAAATCGGCTTCAAAAATATCGTTTGGAGTAAAATACAAACGAAAACGTCCTGCTTTTCCCTTCCGTCCATCGGGATGTGTTTTGTAGATTTCAACAGGGAGTTCATAGGGACGATTGTTAGGATAATAAAATCCAGTTATGTTGGAAAGGTATCCCTCACGTTCTGTACTTTTTCCTGCTATTCCGAAAAAAAGTTTATCATGAATGATTGGAGCATTATAGTAGATGGATGTTTCTTGTTTTTTATAATTTCCAGCATCATAAGTAATTTTACCTTCAGGAACGTTCGTTGGTTTTTTTGTCCTGATCTCAACAACACCGCCTTGAAAATTCTTTCCAAATAGAGTTGCTTGGCTGCCACGGTATACTTCTATATTTTCAAGACCATATAACTCCGTGTTAAGTGCTACGTTATCATTCAAAGGAATCCCATCTAAGATCAGTCCTACTGCTGGCTCACTAAAGGCGATACTCCTCATACCCCGAATATTAAAATAAGTAAAGTTACGTGATCCAGAATCGATGATGGAAAAATTGGGAACCTGTTTGTCGATATCATTGGTTCGGTTGATTCCTGCATCTTGGATGTCTTGTTCGTTTAAACGACTAATGCTATTGGGTGTTCGAAGGATTTCGCGATCTCTTTGGTCTTTTTTGCCGGTGACACGGATTCCTCCCTCCATCGGTTTGGAAGTTGGGTTAGGTGCAGAATCTGTTCCTCCGGTTCCCGTTCCGGTTTGGGTTTTAGAATTTTTCTCTTGGTTTTGCGCAGCAAGGGGGGCAGTCCATAAGACAGAGAAGATCAAAAAGGAAGCAGGGACTAGGGCTCTTTGGAAAAGGATGGTGCGAAAAAGAGAAAGAATTGGCTTTCTAATGGAATTTTTTATATGAGATCGATTCTCAAAAAGGAAAGTCATACGGCCATTGCCTCAGATAGACCGTCCCATGTCGATTAATAATTGAGATAAAGACTCAATCTCATATATTTGGGATTTCCCTAGAATCTTTCGATCGGACAATTGGATTGTTTCGGGAGTCTAAGGCTCTATGAGTGAAACAAATCCAATCAAAAGAAATATTTTTCAGACAGTCTTAAGAATCCTCTTAGGTGCATTTTTGGTTTTTGCTGGAGCAGGCCACCTAACTTGGCATAGAACAGAATTTCTGGCGCAGGTGCCTACTTGGTTACCAATCAATGCTGATTTGGTTGTTCTTTTATCAGGTGTTGTGGAAATTGTTTTGGGATTGTCCCTTATTTTTCTTCGCAGCAAACAAGCGCAAGTTGGTTGGGTTGTCGCTTTGTTTTTTGTTTTAATCTTTCCGGGAAATATTTCACAGTATGTGAATGGAATTAGCGCTTTTGGTTTGGATACCGACAGGGCTCGTTTGATTCGT
This sequence comes from Leptospira mtsangambouensis, assembly GCF_004770475.1. Classification (NCBI taxonomy): domain Bacteria; kingdom Pseudomonadati; phylum Spirochaetota; class Leptospiria; order Leptospirales; family Leptospiraceae; genus Leptospira; species Leptospira mtsangambouensis. Next base: position 77,892 of record NZ_RQHK01000003.1, read on the forward strand.
TTGTTTTTCCAGCCGGTATTGGTTTTATGGGCTATTTGGAGTTGTGGATCTTGGGTCGACTTCCAAACGAAAAGAAAAAACTAAGTTTTTCTTTTCTAAGGATATGGATTTTGAAAATACTCAGTAGAGTTTTTTTAATCTGTACCTTGATTAAAAATAATTTCTGTGTTCTATGATAAGGCATCGATTGGAGACAACGCGGATGCCTGCTTCTTCTGCTTTCTTTTCAGCCTCTGGGTGTGATATTCCCAATTGAAGCCAAATCACTTCGGTTCCACCTAAATTTAAGATTTCATCAATCACTTCTGGAATTTTATCGGAGCTACGAAACACATCGATAAACTTACGATCTTCTTTTGGTACATCTTTTAAACTTTTATAGATAATAAATCCACCTACACTATGTTCCTTGGGATAGGTACCAACTACTCCCCAACCTTTGTCTCTGATGTAAACCGGGACATAATGGCTTGGTTTAGAAGGATCGTTACTGAGTCCGTAAACAGCAATCTTCGGATACGATGTGAGGAGGGATTTTATTTCAGAATCAGCTACGTTCATAGAGGATAGTTTAACATAAGAAATTAAAATTGCAAGTGTGGGGAGAGATAAGATTTTAATTTAATCAATGGAGACGGTTGCAATAATACTTGCAGTGGTTCTTAATTGGATTAAGATTTGTATCCTTACCGATGATGTTACGAATTGAATTTCTTAAAAGAATCTCTTTGACGGCAATCTTGGTGGCTACGGTCAACAAGACAGAAGGAAATGAAGCAAAGAAAGATTCTAATGGAAGCAAAGGTCTTTTGGAAATTCCTTTGTATCCCATGTCTGCTGCCGATGAGGTTCTTTTGTCCATTACGAACAAAATCTACCAACCTAGCATGGAGTTTGATTCCTTTTTAGTTTTGTTTTCATCGGAATTAAATAGTCTCTATCCATATGATGAAAAAGCAAAAACCCTAACCTACAAAGATTTGTATTTTGCGTCCATAAGATGTGAAATCGTATTCTGCTTTGTAGGTGTGATTGTAAAACTTTGGCAAAATCTTTGTCTCCAGTTTGGACTCGAAGGTTATGGCAAGAATGAATTTGAATCCGACTCCGCAAAAATTCAAGATTGGATCATTTCACTTGGAAATCAATTTAAGATAGGTGATACCTCACATTTTTTTCTAAAAACAAAAGAAGATTTGGACTGGGTAGCATCGAAGGTAAATACTTCTCTTCCCTGGTTTGGAACTATAAAAACAGAGACCATACAGTTTTTTCCTTTGTCCCTAGAAATGCATAGTGTTTGGAAGGAGGCAGCAGCATTCAAAGATCCATTTGAATTTAACCAAAACATTGTCTCTGAAGTGTTACGAATATTGACTTTGTTAGGTTACCGTGTGAATGCGAACCAAGCCAGATGGCATCAGTATGCCGTTAGATTCTATTATCTAGATTTTGTCGAAAAAGAATTTGAAAGGAAACAAAACAAAAAAAATCCAGAGAGTCAAAATGGAAACTCAAAGAGTTTGTTTTCCGTTCGTGATGTTTCTTTGGAGTCTGCCATTCGTACAATCCAAGAAAGAGCCTTTCATATGCAAAGTGGAGTGTATCATGAGATGGATCGGCAAAACCAACAAATGGTGGTTTCTTCACTCATTCACGTGATGGATCAAATTTCGGAAAGTGTAGATGGAAATAAAGAAATAACAAAGAAGTTGCGTTTGGTTCATCAATATGGCGGAATCATTTCTGTCTCAACGGCAGCTAGTGCACGAGATTCCCTTCCTGTTATAGAAGATGCATTGTTACAATTACAAAAAGAACGACGATTACACTTCCCATGAGGCATTGATGAATTTATGAAATTGCCAAAGAACCCTTATCAATCTTCTGATTCAGAAAGAGAAACGATCATTCAAAAACAAATTCATACCCTTCGAAAAGAAATAACAGATTGGGTTTCTCGCGATTCATCTTTAAATCAAAACAAAAAAGAAATTATACTTCGAACCAATACGAGTGCGATTTTTTTTGAACATTTTGTTTTGAAACGAACAGAAGTAAGTGCCATCGATTCTAAGTTAAAGTTCATTTCTTTAAGCTCGGAAAGATTAGAAAAATTGTATGAACTCCAGCCAACACGAACTACCTTTCAGAAACAAACATTTATGATTCGGAAGGCAATCGTGTATTTGGATACTATGCATTTGATTGCACAAAGGTTGTCCTCCATTGCGAAATCAAAGGATATTGGCGAACGTAAAGATTTGCATTTAGAAGTAACCACATTGATTGATGAGGTCGACCGAATTGCTTCATTAGCTGAATACAATAATTTCCGTTTGTTTGAAGGCGACTTTGCAAAGAATTCGAGAGTGGCATCTTTGTGGTTCATCAACGAAAAAAATGGTGAACTCTTTCGGGTTTATCTTGCCACAATGACTGCTAGGTCTCTTGGATTGACTTCTTCTAATGGAAATCCAATGACGTTGTCGAGTCCTGTTTTGTTTCAAAAAAAAATGGATGAAGCCATCAGTAAAATCACCGAAGAACGAAACCGAATGCAATCTGTTCTTAATTGAAAACTGAAAAATAGAAATTTGTATCAGTATATCTATTTCCTAGGAGTCTCATGTTTAAAAGATTGTCTTAGGTAAAAAAATAGTTATGAATACTCTTGAAAAAAAATTCAATGAAATGCGCAGTAAAAAGAACAATTCGACTAGTGATTCGTTTGCGTTATTTGATGCATTACAACCAGTTTCTATAGAAGATACAATTGGTCGGTGGCATGGGTCCGGTTTTCATACTGCTCATACAATGGATGGAGCTTTGGAGACTTTTAATTGGTACGGAAAAGAATTTGTTGATGCTGATAATGTTCATCCACTTGTATTTCAATCCTTTGGAAAAACCTTATTCAAAGTGAACCCATCGCTTATGCCCGTGAGACTAGCAACGCTAGTTCCATCAACTCGCTTATGGCCTTTGAAATATTTGTTTTTAATGGTTCGTTTTTTATTTCAAACCTCAAAATCAAAGGCACGCGTCAGGCAAATTGAGTTTCGCGGACAACTTACAGCTGCAATGATCTATGATAATTTACCAATTCATGATGTATTTAAAAAGGTAAATCAGGATACTTTGTTTGGTTGTATGGATTATAAAGGAATGAAACAACCTTTCTTTTTTGTATTAGAAAGAGATAAATAAAAATATTCCCCTTGTTCCATGATAAAAACAAGGGGGTATGTTTTCTGCGATGTTTAGTTATTTAGCCAAGCAATTCCTGATTCCAAACTAGGAACAGATTTTAATTCAACGTTTCCTGTTTTAAGAGTTTGGTCATCGATGGAAATGGCGGCCAATGCCGAGTTGGGAACAACAACAGCCATTTTTCTTAGGCTGGAATTACTTGCTTTAGGGAACCAATTGACATTCACCCATTCCTGCGCAGTCCGAGTGACAAGGCCCATCCTTCTTGTGTCTGCTAGCCATTTGCGAATGTTATATTTATGTATAATATTCAAAGCTTCGTTTAAAATCTCTATGTATTTATCTTCGCTAAAATTTGGTGTCCAAACAACTTCTAACAGATCTTTTTCTTTTACATAATAAATACTTCCGATTTCAGAACGGAATTGAAGTTTGTGTGTGGATTCATCTCTTTCTGAAATCGATGATTCATCGGAAACTACATTGGTTTTAAAAAGATCCACCATAGAGATTAGTTTATCAGCTGTATTGGCAATGGCGGTAATTTTTTCTGCAAGTAAGTCGCTACTTTCCGAATTACTAAAGGAAGACTGACTAATGGACGAGACCGAAGCCATCACTTCATTAGTGGCTGTTTTGTGTTCAATAACTGCTTCTTTAATTTCTTCCGATCTTTCTTTTACGAAAGTAGCTTCTTGTAAAAGTTTGTTTTTTAATTCTTTCTGTGTATTTACTGCAGAGTGAACCTCTGTAATTTTTTCTGAGATAGAATCAATGTTTCCAATAATTTCTTGGATTTCCATTGTTGTTTTTTCAATTCTTTCTCTTCCTAAAGAAACATCATTTTGATTCTTCTTCATCAGAGAGTCGATACCTTTCACAGCACTTGCAGTTCTTTCTGCAAGTTTTGAAACTTCTTCGGCAACAACAGCAAATCCTCTACCTGCATCGCCAGCACGCGCAGCTTCAATTGATGCATTGAGTGCAAGCATATTGACTTGTTCGCTGATTTTCGAAATGACATCGACTGTTTTTGAAATTTCAAGTGAACTTTGGGACAAATTGTCCATAGCTTCGTTCATTGTTCGAAGTGTATTTTTTCCTGCTTCAGCACGATCAATAATATTTTTGATGGAATCAAGAGTGCCTTCTACATGTTCCCCTGTTTGATCAATGGCTATCGAAAGTCGATCTACCTCTGAAGTCAGATTGTTCATACTTTGTGAATTATTTTCTGCAATATTTGAGATGGAAACAGCAACTCCAGAAATTTCTTCTATAGAAGCTGATACCTCTTCTGTCGCTGCTGATTGGGATTGTAAGTTGGATGCAAAGTCTAAAGTGACAAGTTTCATTTCTTGAGAGTCTGAAGATAATGTATCAGCAGAAGTTTTTATATGTTGAATGAGTTCTTCTTGTGCTTGTAACATCCTATGAAAGTTCAAATAGAATTCTGCAAGTAAATCATTCTTCTTAAAGATAAGTCGGGTTTGTAAGTTTCCGAGCCCTACCTCTTTAAAAGCCATTTCTAATTTTCCAAAAATCTTTTCAAACCAAGAGCTTAAAAAGAATCCAAAGATTATACTAAGGATTAGTAGAACCGTCAATAAAGTCCCAATTGTCGTTGTTAGGTTTTGAGGTAATGCATTTTGAATCTGCAAAACTATGGCGAAACTGAAAAGCAAAAGCAATCCGAAAGCCAAAAAAGAAAGAAGGAAATAGGTTTTAAGTTTTGAATGCATAATTTTTCTAATTCCAATTTTCAACTTCGCAAAGGAGATGCTAGCCTAAAACTCTATTGAAGGAAATTTTGATTTTAGTTTTCTTTGTTTCACTTCTCGTACGGGACATAATGGTAAACTACTGCGTGGGATATTCCAATTGTGTTGTGACAAACCGCAATGTTTTACTCCCATATCTATATTCAATCTCTAACAATGTATTTTTTAAGTGGTCGATCGGTTTGATTTCGTTTGTAATTTTTTTACTAAGTTGCATTTGCTTTTGATCTTCTTCGTTAGTTTCAGAAACGAACTGGATTCCTGATTTTGTTAAGATCGATTGATTGGTACTTGTCACAGCCAAGGCTTTGGACTTGTAAGTGCGAGAATACGCATCGGCAACAAGAGCAACCGAAATTTCATCGATCCCTTGGTAGATAGGAATCCCGATGGTTTCGTGACTCCAAATGAATGTTAGGTTTTTTGCGGCAGTTGAATACTCATCCCATCCAAAATGAAAAACATCGCTGTTGTGGAAAGAGTCCCAATGGGAAACTCCTAATTCAGTCGCAATGTCTTTTGCTTTTTTGAAACCAACAATTGATTCAACAATCGCTAACGAAATGGGAAGGGAGGCGGTCACACCTGCTGTGGTAATGATATTTTTGTCTTGTAGATATCTTTTATTTTTTGTCCATATCGTATCTTTGAATGATTTGGATAGGTCAGGTAAAGAATACCAATGTCCTGTTGCTTGTTTATCATTTAATAAACCAGCATGGGCCAATGTCCAAACCCCGTCACAAATTCCAACGATGGTTGCACCTTGTTTATTCTGATTTTGAATCCAATGGATTATTGTTTTATTGTGAGAATTGTGTATGGCTGGAACAATTACAAGGTCAGCACCTTCGGGATACAAAGTATCAAAATCTGCTATAGAAGTAGTAATTTCAATAGAAAGTGTTGGGAACATATCCATTCGACCCTTGTTAGGTGCAATGGCAAATACATCTGCTATTTCTGCCCGCTTGAATACTCCATAGGGAATGATAAAATCAGTTAGTTCTGTATATTGATTTTCGCCAATGATGGCAATGACTGGTTTTTGATGAGTTTTTTTTACCTGAATCTTCTCTAGGTTTTTTTTTGTTGGGGTTTGCCCAAATAAATGGGAGGATCCCATTCCAAATGGTAAACTCATCAAAATGAAGATACAGAGGAATAGAATTTTGATTAGAAGGTGATTTGTTGAGGGATTGTTTTTTGTTTTCATTCCTTAAGTATTACATCATTTGGTCTTTCAGTCGTCCATCCGGATACAGACGGACTAAAAAAGGAAGAAACATTCTTTAAAAAAATAGACAGAAAGAAAAATCGCATTCTTCATTGAGAAATGAATCTGATTCCATTTGCAGGAGCCATCATCTCCTGCTTGCTCGCAATCTCATACTGGATTGAATCAAAAGAAAAAAATTTGAATACAAAAGAAAATCAGTTTTTGCAAGACCATCATCACCCAACGTTAATTCAATCTGAGAATCGTTTTCTTTATCGGTATGCACCTTCGTTTCTTTTTTTTTCGCTTACCATCTTACAATTTCATATTTATGCGGAGTTCACAAATCAGATTCCATTGTTCCCAGTTCTTTATGGGATTCATATTCCTTGCCTTCTACTCATTGGACCTCTTAGTTATATTTTTTTTGAAGATATGAGTGGTGGTGGGTTTAAAAAAATCCGATCGTACCATTTTTTACCCAGTTTTATTAGTTTCATTTATCTATTTGTAGTTGGGTTAAAACTCTTTTCGTGGTCACATGTGGATTCGCTGGTCCATGATCCTACTTACTTCGATCATACTTCCATTGTTTTGTTTCTGGGCTTAGGAGTTCTATCTATCTTTGGATATACACTTACCATATTGATTCGGATATTTCGTTGGAAGTTTGACTTGAATGGTACAATCGATTCTTCTTTTTTGCCTTTTCTCTATTTTATGAGCTATTCTTTGTTAGTTGTTACTTTGTTTGTTACTGCACAGCTTTTTTTTATGGAGATATTTTTTGTTGCATGTGCTGGACTTACTTTTCTTTTGGCCTATGTTTTATTGTTAAAAATAAACCATAAAGAGTTCATTCCTAATTTTAAGAAAGAAACTCGATTGGCTCGTTATCAAGAAAGCCGGATCAAAGGAGTCGATACCGCTTTGGTTCTGCAACAACTGGAAGAGCTGATGAGTTCTGAAAAATTATATTTAAATGAAGACCTTAGTTTGGCAATTTTAGCAAAACGGCTGGGGATTAATACCCACCAACTTTCCGAAATTTTAAACTCGAAACTTGGTTGTAATTTTCGTAATTTGATCAATGGATATCGTTTGCAGGAATCAGCAAGACTTCTATTAGAGCAACCACAGATGACAATCTTGAGTGTGATCTATGCTTCGGGGTTTAATTCAAAGTCTTCCTTTCATAAACTTTTCCAAAATCAATTTGGTCTCTCGCCACAAAAATATCGATCAAAACTTGACTAACTTAAGTTCGTTTCTTTTTCTTTGTTGTTTTTTGTTTTGGGGTGTCAGCCTTCAGAACTGCTGCAAAGTATTCACCAATGACCATATCCGACCAAGAATTTGCTTTGAGTCCTTGGAAATATGCAATATGACTCCCACGTTTGGTATGTAAATGAATTGTATTGGGAAGAGTTTCTAACCAATGTAAGTTTTCCAAAACGTTTTGATTCACACAAATGGGATCGTCTGCCGAGTTTAGGACAAGTAAAGGAGTTTTTATATTTTTTGCAACTAACACCGGGTTGGAGTGGTAATAGTATTTTTCCTTATTTTTGAATCCTGAAACGGTATGCAACTTGTCTTGAAACTCGCCGATGGTTTTGATTTTTAATAATTCATCAATTCCTTTTAGTTTTGATAAACTTTCATAATGTGTTTTCAAAAAATAGTTAATCAATCTTTGACCCATTATTTTGCTATAAACAGGATGAACTCGATGAAAAGCTTTTTCTATATCATAGGCAGGAGAGACCGCTACAGCAGCTTTGAATTGGCTTTTTGCACCAGCTTCACCTAAATAACGAGCGAGTAAACCAGATCCAGCGGAAATTCCAACACCGAACATTTGTTTGTTTGGATATTTTTTTTGGATATGAGCTAGTTGTTCTTTTAGGTCGGAGGTGGAGCCCATTGTGTTAATTTTTGGTGTTTTGAGAGGTAGGTTCCCATGGCCTCTGCGAATGCAGACTACTACAATCCAATTATAACGTTCCCGTAAGTATTTTACAGTGGATTTTACGTCTTGTTCATCGCCGCTAATCGTATGAAAAACTACGATGATCGGATTTGTATCATTTTTCGTATTATTAGTTAAACCTGACCAAGCAAGACCGGTGATCCCCCCGTCTTTCATTTTTAATTGTTCCAATCGATCGTAATCAAATTTTTTTGTTCGATATTCTCGAAACATTAGAAGAAGTAACATTAAGTGTTGGTTAAAACACCAGATTGTCGGGTAATACTTTTTTGTTAGGTGAGGTGATTGGTCAATAACACCTAACGAAAAATCGGATTCACTGAATCTGAGAACTGGTGTTTCTACCACTTCCCAAAAATAGTAGATTAGAAATACTATCAAACTAATAAAGAAAAAAGTTAAAAGAGGATGACCAAACAAAATATTCACTGAAATGTCCTATTTGTAGATGAGTTTTGCATTTAAGTTTTTCATGAAATCAATATCAAATTTAACCACTTTTCTATCGTATGTGACGATTCCGTTTATTTCTTCTTCGACATCGCTTACTTGGGTATAAATTGAAGCACTTAACCCTTGGTCGATCAAAGGGATTAGTTCGGATTCAATTAAGTTTTTATATTCTGTTTCCAAACTTTGTTTATCAGGTAAGATTTTATATCCGAAAAGTTTATTTTCATCGAATACATGGCCTTCCGTTTTTAATGAGTATCCACCAAATTCACTAAGCACTATGACTCTTTTTTCTTTTTTCGGGACTTTTAACTTTTGGTAGTATAAGTGTAAACTTTTTAGTTCACTACTTTCTTGGCCTTGATCATACCAACCACTGACACTGTCGATAGTTCTTGTATCGTCTAGTTTTTTTAATTTCTCAGTGAGTTGTATGCTATCAAATTGTCCCCAACCTTCATTGAACAAAACCCAAACAGATAAACTGACTGTATTTTTTAATAAATTTACAGTTTTGTCGATTTCGGATATGAATTCTGTTCTTCCTGCTTCATCGGTTCTATTTAGAAATTTGTATTTTGTGTCTTTAGTTTTCCAACCAATAAAAGGCAAGTATGCTACTTTCCAAGTTTCATACGCACCACCACCACAAACAAAATCCTGCCAAACAAGAACTCCCAATCGATCACAATGGTAATACCAACGTAATGGCTCAATTTTAATATGTTTTCTTAACATATTAAAACCCATTTCTTTCATCAGTTTGATTTCTTTTTCCATCGCTTCATCGTTAGGTGGCGTCAATAGTCCTTCCGACCAATACCCCTGGTCTAAAAGTCCATTATGGAAATATGGTTTATTGTTTAAAAATAATCTTTTGAACTTACCATCAAAGCCGATTGAAAATTTTCTCATTCCAAAATATGATTTTACTGTATCACTAGATGATTTAATTAAAACGTCATAAAGTTTTGGATTTTCTGGTGCCCAAAGTTCCATATTGGGAATTTCGATATTGGCAGTTTTTAATGACGATTCCCCAATGATCTTATTTCCATCAATAATTTGAATGGTCACATCATTGCTATCTGTTGTTACAATGATTTCGACAGTCTTTGTATCAATGTTTGGTGTGATCTTAATGTCTTTTATATAGTCTTTGGAGACACTTTCTAGCCAAACGGTTTGCCAAATCCCTGATTGAGGTGTATACCAGATTCCACCACGTTTAAGTTTTTGTTTTCCACGTGCTTGTGGTCCAAAGTCTGTTGGATCTTTGACCATGAGTTGGATTTGATTTTTACCAACTTGAATCCAGTTGCTAATATCAAATTGGAATGGTAAAAATCCACCTTTGTGCGATCCTACTTCTTTCCCATTAATAAAACATATACATGAATAATCGACAGCACCAAAGTGAAGTAATGTGATATCGTGGATAAAATCAGAAGGAATCTCAAACTGTTTTTTATATACTAGCTCTTCATCAGGTTGCAGAATAAAACTCCCGATACCACTTGCGATAGACTCAGGAGAAAAGGGGACATTGATTTTATAATCGATTTTAGATTTATGGTCTGATTTAATATGCGTTAGATCCCATTCACCGTTTAAATTAATATAACTATCTCGTTCAAGTTGTGGGCGGGGGTATTCTGTATGAGAAATTTTTTTCATTTTGAAAGGTTACCTTTAAAAAGTAAAGAGAGCGGAATGAAGATTAACAAACAAAAAATAGCACCAACTAAAAAGATTTCTGGAGCAGGTACATGTGCTGTGGCACCATTGAAAGGATCAATGTAGGTAAGATTAGTTCTCTCGTTGATTGTTTGTCCAATCATTGGACCAATATACATTGGAATTAAGACAAAGAATATCATTCGAATCCCTTGCAATTTCCCTGTATTTTCCTGGGGTGTGTAATCTCGAATTTGTGCTCCCAAAAGAGCCAAAACCTGAACAAATCCTGTGATTAAAATGAGACTTGTTATTCCAGTTAACCACATAACTTCTGTTTTTAAGTTCAGATCAATGGTTTTTGACATTGTATATAAAGAAAGCATTCCCAAAATATAAATAATCGAAAAGTATATCAGTAATTTGTTTTTATTTTTTCCATCGAATTGTTTTCCAAGTAAAACTGTGATGATACTTGCTCCAAGAATCACTCCAGCAAGAACGATAGAATATTGGATGGCATCAAATTTTAAATACTCTTGCATATAGATAATAAGGTAAGGCATATAAACTTGACTTGCAATTCCGTAGATTCCCATCGCTAAAAAATATAAATACAAACTTTGATTCTGTTTGATTACATCTAATTTAAATCCGTACGCAAGGTCAGATAAAAAATTTGTGTTTTGTTTTTTAAGATCTGGGTTGTCTTTGATTATCCAAATTCCAATCAGTCCGGAAACCGACATCATGGTTCCGACTGCAACAAAGAGTCCGGGATAACCAAGTGCATTCACGATGATTCCAAAACCACCAGCAACAATCAACATTGCAAGCAGTGGCATTGCTGATAGAACCCCTTCTGCAAGACTCCTTGCATTTTCCGTATTATCGGTAACGTAGGCATTGAAGGCTGCGTCGTTGGCAGTAGAACCAAATGCAGTCATGATACAATCTAAAGTAATCACAATTGCAATGGTAAGACTAATTATTTGGTTTGTGTCTGATAGATGAAACCATTCGGCAGTATTTTCTTTTGAGATGAATGCAAAGGAAAGTGTGAGTAAACCCCAAAGAAGATAACCAAAAGAGATAAAATACTTTCGATTCCCTGCTTTATCGGTTAAGATTCCGGCGATTAAGGTTGTGAAGGTAGCAACAATTCCACTTAGTTGGACCATCAAAGTGACGGAAGCCGTATTTTTTGCGATGGTATTATAAATAAAAAGATTAAAGTACATATTCTCAACGGACCAAGCGATCTGTCCAACGAGACCGAATAGAATGAGTACAAACCAGAGTCGTCCACCTAAATTGTGATTGTTCATGATCGCATAGTGTCAGCGAAAGACACCTGTATTGGCGACCAAAATTTTGACACTGGTTCAAATTTCTTTGATAGTGATTCTAATTACAAAAAATTAAAATACTTTTCCTAATTGAAATCCCAGCCATTGGTGCTGTTGGGGCAATCCTTTTCCAGATTGGAAATCGATCGTTTGGTAGTTGTAATGAATTCCAAATAAAAAACCAGCATTGGATACGGAAACAAATCCAGCACGGACAAAACCAACAGCCCGTTTTAAATCAGCTACATAGGTTTTATCATCTCTATATTCAATTTCTTCACGTAACAGTTGCAATAAGACTTCCCTTTGTTTTGGATCCAAAATGAATTGTGATAAAATTTCATAGGAATACAGCCTAATGATAGGTGGTAATTTTCCTCCGTCCGGTCTAAAGATGGAATAAATAGCCAGAGCACGAGCGTTATCTGGTATTTGGTCCCATTGGTCTGAAAGATTTTTTAGCAAAAATAATCTCATCCCTCTTTCTATATCTTCTGCACCATTGAAAATATTATTAAAAATTAGATAATTGAGTCCAATATCATAGGGATTTGTTGTCCCTTTTACTAAAAATTCGTTAAACAAAATATATCTTTGTAATGAGTTTCTACCATTATCTTCTGCAAGGGCTCTATACAGAATTTCTCTTTCACCAGTTTCTGGAGTTGGATTATTTAAATAGTTATCCCAATTGCTAAACGCTGATTGTCTATTTTGTGCTTTGTAAGTTTTGTCTGTTCCCATTTGACCTTGGATGGTCGCATTATAAAATTGAAATGTTCCTCCGGGATTAATATAAAAATACCAATATCCTTTCCCATCTTCATGGAGAATGGGAGGACCGGGTTGTAAGGCCGAACTTCCAGGGCCAGGTGTTTTATCAACATTTCCAAATCGAAAGATCAGTCCAAATGAGGCATCTGTTTGGATATTCCCAAGATTCAAATTGTATTGTGTGCCAAAAAAACGATGATGAAATTTTCTTACATCAGTTCGCAATGCACCTGAATATGAGTTTGGAATTTGTGTATCCCAACCTTGCGGTGTTGGCGAACCAATTAAGTTATGAAAATTCATTTGGGCTGACTTGCCACCTACAGATGGTCCAATCATTCCCACTTCAAGTTCTGTTGTGATACTTGTGTCTTCTGTTGCGGTTGTTAAAGAATTACTAAAGTAGGCACGGCTTGAATATGGCCTGTCTCCATAGGAAACATCCGCCTTCGTAATATTAGTTGGTGTATAAAACTCCTGTCCTAATGCAAATCCTTGTAGATGTTTTGTAGTTTGAGATGGGGTAACAAATAGATCATTCCAGTATCCTAATATTCTTCTGGTAGGATTGGATTCCCCGGCAGTCATATGAAATTCTAATCGAGAACCATTGGTATAATAACGGTCAGAAAAGGCACCGAAGGCATCATTTTCCATGATGAGTCGAATCTGGTATTGGTCTTTTGGCTCTATAACAGATTTTTCAATTTCGGGAAGGACTTCCTTTTTGCTAGGGTATTGTTTTTTTGCCACCTTTGTTGTTTGGGCATTCAAACTAATGTTAAAAATAACCAAAAGAAAAAGGAGACGGAAGGCTTTCATGGTCCTATAGAAAAATCCCCAGAGGAATCCGCAAGGAACTCTCCAGGGTTTTGGTAAATGTCTAGAAGTTTAATTGACTGTCAAAGTTCCCATTTGGGCATCTGAAAAGGAAAGACCGGAATTGGAACCGTTTCCATCTAAATCACAGTAGGTGGTTGAAGTGATGCCAGCGATGGAAAACCGAAAAACAAATCGATATGTACCTGGTGTTGACGGTGCAGTCAGGGTAGTGAAATACTCATCGTCGTTACCAATCTGAAGGTTAAAAGCTGCGGGTGTAAACACCCATAAATGAGGGTGGGTGATCGGGTTTGTATTATTTGGGCCATAACCCGCACTTGCCGCAACCCTGTTATCAGCTCCCGCTACGTCAGAGATTCCTGTGTGGTAAACTCTACCATAAACGATGTCAGTGGTTCCACCAGCATTTGCGATGAGACCATTTGGCCATTGTAAGACACAATAATGTACAATTGGTAAATTCGTTGGTGTTTTATTTACTTCGGTACTGAGAGAACTTTCTCCGCCGGCATGGATTGCCGCCAAACGAAAGTAATATACTGTATCGTTGGTAAGTCCAGTCACAACAATAGGAGAGGATGTGCCGGAAACCGAGGCATTACTTGTCGTAACCCCAGACGAAGTTCCATAATAGACTTTGTAACTAGTGGCTCCCGCAATTGTCGAAAATGCAATGGAGATTTGAGTGTTGCCTACGGTGGCAGACGAGATGGTTGGTGCGGATGGTGGTCCTACTGACACAGCCAAGCTGGAAACAGTTGATATATTTCCAGCTTGGTCACAACTTCTTGCTTTTATCGTATAACTTCCGTTTGGTAAAGTAGCAGCTGTTGAATATTCTGTGCCACTAGAAATTGTGCAGGTCGATCCACCACTAAAAGATGGGTCGGTTCCTGAAGTTGAGTATGCAGTTTTTTTGCAGCCTGTTCCGCCAGTATCACTGCAACTTAAGGTAACGGTGGTTCCACTGGTATGTGGTCCACTAGTTGTAGGAGAAGTGATACTAACGTTTGGTGCTGTTGTATCCTTGGTAAGTGAAAGAGAATTGGATCCATAATTAGAAACTAGGTTTGCAACGCAGATTCGAATTGTATTTGATCCGACAGAAAAGAGACCATTTGTAATGGTGGATGTGGTGTCTGGACCGCCTGCAGAAACACTTCCAGTTATATTGAGATTTCCAGATCCGTTCGACAATGCCGTTCCTGTAGAACAACTTGAGCCACCTAAACGCAATTGGTAAGTTCCTGCTTTGGAACTTTGCCAAGATATTGAAACCGTTTCCGTTCCATCTATGTAAGTAGGATGGGCGTTGATTGTAATGTTGGCAACAGTTGTATCGACTCTATACAGTCCGGTGGTAACGGCACTTACATTTCCTGCAGAATCCCTTGCAATGTACTTTAGGTAATTTGAATTTGCGTCGGAAAGTGAAACGGCTGCTGTGTATTCTGTTCCGGATGTGATATTTCCTGTGGATCCGTTGATCACTGGATTTGTAGGTGCAGAACCTGATTGCAATGCATACGCCATTTTTGTACAACCAGATCCGCCAGTATCAGAACAAGCGAAAGTAACAGATGTCGTCGTGGAAAAATCTCCCTGACCAGGAGTAGGTGTGACGACCGGTGCTGTATCATCTCGAGTGATCTGAAATGTTTGAGACCCAGTGAGTCCTAAAGCAGTGACACAAATTCTATATTCTTTATTTCCTTCTGAAGTGAAATGAGACCCTGCGTTTCTTGTGAAAGTTTTATTTACACTAGCGGTTGCAGATCCATTGTCAACTTCCGTTCCATTGTTACAAGAGGATGAGCCTTCTCTAATACTGTAAGTTCCGGTTTTATTAGAAGTCCAAGTAGCAGTTGAGTTGGCGATGGCTCCTGCTGAATTACTAATATAATTTGCTGAAAGCGATACAGAAATTGAAGGAGCTGCTGAATCAATTGTATAAGTTCCTGTAGTGACTGTTGATACGTTCCCTGCAAGGTCTCTACATAATGCTTTTAATGTATAATTTCCATCACCGGAAAAAGTAATCGATTTACTTGGAGGATTTACCGTTGTACCAACCTTAGGTGAAAAAGAAGGAGTACTTCCATCGATCGTATAAAGAATAGAACCTGGAGCGATAGAATCTTGGCACTGGATATTGATGTTAATATTGGAGGAGGAGGTGGCGGAACTCGGAGACAAATTTAATGTTGGCGAAACATTATCTGTTAATACTTGACCAATCGTTGTATCATTTGCTGTTCCATCTCCATCTGTATCAAATCCATCCGGTACCCCATCTTTATTCGCATCAACTAATACCACTGTAGTGCCAGAGCCGTTTGGACCTGTTGTGACTGTAATGATCCCTAAGTCGTTGACAGAAATATAATAGTCGGCAATGCCATCACCATTTTGGTCAATGGCATCAGGTACCCCGTCACCATTTGTATCAAGCAAGATCATCGAAGGGAAATCATTTCCATTCAAAGTAATCCCGTCTGATACTCCATCTCCATTCGAATCAGTGAGAATTCCATCGGAGACTCCGTTTTGATTCAAATCAATCGCTGCACCGGGTTTTAAGTTTGCTGAATTCCCTGAAGAACCTCCACCTAAACCTAACAAAACAGATTCCATACCTGATTTTTTGTCTTCGCCTGGCAGTAAGATACATTGGGCTAGAATTAGAATGGACATAAATAGTGGAGTTAGGTGGATCTTTTTCATATGGTTTTTCTCTTGTTAGTCGATAACCACATACCAAAGAAATTTATTAACTTGTCAATAGGAAATCAATAGGCTTGTACTCATTCTTTTTTACAATTTGGTCGTGACAAAAATTACGTATCCTCTTTCGAATCATCTTTCAAATATAAATAACGTTCAGCGACAAAGGTTCCAAATGGAAGAACGGAGGCCAGGGCAGCTAAAAAAGTTTTTTTCAGTTTCCAACCTAATTCCACTTTGACTTGGAACAGTTCCACCAAATACAAAAGGAATAATAATCCGTGGACAAGACCAACGATCTTATTCGGTTCTGGATTTTGATACAGATACTTGAGAGGCATGGTCACAAAGAGAATTGTGAGAAATGAAAGGCCTTCCAAAAAAGCCAAAATGCGAAATCTTCCTAATTTTGTTTGGAGTAAAGTATACAAAGGTAAATCCTTTAAAGTTCGGTATTTTCCAGGTTCTCGAATTTCTTTGGATACGTCCTTACTTTCTTCAGTGACTTACCTTTCCCTTTTGGTTTCCTTTTGCCTTTTTTTGAATCAAAATGCCAGGTTTTTTGAGAAATGAGACCTTCCCGTATGATCTGAATTTAGAATTAGTCGACAATTGTTCGGGATTGACATTTCAGGTGAAACAATTACAATCTGAAAGATGCACTTTCGAATTTCACTTATTGTTCTCTTTTGTTTCACACTTTCTCTCCATTCCGAAGAGAAACCAGTCTATTCAGCCGCGATGGCAAAAAAAGACATCACAGGACCGTCTGTTGGTGTTATGTTTTGGGGTTATGCGAGAGAAGACCAAACTGGGCTTGGGATTCACACGAGGCAGTATGCTCGTTCCCTAGTCATTCGAGACCAAAGTTCCAAAAAACTGTTAGCTTATGTGACTGCTGAGGTAGGAGGAATTCCTTTTGAAATCCAAAGAGATGTTGTCAAAAGGCTTCAGTTGGAATTAGATCCTTCGTTTAACTATGGTAATGTGTTAATCAATGCATCACATACACACAGTGGTCCAGCGGGACATTTTCACTATTCTGAAGTTTCTTTTTATTCAAAAGAATTTTATTCAGAATCTTATGCGGTTCTTAGAGATGGAATTTTTGAATCAATTAAAGAAGCTTATCAAAAATTAAAACCTGCAGAATTGATCGTCGGCAAAGCTATGGTGAAGGAAGCGGGTGTTAACCGGAGCCTTTCTGCCTATCTAGCCAACCCGGAATTGGAAAGAAAAACTTTCTCGGATAATATTGATCGGGAAATGCTCCAACTAACAGTATCTATATCTGGAGTTCCAATTGGATTTGTAAATTGGTATGGTGTACATCCAACCAATATTACTTTTGACAATCGTCTTATTTCTTCAGATAACAAAGGGATTGCATCCTTACTGGCAGAGTCAGAAGCCAAAAAACAAGGTTTAAACGATTTTGTTGCGATTTTTGCTCAAGCAAACGAAGGTGATGTTTCACCCAATCTTAATTTAGATAACACCGGTCCAGGAAAGGACATGTATGACAGTAGTTTTATCATAGGCAAAAGACAATTTTTAGCAAGCCAAGAGATTTTGAAATCAGAAGGCAAACGATTGTCAGGTGGCATTTCATTCACGCAACGGTTTATTGATATGAGTAAACACCCTGTCAGTAGCGAATTTTCTGGGACTGGTAAAGCAGAAATCACATGTCCTTCTGCCTATGGATATTCATTTGCTGCTGGTTCTACTGAAGAAGGAGGAGGGCATTGGTTGTTCCACGAAGGTATGACAAACCAAAATCGTAGATTTTATATTGATTGGATTGCAAGGTTTATGTTGCAGTCTCCTTCTCAAGAATTGAGGGAATGTCAAAATCCGAAAGCTGTTCTATTTCCTATGGGAGAGACAAAACCCATTCCAAGTCTTCCGCAAATTTTGCCTTATGGACTTGCAACAGTTGGAAATTTAACGATTTTGGTTTTGCCACATGAAGTCACAACAATGTCGAGTCGAAGATTAAAAAAAGAAGTTCAGTCTGTATTAAAAGAAGGTGCTTCAGAAATTGTATTGTCTGGATTGACAAACGATTTTTCAGGATACATCACAACACCGGAAGAATATTCTACACAAAACTATGAAGGTGGTCATACCTTACATGGACCTCAAAGTTTAAATGCTCTAAGACAAGAGTTTCATAAAATGTCATTGGAATTGAAAAGTGGTATTCCAGCACCTGCTACGACACTTATGCCATTGGATTTATCTGATCGAGTTCATCCTTTAAAAATTCCTTCTGCTGATGTGGTTTCAAATAAACCTCAAAATATCATCCAACCTAACGCAGAGACGTATCAAAAAGGTGGTGTGATCTCTTGTCGAGTGGCCTCTGCACATCCCAATGTTGGGTATCCAAAAGTTTTTTCCTATCTTTGGGTTGAGACTCTTGATGGTGCAACTTGGAAGCGGATTCGTTCCGACGCAGATTTTGATACAAAATTTATTTATCAAAAAAAGGGTCTTTGGGGTAAAAATGAAGAAAGTTTAGAATTACTTTGGGAAACAAGTGCTGAAACCAAATCCGGTGAATACCGCTTAGTTCACGAAGGAATGTATCTCAGTGCTGATGGAAAAAGAAATCATTACCGTATAGAGTGTCCAAACTTTCGAATTGGAGAAAGAGGAATATAAGATTGCCAAACAAATCAGATCCATTATTTTTTTGTAATGGATCGACTTTCCTTTCGCCGAGTTGTATGGGCCAAATATTTGGCATATGGACTCGGCCTTTTCATATTACTTTCACTTCCGATAAAATTTTGGTATTTGTTTACTGGAGAAACTTTGAGTGGCTGGGATACTCCAGGCCATATTGTTTTAGCTAAAGAATTTGCGAAACAAATTCAGTCTGGTACTGCCACTGGTTGGTCTGATGTTTGGTTCGGTGGATTTCCTATCTTTTATTTTTATCCTCCATTCTATTATTTTTTAGTTTATCAAATTCATTTTATCTTTTCGATCAGTATCGAATCTGCTTTTTCAATATCGATATTTCTAACAATTATAAGTTTATTCTATTCCATTTATTTGTTTGGAAAACATTTTTTATGGTCTCTTTATCCGAGATACATCCGTGTTCTATTGGGATTTTCTGGCGTTTTGTTTTACTTTAGTTATGCGGGAGAAGGGTTACAGGGGACAAGTTTGGTCGGTATTGTTGAAGGGACAGTGATTTCTAGTTTTTCTCATTCATTGATTTTTTTTAGCCTAGTGTCATTGGATAACTATCGAAAAAGTTTAAAGTCTATAGATTTGGTTCTTTTCTCTGGATTAACGTCTATTATTTTTTATTCGCATTTACTCAGTTCCATTTTTTACTCTTTGATTTTGGCCTTATATTTTTTTGAATATCGGCATTTTGTCATAAAGAATGTAAAACAGTTTTGTATAGTTGGATTGATTGTTTTTTCTTTAACCCTACCTGTAATTTATAATTATCTTAGATTCTCAGAATACACGAGCGGTGTCTTTTATGGTTTTGCTTATCCTCCATTACTTTCTATTTTAGGTAAGGATGTTTATGATGTAGCATTGTTAGCTTCAACAAATGGTGAAAATTTAACATTGGCATATCTTGTGGCATTTATCAATTCAGGTAGATGGTTGTCTATTGTTGCATTGTTTCTTTTTTTATTTAATTTTAGAAAATTTCATAATTCTCCTCGAAGTAAGTTGATCACTACGATAACACTCGTTTTCTTTTGGTTGTCATTGGATTATTCTTTAGGTTACATCCTTCCAAATTTTAAAATCCACAATTACCGAGCCTTTGATTGTTTCTTTATTGCTTTTTCGATCCTGTTTCCTTTGGGCATTCGTTCTATTTCTGGTAAAAAAACAGGAAAACTTCCATTATTTCCTTTGGTTTATTTCGTAGTCATCGTTCAGTTTGTTTTGTTCTTGAACTTTGATCCGACAAAATATCAAAAATACTCTTCTCCACTTTGGAGCGAGGCAAGGACTACAGAAGAACTGCAGTTATATAGTAGATTAACAGAAAGATTGAAGTCCCTACCCAAAGAGGCATTAGTCCAACCGGAAATAGTTAAATCGAAGTTAATGTTTGGGACTCCTCATTTTTGGTTACCACTTTTATACAATGCTGGTATTCGGAACAATCTTGGTTTGACAGTTGAGTCTTCATATTATTCCACTCTAGTGTTTCATTGGCAGGAATTTGGTTTTGGACATTGTTTTCGTTGGGGAACTGATGTGGATTGGAGAGATTCTCTCAAATCTCTCCAACATAAAGGGAAAGACTCTGGATATTATTTAGATTTTTTACTTCGTTCTGGAGTGACTCATCTAGTAGGGTTTACACCAGAATACCATAATTATTTGGATCTGCATAAGGATCGTATACAAACTGTTGCCGTGGAATCACCATTTACGATTGTAAAAATCCTACCCGACAAAATTCAAAAACAAATGAAACCTATCGGACTCATTCATTCTGATTTGTTTAATTCAAACTTTGATTACGGATACAGAGACTTTCTGAAAACCAGCAACTTTTTACAAATGCATCTAAACAATGCAGGTTACAGAACAAAAATCATTAGGATCAATCGAAAACAACTGGAGCATATAGAATTAGTGACCCCTTTCCTTTCTGCTATGGTTGTGATGAGTAAAGAAAAAGGGTTTGGCGAAGATTCTTTTATGGAAAGTTTACGTAACAAGATTCCATCGATTCTGATACAAGAATCAGAACTATTGCCTCCCAAAGATGGCCAGACAATTAAAGCGCTGAATCTTTTTTTGAATCAGATTCCAAATAGTTTTGAGACTAATAGTAAGCAATTCGAAACACATTCCTTTTTTAAAGGAAGAGTAGCAAATAACGTTGAGCTTTTGTTAGATGATACTGGAAGAGAATTTATCTTAAAAGATGATTTGAAAAATACCGAGACTCCCATTTTGCCTTCTACGGGAGGAGTTATTTATCTAGTCGGTATGCTACTGTCATTTTTACTCGTGGTTGTTGGAATTATCTTAACGAAGATATCATATTTTTCATTTTCAAAAACTAAACGATAATCTTTTGATAACTTTTTGAATTCGGAACTAGAGAAACTATAATAATGTTTATTGATCACAACGGTGTTATAGTTCATAACCTTAGGTATATGTTGGAAACCTTGGACATTCCCTTCAAAAAAAGCTTTTTGTGTAAAGTATTGGTCTTGGTTGTAAGACCAGGCATACAAAGGGTTGAGCCCGAATAAAAATCTGTATTCGGGTATTCTGAAAGTAAAATACGGAAAGTCTGCCCAAGATAGGAAAATTTTTTCTCCTTTTGGGATATTGAACCGAATCCATTCAGTTACAATATAACCATATTTGGTTTCGGAAGATCGAAACTGCTGGCCCATCTTGCCATAAGCGATTGGGAATTGGATTACAAAAATTGTTATCCCTATGAGGATTTGGAATTTATTCGGAATTTTTATATTCAAAAAAATGAATATAAAGAACATGAGCCAACTCATTTCAAAAACCCTCATGGAAGATCCCGCAAAAATCAAACTAAGGATTCCGATAAATAAAAATACTAAACTTTTTGGTTGGAATGTGTTATTTATTTTTTCCCTAAAAACCAGTAACAATAAAGGTAATATAGGTAAAAAACCTAAAATAAGGATATCTCTCGTTGGAGGTAACCATTCCGCAATTGCTTCCACACCAGGTGGTGGAAAAGATTGGATCACAAGTTCAATGAAATATCCTTTGAATTGAAAGGGAAAAGAAGGGTGGATGACTAAACCAAAAACCATTCCCAAAACAGAGGTCAAAAATATTTTTCTTTGTTCTCTGCTGTTTTCTAAGATAAGCATACACAAGCCAGTAAAAAACAAAAAAGGAAATCCGCTATAAGACCAAACGGATAAAAATGATAGAAAAAAAATCCATTTTAGATGTTTAATATTCCAAATTCTTAATATTAAAAAATAAAGAGTAAAAAATAGTAAATTTCCTCTCCCGAACAACATTCGGCCCGTGAACAAAACCGAACCTAGAATAAAAAAAATAACAATAAGGTAGGGGGGAAGGTTCGGCGATTCTGATTTAAGGTATTTTGTTACTTGGTATAATAAGTTCCCAATTGAAATTAAAATAAAGAGTTTGATTGCAACCGTTTCTTCGATTGGTAAAAGGAGAAACGGAATTTGTGTTAGGTGGAATAGGAAATGATAATCTGTAAATTCTTTGGATTGGATGCCAATTTCTGGCCAAGGTAGTCTGGAAACAAATCCTTCCTTTAAATAGAGTTTGGCGACTGCAAAATGATAAAATATATCAGCATCGGGAACACCTGCAAATGCAAATAGAAGGATTCCGTATAATGTGATTCCTAAAAGAATTGCATAACGCAAAGGTGTCACTGTAAAAACAAATAATATTTAATGGTAATATTTTTGAATTGGGCTAATGACTTGAGGTGCATATCCATTTGTAATGGCACTAATAGTAATTGGTGAATTTTCACCCTTACTTAACATTCCGTCAGAAAACTTGAAGTATTCTATTTGGTAATTATTTGTTGTGCCACCTGTGTCGGATACGAAGTAGATAAATTTTCCACTTTTGTCCCACTGTAATGACTTTGGTCCATTCCCCACTGTAAATTTTTGATTTGTTTGTAACAAACTTCCTGTTGTGTTGTCCACTATCAATAATCGTATGTTATATGTTGCTCCAGTTGCATAAAGAAATGCAGCATAGTTCCCGGTAGGATCAATCGCAAAACTAGTAGTAGAATTTGCAACAGGTACGTGGTTTGAATAAGAAGAGTCCGGTGAAAAAGGAGAATTTGGCAAAATTGATAAAAATCCAGAACTATCATATCTGTATCCATAAATAGGACTAGTAGCATTGGCAGATGTTGAATATAACAACCGTTTTGATTCAATGATACATAAGTTTTCATGACCGGATGGATTGTCAGGCGTTGTAAACGGTGCTCCTCCTACCAAAGTTAAACTATCGGGTCCAGTTTTTTTGAGTATGTTTATACCAATAGGAGGAAGTGTGGATGTTGCAGAAAAAATGATTCCATCACTATCGCTTAATTTGACAGCGACTGGGCTACAACCGACTGCATATGGATAACTTCCTACATTATTAGGTGCTAAAAATCCTGATACGGGGTCTCGATTCCACCTAGTGATTGTTCCGGGGTTTGCGGCTGTATTTGTGTGATACATTGTCATTCCATCTTCGCTGAATCCCATCACACGCGGATTCCCAATTCCAGGTTGGTCTTGGAGTAAGTTAAGAGTTCGGTCTGTTCCGTAGCGATGAACCACAACTCGTTCGCTTAAAGATCCAGTGAACGTAATGATATCACGCGAATGAGGAGGCACTCCTATTCTATAGGGAGTACACCCAGGGAAGGCTGCAGTTGTAGCAGTTCGCACATCACTAACATAATCATCAATTACCCCTCTTTCATTATCCACCCGATAGACTCTAAGACCAGTTTCATAAGGGACCGAACTCTTTACCAGGATGACTGCTAATGCATCTGGTAAAGCTTTCTCCTGTAGGAAATATCTAACAAATTCAGCAAAAACTGACTGTTTCGCAAACTCTTCAGAAAGCGGATCACCTGGATTATTCAATTCAGGCATCTTGCATTGGAAGGCAAATGCAAATAATATCGTTATGAAAAAGGCACGTGAAATGAACTGAGAACGAACTGTCATAAGATCCTTCTATCAGGGACAGGTTTTAGAAAATGGACACCTGGCATGAATGCAATTTATTGACTGACTCTTTTACTGGTACATATCATTTTCCCCCTGTCAATTCAATTTGTAAGAGTCCGTTCTGGTTGTACGGACAAGAAAATAGACATATGTTTAGAAATATTTCTTCCGTTCGAAATCCCAATGGCTTCGAAAAACAAGTTGTGGGAAATCCGTATCCGATGGAAATTTTAGGAAAAAAGAACAGGGATACAAGAGGGAGCATATGAGCGAATTTTACCGAGATGAATGGGTTTGGATTACGGGAGCTTCTTCTGGAATTGGAAAAGAATTAGTTTCCCAAGCCTACCAACAAAAAGCAAAGGTTCTCCTTGCTTCTCGTAAAACGAAGGACCTAGAAGCTTTGGCAAAAGAACTTCATTTAGAAAAAGGTCGTTATGCTGTCGAAAAATTAGATTTAGAAGATTATAAATCTACCGCAGGTTTTGCCAAACGTTGTTTGCAAAAGTATGGGATACCAAAAGTAGTAATTCATAATGGTGGGATCAGTCAAAGGTCTTTGACGAAAGAAACAAATTTAATTACTTTAGAAAAGATTATGAAGACCAATTTTTATGGGGCCGCGGAAATGACACGCGCAATGATCCCGGAAATATTGGGGAAAAAAGATGTTCATTTTGCCGTCATTTCAAGTGTTGCTGGGAAAATTGGTAGTCCACTTCGATCTGCTTATTCTGCCTCCAAATTCGCGTTAGTTGGTTTTTTTCATTCTTTACGTTCGGAGGAAGAGAAGTCTGGAATTTTTGTGACAATGGTATACCCTGGTTTTATTCAAACAAATATTTCAAAGAATGCACTCAAAGGTGACGGATCTTCGACAGGCACAATGGACTCCGTAATTGCAGCTGGTTTGCCTGTTCAGTTATGTGCCCATAGGATTTTACATGCAGTTGCAAATAAACAGCGTGAAGTTGTCATAGCAGGTATTAAAGAAAAATTTGGATTGTTTTTACAAACAGTATATCCTTCATTATTTTTTAAAATGATTCAAAATGCAAAAGTAAGGTAATAGGAGTAAATACATTTGAAACGAATATTTTATTCAATAGGAATGATTCTATTTCTAACATTGGGGGTATTTGCTGACACTCCCATGCTCGATTATAAAACTAAAACAAAATCAAATGAAAAAGAACGAACCTATTTATTAGATTTATTACGAGCAAATCTGTCCAATGAATTCAAACAAGAGTTTGTTTTTGTTGTAGAACATTTTAAAATTTCTGGTGATTATGCTTGGTTCCGTGGGACGGCCAAAAGGAAGGATGGTAAAGAAATTTCCTTATCGGAAGATATACCTTACGATTGTTGTCATGTAGAAGCATTATTCAAAAGAGTCAATGGGAAGTGGCAAATTTCTGAATCAGGCGCATTTAGTACGGATGTTTGGTGGGATGGGATTCAGTCTCGTTATCCAAAGGCAAACAAGGAAATTTTTCAATAAGTTGATAATTTATTAGAGGATTTTATATTTTGATAGAATCTCCATTTAGGGTTTATTTGATTGGAGTATGCTTCTCGAATATCTAAATGTAAATTCGATTCACATTCTTCCAAAGGCAAATACTTGGGACGATATAAGCCAAGAGTTATTAAGGAAAGTCGAAAACGATCCAATAAAGGAAGATTTACAAAATCGGTTGGGGACTATGCCGGACAGTTTGTTCGGTAGCCTCGGCCCACATATTCTAATCCCTCATTTCCGCTCCATTCATATTAAAACGCCTGAAGTTTTTTTGTTTTTAATCCCGAAAGGAATTCATTTAGGCGAGCGTTTAGTCCATTTGGTTCTATTTCAAATGATTCCGGAAACGCAACCTTCGCTTCACCTAAGATTGTTACATGGCCTTTCTTCACTTTTGCCACAGATTTTTGATGAACTATTAAATTGTGATACAGAGTCAAAGGTGTTATCGGTTGTTCAACGTGGCGAATCCGAGATGAAGCCTAGTTACAAAAACCTAAACCAATCGCAAATTGAATTTGAGCTACAGACAAATTTGCAAAATGGTCTTAGCCATTCAGAAGCAAAAAATCGATTAAAAACATTCGGAAAAAATGCAATAGAAAACGAAAAATCAGCACCGATCATTTGGAAATTTTTTAAAAGTTTTTTTAGTTTATTTGCGATTCTACTTTGGGTTGCGACAGCTCTTTGTTTTGTGCCTGGTGTGGACATGCCTGAATTGGGTGTCGCTATTTTTATAGTTGTTGTCATTAATGGAATTTTTTCATTTTTTCAAGAATCTAAATCGGATCATGCAGTAGAAGCCTTACGTAAGTTATTGGCCCAAGAATGTCCTGTGGTAAGAGATGGAGAAACCACTACAGTCCCAGCCGATGAAATTGTTCCTGGTGATTTGATTGTTCTATCTGAAGGAGACATTGTTCCTGCAGATTGTCGTATCATCGAATCAGAAGATGTTGAAGTTGATAATTCATCTTTAACAGGTGAATCTACTTCTGCAAGGCGTTATAAATCAGATAGCGAAATTGTTTTGGAAGGAAAGTTTCTTTGGTTGGAAATGCCAAATATACTTTTTGCTGGTAGTTCCTTGATTAAAGGGAAATCAAAGGCAATTGTTTTTGGTACAGGACAATCGACTGAGATCGGACAGATTGAAGGCATCACTTCAAAAATCAAAAGAGAAGAGAGCCCTTTACAAAAACAACTAAAACAAACAGTAATCTCTATTTCGCTGTTTGCCTTTGTCATAGGAATTTTATTTCTCTTTTTAGGGTATATGGTCGCTGGACTTAGTTTTGTTCAGGCATTTATTTTTTTTATAGGAATTTTTGTGGCCAATGTTCCTGAAGGTTTACTTCCGACAGTCACACTTTCTCTTGCGTTAGGTGTTTCTAGGATGGCCAAAAAAAATGCCATTCTCAAAGACTTATCTAGTGTAGAAACCTTGGGTTGTACAACTGTGATTTGTTCCGATAAAACAGGTACCTTAACTCAAAACCAAATGCGAGTGATCGAAGTTTATTTTGATTCAAAATCATACACACCGCAAGAATTAGAGACAAAAGAAGGGAATCAAATATTTCTAAGTTGTGGTTATCATTGCAATAATGCAGTTTTAGATCCTAAGCCTATGGGTGATCCAACAGAGCTTGCATTGTTATATTTATCTCAAGGTCGAATCACAAATGTAAATGGAAAAAGAATTCATACAAATGCCTTCGAGTCAGTGAGAAAAAGAATGAGCGTAGTAATTCAAGGAGACAACTTTACGACTGCGTATGCAAAAGGAGGCCCGGTTGAAATATTATCTGTTTGCACTCACGTTTATGAAAATGGTTCAGTGGTTCCTTTGGATGAGGACAAAAGGTTAAAATTAAAGAATGCTTCTGATTTTTCTGCAGGCCAAGGTTATAGAGTACTTTCATTCGCTTATAAATTGTTAGATGATAATCTTTCTCCTTCTATTTTAGATTCAGTTGAATCCTCTATGGTGTATTTGGGACATTGTTGTCTTGCAGATCCAATTCGTCCCAAAGTGCCTGATGCGATTTCTAAATGTCATACTGCAGGAATTCGAATTCTGATGATCACTGGTGACCATCCATTAACTGCTGAATCGGTAGGTAAATCCATCGGGATTGGAGGGGAGTCACCCGTTGTGATCACTGGTGCGCAATTAGATAAAATGAATGACGTTGCATTAAAAGAGTGGATCCGCAAAGGAGAGCCTATATTTGCTCGAGTTTCGCCATCACAGAAACTAAGGATTGTGACAATGTTGCAAGAGTTAGGTGAAATTGTGGCTGTCACTGGAGACGGTGTCAACGATGGCCCCGCCCTGAAAAAAGCTGACATTGGAATTGCGATGGGAAAAAGAGGAACCGAGGTAGCAAAAGAGGCAGCAAGAATGATTATTGTTGATGATGATTTTGCAACGATAGCCGATGCCATCGAAGAAGGAAGAGGTGTGTTTGATAACATCAGAAAGTTTTCATCGTACGTTTTGAACTCAAATCCTCAAGAGCTCATTCCATTTTTACTCTGGGCATTGATTCCTGGATTTCCACTCCTTATGACTGTGATGGGTGTTCTTGCTGTTGACGTGGGAACCGATTTGATTCCAGCAATGGGGCTTGGAGCAGAACCACCAGAAAAAGGGATTATGTACCGGCCGCCTAGGAATCGAAATGAAAAGTTGATTTCGATTCGATTTATTCTTAGGTCTTATCTCGTAGAAGGAATGATTTTGTTTTTATCATGTTTTGCGACGTATTTCTATTTTGTTTATACAGAGTGTAATGGCATTTTGCCTCTTTCGCCTAAAGGTTTGAATATGGCGAATGCAAGTCCATTATACCTTCAATCTTTAACTGCATTCTTTTTTCCAACGATCACAGTTCAAATTGCCAATGTTCTTTGTAAACGATCCAGAACGGAATCCATATTTCAAATAGACCTCTTTTCTAATCGAATCATTTGGGTTGGAATTTTATTTTCCTTCTTTTTATGTGGGATATTCTTTTATACAGATCTAAGTTCTGTTTATTATTTTGCACCAATTCCTTTGCACGTATATCTTTTTGCATTTCATGGAACTGCAGTTATGATTGTTTATAACGAAACAGTTAAATATTTTCGCAGAAAAAAACTTAGATTGAATTAGAATTATTCTAGAGAATGGCCGAAAGAAACTTGTTGAATTTTAAATTGTGCCGGATAGTCCCTTCGATTCGTATCTGTTGACCATGGAATCACTAAAATAAACATGATTTGTAAGATGGTTACTACAAAAGTTTGGGATATTTAGGTGTACGAAAAAAGAATTCTATTGGCTGAAGATGAATTGGTGTCGGCAACCTATTTAAAGGACAGTTTGTCTGCATTGGGTTACAAGGTAACTCTTGCCACTGACGGAAAACAAGCCTTAGGATTCTATTTAGAAAATCCCTTTCCTGTCGTGATCACTGATTATGAAATGCCTGGATTGAATGGTGCTGAGTTAATTCAGGAATTAAAATCAGAAGAAATTGAACCTGTTATATTTATGTTCACTTCTCATAGTAATCCTAAGTTGATTGTCAACGTAATGAAATTGGGAATTTTTGATTATCTTGTGAAACCTCTGGAAGAACACGAGCTTTCCATAAAGTTAAAGAGAGCATTTGAATTTTATGAAATGAAACGAACGGAAACAATTTCAAAGAGAGAACGTCAACTTCGTTTGGAAGGCCATTTAGAATGGATCCAGTGGAAAGAAAAAATGGCTGGAGGTGAATTCAATCGGCTCAATCAAAATTTATTCGAAAGTTTGAAAAACAGTTTTTGTCAAGGTGCAGGATTTGGCGCTTTGGTTACGCTTCTAAAATTAGTATCCGACACAACGGTGAAAGAAGGCGATCATTATAAAATAGAATCAGACTTAATGGAGTTAATTCAAATTAATACGGGTATGGCAGAGAAGGCGCTAAAGATGTTTTCTGATATCGATTTAATGGTATCTAGTCCTATGCAGTTTGAAGAGATTACTTGTGCTGAACTTTATAAACAATTACTTTTATGGGTTGAAGAATTAAAACCAATATTGGCTTTAAAAAACCAGCAGATTTTGATGGGAGATCTCAAGCCGAACCTCACAAAATATAAAATTTCTTATAACAAATTTTCTCTACAAAATTCTTTTAAAGAAATTATTACGAATGCCTGTAAATTTTCGCGAGCAGATACCAACATAACAATTGTAACGAATGTTGAATACAATTGGTTTAAATGTGTAATTTATAACCAACCTATACCTAATGCTGATGGAACGTATGGTGTTCCGCTACAATTTGAAAATTTAATTTTTGAACCATTCTATCGTTTATCCAAAAATGTTTTTGATGTATATGGTACTTTGGATTTTGGATTAGGACTTAGTTATGTGGATTCATGTTTTAAGAAACATGAAGGAAAATTGTCTGTCCATAATATCATAGACCATTCTGAATGGAGTGATAGTCCTGTTACAAAAGTGGCATTTCAGTTTTCATTGCCCGTGTTAAAAAACTAAGTTTATGTTTCAAACAAATTACGATGATTTACTTTCGAACATACCAGATTTAATTTGCGAATTAGATTCATCCGAAAAAATTCGATATGCCAATTCGTTTCATAAACATAGGTTAGGTTATGAAGCACATGAGATATTGGGTCGTTCTGTAGAGGATTTTTTTCATCCAGAAGATCGGAATGAATTGCTCACCAAAATGTCTTATCTGCAAACCCCTGGATCGGAAACCAAGGGGATTTGGAGAATTGCGCATAAAAACGGACATTTTTTAACCTTTGAGTGTAGAGGAAAACTGCAACAAGATTCTGATGGGAACAAACGAATCTTAGTTGTGGCAAGAGACATTACAGAAGAACTTGGAGTTGAGTTTAAACTACACACCAAATCTACCAACCAAAACCAAACCCTAACGGATTTACCTTCCAAACCAATTGATTTACATTACCAAAGTTTTTTTGAATTGAAAATGTCTCAGTTTGAGTTTTCTCAATTAAAATTTGCTTTCGATGAACATGCTGTAATCACAATTACTGATCGAAACGGAAATATCACCTATGCAAATGATCGATTTTGTGAAATTTCAATGTATTCAAGAGAAGAGTTATTAGGAAATAACCACCGTTTGTTGAATTCAGGATTCCATTCGTCCGAATTTTTTGAACGAATGTATCATATGATTCAAAATGGATATGTTTGGAAGGGAGAAATTCGAAATCGAACCAAAACAGGTTCTATATATTGGGTCAGTACAACCATTGTTCCTTTACGTTCCATTGATGGTAGTATCAATCGATTTGTTGCATTACATACTTTAATTACAAGAACAATTGAATCTGAAGAAAGGGTGACTCAATTGTTGCAGGAGAAAGAGTTACTTTTACAAGAAGTTCACCATCGAATCAAAAACAATCTATTTTCTGTTTTTAGTCTTTTAAAAATGCAGTCTAATTTTTCTCAAGATTCTCATCTAAAAGAACAGTTTGACGAAGCAGCCGGTCGATTGCGAAGTATGATGGCATTATATGATAGGTTGTATCGATCACAGAATCCAAATGAAATTGATTTAAAAGAATACATACCAAATTTAGTGGGCCAAATTTTATCAACATATCCGAAGATGATTCGTTTTGATTTTATTTCAGACGAACCTATCATTGTAAAACCGGACATTGCCAACAATTTAGGTATCATCTTAAACGAATTAATTTGTAATTCAGTTAAACATTCCTTTCGGATGGAAGATGTTGGAAAAATTGTTATCCAGATTCAGAAAATAGATTTTAAAATTCATTTTCTTTATAGTGACGATGGTGAAGCATTACCTGATAATTATTCATTAGAAAATTCGGAATCTGGGTTTGGAATCAAACTTATGAATTTGTTGGTTCAACAATTAAAAGGAAAAGTAATTGTTAAACCAGGACAAAGTGTTCAGTTTGATTTATCTTTCCCTATTCGTTAGTTTTTTTCTTTAACCAATGTTTCCACTTTTTATGATAAAAATAAAAAATCATGACGAAGGTAGGGACAATGAACCAAAGAAGAAATATATTACTTGCTGGTAACACGGATAACTCTGCAAAACTCACAACTTGTTGAAAGTTTTCAATTGTCCAACGAGTGGAATGTTTGAAAGGTCCTTGCCCTTTGATAACTGACAAGGAAATTTCAGTTTTTGCAGTGACCGTCTCACCAACAGGGATTGTAAAACGGTTTACTTCAATGGAAGGTATAATTAATCCGGTCATTGGATCTACCGAATTACAATAGTTAGATTCACATTGGACACAAAATCCTGTTTTCCCTTTTGAGTCTGAATTCCCTGCAATATAGGCATTGGCGGTAAATCCTTGGACAGTTTTGTGTTCGTTCCCGATATAAGTACATGTCGTAAAAAGATTATCTTCCGTAACAAATTTAAGTTCTAAAGTATGTGATCCTGCATGGCCATTTCCATCGGAAATATCAATTGGAAATTCTTTGGGAATGTTAAAAGTTGCAGTTCCAAGAAGTGGGAATCTATCGATACAATGAGTTTCCGTTAAACTATAGTAACAATTGTTTAAGGAAGGATTGTTGGATTGGTTTTGGAAACTGTACATTTCGATATGATTACTGTCGATTGGGATTGGTCTTAAAAAACAAAATAGATTTGATTTTTTGTCTTTTGGAAATAAGTGGTCACCTATCTCGATATTAGTTGGAAAATCAATATCTACATAAGAGCGAGGATCCAAAAGAATGGGAATTCCTTTTTCATCCACTTTGATTGTGATACAACTTGGATCCAGTTCAGAAGGAGAACAAGTTCTCTCTTCACCTTCTATGTATTGAATCATAAGACCACCATAAAGCGGACAAAATGTATCGATTGATTCTGGACTAAGAACTGTCAGTTGGACGGAGGTGGGAGCTGTCGCAGCCACTGGGTTTGTGGGTTCATCGGGTAGACTCTGGGTTACGTTTGTGTTCCCGAGCAAAGGAAAAAGCCAAAGCAGAGAATCCGTTTTTCTATGAGAACAAGTTGTGAAAAAGAAAAGAATGAGGATGAGCCAGAATGGTTTCATCTACAATCAGACGAAATGGAAAAGAAAGACTTGTAAAAATCAGATTAGACTGATTCGTACTCTTACGTATATTCTAGTCGATTAGGTGAAGGATGGTGTCGAGTTTGTTCAATCGAAAGACAGTGCGAATGAGTTTATTGACCCCTCGGATTTGTAATTGTAGGTGCTGGGATTCCAGTGCAGAATGAAACTTCATCAATTCACCAATGGTCGCACTATCCAAAGACATGGAGATTTCTGTAAAGTCCAAGACCACGTCTTCCTTCGTATTGTGAATGGTAGACATAATTCTTTCCCGGAATCCACTGAGTCCATCAAAAGAAAGATCATTGTTCTTGATTTCGATTACAATTGCCAAGGTTTAAAACTATTTTTATAAGTTCGTAAATTTTGAAAGGATTTTTCCAGTTTGATTTTTTGTTTCTGAATTGTTTTTCAAATCTTTTTATGATGGGATTGTATTTGGTTTTGTATGTCAGTGAGTCAGAGGCAACTAAAATTGATTAAGGAAGCGGCCGAGTTACTGGTTATGGAACACCGCCTAACATCAGAAGAAGCAGTTTTGGTCATCTCTACAGCCATTAAAAAAGAACTTTCCATTCGTAATACCAATTTTGAAAAATTAGAAACTGGTTCAAAAATAGAACGCACTAGCTTCACGCGGAATGTCGTAAAATCTGTCCAGGATGCGTTAGAATCCAATCCCTATTGGCGATCTCATAATTTAGATAAATCAATCGACAATTTTTACAGAGTCCTACATAGGCATTGGGATTAATCCTTTTTATAGATTTGAATTTTCTTTTAAAATAGAATCTGTTTCGCAATAGTAAGAATCTGGAATTTGTTTTGCCCTTGCAAAAATAATTTCAAAGTTTAGTGATTCTTTTGGTAAAAAATCTTCTTTGTCTAAACTAATACTTCCGTAATCAATCGTTTTATTTTGTTTGTCGATGAGCAAACAAGTGATGCGCGTAAAGTTTGCAGTTGTTATTCCTTTGTTTTTGATTTTTCCAACAAGTTTGATTTCTTTGTATGCATTCCGTTTGAAATCAATTTCTTTTAATACTAGTTCTGGTCTTTTGTGATCATCTGGTATGGTTGTGGCTGTGACTTTAGTTTCGAAATTTGAAAAATTCGGTGCTTTTTCGGCTAACACTTGGAAAACGACAGATTCTCCATCTGCAACAACATTCTTTTCTGCATAACCTTCGTTTGATCCAACGATTGTCCCTTCTTCGTTTAATAAATCAACGGTAAACTTGGGCATTAGTAATGGTTGTCCACTTTTGTTAGTGAATTTCCCAACGATGTATATGTTTCCAATCCCGTCTGGAATTGGAGTTGTAAATTGAAATTCTCCTTCTGGATTGATTTCTATGGATTCCAAATTGGGATCTATCTTGATGGTTGTAGTTTCTTCTTCTGATGGACCTTGGCCCCATTGAAGATTTTTAAAGTATGTAAACACAGAAGATCCTAACACAACCCAAACCACAACGATCCCTGTGATTAGATTTTTCCAATTCCCAAGTGGATTTGTATCTGATTTTTGTTGTGTTCCATATACTTTTGGAGGAGGGAGATCAACCATACTTCCTGTTGGAAGGCGATCAAAACAATCCCCACAGCGGTACACTGTCGCAGACTCTTGGTAAATATTGGTACTCCCACAGCTTGGGCATTGTTTGGTATTCATTGGCGTTTGTATTCCGTTATTTGAATGGGGAGTAAGGCATCTGGCAATTGATAATGTTTTTCCATTTTGTATTCTCCCAACTTTCTATTCTCTGGATCCGTTACAATTGGACCAAGTGGAATTGGTGAAGGAGGGAGTTCTAAAAAAACAAATGAGTCGGCATTTTTTGCAGATAAAATTTGGATGAATGTTTTTTTACTAAAATTTGGTCTGAGTAACAGTATATCTTTTTTGGTCTGATGAGAAGATATATTTTCTAAAACAGGCAAACTTACAAAAGAAAAATCGGAATTATTAAAAACCAAAACATTGTTTTCTAATTTTGAAATTTCAGACATTGTATTCGTTTGATATTTAGAAATTTTTGTCAGTTCTTTTGATTTTTGAAAAAGTAAATTAATTTGATACAACGATAGAATGAAACAAATTACTCCCCATGTTTTTGTGAATTTAGTAATTGTTCGTTCATTATCATTGTTTCTGAGTAAAAGAATATACAGAGGAAAGAGTCCGTAAAAATACCTAGGTGTATTATGCCCTCCTGTATTAGGAGAAATGAGAACCAATAGAAAAGTAACGAAAATGATAGTGAGGTATTGGTATAAATTCTTTTTTTGACTAATTGCCTTTATCAAATAAATAATGAATAAAATAAAAATGGGAATTTGTTCTAATAAAATTTTAAATAAAAACAAACTTGTGTTTGTGCTAAAGTGGAATTCTGGGCTTTTCACAAAACGGAGGGGAAAAAAAGTTCCTAATGTTATTTTGTTAACAATGGAAAAAACAAACCCTGTCAGCATAAAAGTAATGGTGATATTTCTCCAATTCTTCTCTTGAGAGAAAAATAAGAGAATGAGGAAAATGGAAACTGCCATTTCCGGTCGCATCCAAACTAAGCAGATTGATAAGATTCCAGGTAATACATTCCATTTGCGATGAACAAGGTATAAAATGGAAATTTCTAAAAAGAAAAATAAGATTGTATCATGAATCAAAAAAATATAGATCGGTATTGATGATCCAAATAACAAAAGTATTGTGGCAATTCCGTCTTTTTTGATTTGATAAAAAATATAAATAGAAACAAAAAATAAAACGAATTGTACGAATCTAATCCCAAATTGTCCATTGATAACATAAAACGGCGCCGAAAAAATTGGATAAAAATTTGGGAAAGTGGAGTATACAAATCCATTATATACATGGAAAAAAAGATCTGGTAAAGGGAAAAATTGGAAGTTCGGATCTAACAAAAAGGAATCATAAGGTAAATAAAATTTACCTTGGAGTGCTAACTTGATTTGCCATTCCAAAAGTGCAAAATCAGAAAATGGATCGATTTGTTTTGTATTGAAGAACAAAAAACCTAAAACCAAAATTCCCAAACTAACAAAGAAACCTATTGCTTTTTTTGATTGATCCATGTGAAATCGAAAACAGGTATACTCTTCTTCCATTCCAAAGATCCGCAATGAAAAAAGATATTCGCAAAGCCACTTTTCTTTCTAAACCCATAAAATTGACTTTTTATGCCATTGTTTTCTTTTGTGGGTCATTGTTTGTGACGAGAACCATTGATTCCTTTGGGTTTTTAGAATCTTCCTATGGCCATTACCATTTCCCTGTAAGTAGAAAAATTCCTTATTTTCGACAAGGGGAAAGAGAATTTGGGCAAATCAATGAATTTGGGGTTCGAATTGGAAGTACAAAAAGTAACTTTAGTTGCGGTTATTTGTTATTAGGTGATTCGCAAACATTTGGTTCTGGAATTTTTTGGAAGGATACTTTTTCTGAAATTTTAAATCGAGAGACAAACTGCCAGTGGACCAACGTTGGGATTCCTGGGTTTACTTTAGAAAACGAATTTTCGATGTATCAAAAGGTAAGTCCCTTCTTAAAAGAAAAAACTGTATATTTAATCGTTTATGGTAATGATATATATGAAACAGGAGACACTCCAGACTATTTACATTTTGTTAACCACCAAAAAATGTATCTTCAGCTTTCATCATTTTTTTTTCCAAAAGCTACTCGTTTGTATTTGAAACAAAAATACTTTGTATCCATTCAAAAACGAATGGAAGACGAGTTGGAAAGAGTATCAAAACTTCCTTATTCTCCATCCACTCATAAGGCCAAAAAAAATGAGGTAGTTGATTTTTTCCCCCTAAAAACTTTATTCCAAATTAGTCCGACTTACCTTTCGAGTGCTCTTGATACAAAATCGTTTGCAAAAATAAATTTTGAAAGATGGCGTCGGATTTTTTTTCAACTGAAAGAACAAATAGAAAAAGACGGCAAACATTTAAAGGTAGTTTATCTTCCATTGGAAGTTGAATATGATAGAACACGTTATGAAATTTATAAAAACATTGGATTTCAAATGAACCCTAGTTGGTTAGAATCTGATTCCGAGTTGGTTTTGGATTTAATCCAATTAACCAAAGAAAATCATATTCCATTTATCGATTTACGAAATTTTATGAGATACAGAACGGATTTGTTACAAAATGGAGATATTCATATCAATGAAGTGGCCACCCGAATGATTGCCGATGTTCTCAAAAAAGATTTATAAATTATTCTTTTTCTAATTAGGTTTGTTCTAAGTTTTTTAGAATGGGACAGTCAGGCCTATTGTCGCCATGGCAATGTTTGACGAGATTTTTTAAAGTATCAGACATATCCTTTAGTTGTTTTAGTTTTAAATCTAATTCATTTAAATGTCTTTCTGCAAGTAACTTTACTTGTTTGCTACTTCGTGACTTGTTTTTCCATAACCCAAGTAAACTTTTTATATCTTCCAATGGGAAACCAAGTTCTCTTGATCTTTTGATAAAACGTAAGTAGTGGATGTCATCGGTTGTATAGGATCTATAGCCATTTTCAGTCCTTCCTGCTTCTGGAATGAGTCCGATACCTTCATAATGACGAATGAGTTTTGAGCTGACTCCAGATTCTTTAGAAAGTTCTCCAATATTCATAAGGTTCTCCCAAAAAAAAATTTAGAAAAATAGTAAAAAAATGAAATCGGCTATTGACCTTCCAATAGTTGGAAGGTTTAGACTGGATTTATGTTAACAAAGGAGTTATCATGAAGCCAATCAAAAAATTCGTCAAACTTGCGGTTTTGGTTTTTCTGGTTAGTACCAATCAGATGGCAGCGCACGGAGAACACAAATCCGGCCCGCATGGAGGTGCGATTCGGATGCCAGGGGCTTTCCACACGGAAGTGCTTCCTTACCAAAATTTGGGATTTAAAGTGTATCTACTTGATATTAATTTTGAAAATCCTACTTCCAAAAATTCGAAGTTACAAGGTAAGGTTGTATCAAATGGAAAAGAATTCCCTTTAAAATGTACGGGTCATCCTGATCATTTTTATTGTGAAATTCCCAAGGGAAGTTCCATTTTGGAGGGAGAATTGATTCTTTCTCCTGAATGGAATTTTCAAAAAGGAGCGGAAGTAAGATACAAACTCCCGTTATCTGAGGTTAAGGAAGAAAAGAAGGAGCATCATCATGGTTAATTATGAAATAGAAGGAATGACTTGCGGGCATTGTAAAAATACTGTAGAGAAAGTGTTTGCAGAGAATGGAAAAGAAGCAACTGCAAATTTAGATTTAAAAACTGTCTCTGTGAAAGAATCTTTAACGGATGCGGAGTTGAATTTACTTCGTGAACGTTTGGGTGAGGATGGATATTCTCTTGGAAACGCTAAATAATACCACCGAACGAACATTAGATTTATTTGGTATGACCTGTGCAAATTGTGCCCTTCGCATTGAGAAGGGCCTAACCAAAATGGATGGAGTTTCTGATGTTCGAGTCAACTTTGCTCGCGAATCTGTTTTTTTGCGAACCACTGATTCCGTCACCGTAGATTCTTTATTAAAAAAAGTAGAATCTCTTGGATACTCCGCACTGGTTCATGATGCAAATCAACAATCTGAAACTGAGAAAAAACAAAAGGATCAAACTCGAAATTTAAAAATTCGTTTCCTTTTGTCTTTGGTCCTTTCCTTACCATTGTTTTATGGAATGGTTACCCACTTCAGTTTTTTAAGTTTTATGCCTATGCCACATTTTTTAATGGACCGGTTTGTCCAGATGGCAATTGTTTTCCCAGTTCAGTTCCTCATTGGTTTTCCGTTTTACAAATCTGCCTATCGTGCACTAAGAAATGGATCTGCCAATATGGATGTCCTTGTTGTCATTGGGACAAGTGCTGCTTACGGTTATAGTATATTCGGTAAAGATTTATACTTTGAAACCTCCGCGGTTCTTATCACTTTTATTCTTGGTGGTAAATGGATTGAACATTATGCCAAGGGCAAAAGTAGCGATGGGATCAATGCATTACTCAAACTTCGACCAGAGACTGCCACTGTACAATCCAATGGGATTTGGACGGAAGTTCCTAATGAATATTTGAAAACTGGGGATCTTGTATTGGTAAAGGCGGGGGAACGATTCCCAATGGATGGAATTGTTTCGGAAGGAATCAGTTTTGCCGATGAATCAATGTTAACTGGTGAAAGTATGCCAGTAGAAAAAAAAATCGGTGATTCGATTCTGAGTGGAACAGTCAATGGAAATGGTTCGCTGGTGGTGAAAGCAACTAAAGTAGGGAATGATACAACACTTTCACATATCATTCGTTCTGTGGAAGAATCACTCGGTACCAAAGCACCCATCCAAAGGATTGCAGATCAGATTTCTGCATATTTTGTTCCGATTGTGATTTCAATTAGTGTGGTTGATTTTTTTGTTTGGTATTTTGTATTAACACCTGGCGATATTACATCGGCTATTGAAACAAGTATTGCCATTCTTGTGATTGCCTGCCCATGTGCCTTGGGACTTGCCACTCCAATCTCTTTACTTGTGGGAACGGGAAGAGCCGCCAAACATGGAGTGTTGTTTCGTAGTGCAGAAGCTTTGGAGTCAGTTTCCAAAATCAATTGGATTGGTTTTGATAAAACTGGAACTCTGACAGAAGGAAAACCAAAAGTCACCGAAATGATCCATTATGGATTGAGTCATTCAGACCTAAACCAAATCTTACTAAACATCATACAGATGGAACAAACTTCTGACCATCCATTGGCCAAGGCCATTGTTGGATATGGGAAGGAAAAAAATTTGTATCAAAGTTCAAATCCAATTGTGTCGACCAAAACTTTCCCTGGTGGCGGAATCCAGTCGGAACAAAATGGGAATACCTTCATTGCCGGCAAACGAACATTTGTAGAAGAGAACGGGTTTTTTGTGTCTGATACAATGAATGAGTCGATCAAAGTATGGTCGGAAGATGGATCGAGTTTGGTATTTGTTGGCATCCGAGGAAATGCAAATGGTATGGTTGTCTTTCGGATTGAAGATGGTTTGCGTAAAGATGCGATGGGGGCGATTGCCACATTAAAATCTATGGGAGTTGAACCAGTCCTTTTGACGGGGGACCATCCTAATTCTGCAAACAAAGTTGCGAAGTTAGTGGGGATCTCAGCGGTGTATGCCGGACTACTTCCTGAGGAAAAAGCAAAAATCATCACAACCTTCAAAACAAAAAAAATCCATTCAGCTATGGTTGGAGATGGAATCAATGATGCCCCAGCGCTTGCTTCCGCTGATGTGGGGATTGCAATGGGTACTGGATCTGATGTTGCTATCCAAACAGCTGATGTAGTGCTTGTGAATGGAGACATCCAAAGGATTGTGGATCTCATCACAATTGGAAAAGACACAGTCACGAATATTCGGCAAAATTTTGGTTGGGCTCTTGGTTACAATTTATTAGGAATTCCCATTGCTGCTTCCGGGCTTCTTCTTCCTTGGGTGAGTGGCGCTGCCATGGCGTTCAGTTCTTTATCTGTTGTTTTTAATGCACTTCGAATGAGTCGTTGGAAATAACAGTATAAATAAAAATGGTGTAACGATTGGACATTCGATTTATTAAACCACCTTCCCATTTTGAATCATCTGTTAAGGAATTTTGGATTTGGGAGGGAGTGAATGTCCGGGAACTCCCTTGGATACTGCCATCTTACGAATGTGAGGTGGTTTTTCATTTGGGTGAACCTCCGCTTGTAGAAACAGAAAATCGACAAATCATTAAGTTACCAAAGTTACACATCGTTGGCCCGCAAACAAGAAGGTGGAGGATTTTATCAGAATCAGATTTAAATTTGATTGCCATTCGGTTTTTTGTAGGAGGAATGTTTTCTCTTTTTTCCAAACGTGGAGATGAATTACAAAACCAATTTATTTCAATAGGTGATGAGTCAATGTTAGGTGAACTTTCGGATTTTGGTTTCCCTGCTGAAAATCGAATTTCTGAATTTCTCACTCGGTTTCTTAAAGAATATTCGGGACAACCTTCCGAAATTCCAACATATGTTCGGTTTGCACTTTTGGAGCTCACAAATCCAGCCACTCCCATCGAAGGCCTTTGCCAAAAATTGGGAATTTCCAGAAAACAATTGGATCGTAAATTCAAAGAAATTGTGGGAATGAATCCTTCTGAATACAGAACGGTGCACAGGTTACTTGAGATGGTGCGAAATCCTGACCACTACCGAAAAAACAATCCAGAACTCCGTTTTACGGATTTGGCACATGAATTTGAGTATTCTGACCAGTCCCATTTCAATCACGATTTCAAACGAATTTCGGGAAGTATTCCCAATGAATGGTTCGCAGAATATGAAAAAATGTCCCATTTTTACAATGGAGATTCGTCTCATACTGATAGGATAGAAACATGATACAAAACATTATCGATTTTGTTGGTAAAACTAAATCCAATCTCCGGTTACGCACCTTGTGTTCTGCCATCACACGAGAAGATAAAGATTCTTTTGATCTGTTATTATCCGATCCTGAATTAAAAGAAGTTTTGGTATCTGAGTCTGCATTGTTGCTTGGGATTGCTGTCACGGAAGTTTCTGATATCTATTATTTGAAAAAATTACTCACAATTGGTTTGGATCCGAATAGACCAGATAACATGGGTTTGTATCCAATTCACAAAGCAACTGAAACAGGAAATATCGAAGCTGTTGAAGTATTATTGAATTCTGCCGCCAACCCCAATGCTGCGGATCCCAGTGGAGTGACTGCCCTTCATATCGCCAATAGTTTTGATGGTCTCGGTGAAATTTCCGATCTATTGATTCGAATGGGTGCAAATGTCTACCAAAGGGATAAACTCGGCAAACGTTACTTGATGTAATTTAAAATCAATTTCCAACGAATGAGTGGCCATAATCTTCCTTGTCTGAATGAGCCACTTCCCGATCTATGTGATTATGATCGGAACTCCTTTTACTCCCAACGCTACTAAACTTTTACTTCTTGGATCCGGAGAACTTGGCAAAGAGGTTGCCATTGAGGCAAACCGTCTAGGTGTTCATGTCATCGCAGTTGATCGTTATCCGAATGCACCCGCTATGCTTGTGGCACAAGAATCTCGTGTCATCAATATGCTTGATCCTAAAGAGTTGGAAGCCACCATACGCGAGTTAAAACCAGATTTTGTAGTTCCCGAAATTGAAGCCATACATACAGAAACTTTGGTACGATTGGAAGCCGAAGGTTTTCGTATCATCCCAAGTGCCAAAGCTGTGAATCTTACCATGAACCGAGAAGGGATTCGTAATTTTGCTTCTCAAGAACTTGGTTTAAAAACCTCTAAATATCTTTTTGCCGATACGGAAGAAGGTTTTACGAAAGCGGTGCAAGAGATAGGTTTTCCATGTGTGGTCAAACCAATTATGAGTTCTTCTGGGAAAGGACAGAGTTTGGTACGAAACGAATCAGAGATACAAAAGGCTTGGAACTATGGGCAAACGGGAGGTAGGACAGGAAAAGGTAAGATGATCATTGAAGAATTTATCCCATTTGATTTTGAAATCACTCTCCTCACCATTCGGCATATCGGAGGAACTACTTTTTTGCCTCCCATTGGACATAGACAGGTGAACGGGGATTATGTGGAATCTTGGATGCCTCAACCCATGTCGGAACTTGCTTTAAATGCCGCTGAAAAAATTGCAGAAGCAGTTACCACTGGACTTGGTGGGATGGGAATATTTGGAGTCGAACTTTTTGTCAAAGGGGACGAAGTGTACTTTAGTGAAGTATCTCCAAGACCACATGACACAGGGCTTGTGACTCTTATCTCGCAAAATTTTTCTGAATTTTCACTTCATGCAAGAGCATTACTTGGTCTTCCCATTCCGGAGCTCATCTTTCAAACTCCAGCCGCCAGTTCCGCCCTTCTTTTAGAAGGGAAAACGACTTCGCCCGTTTATACAGGCATTGAGGAAACTTTAAAACTAAAGGGAGTAGACATCCGAATTTTCGGGAAACCAGAAATTGATGGGAAACGACGAATGGGTGTTAGTTTAGCATTGGGAAAAACAATCGAAGAAGCCAAAGAAAAAGCAAACCGTGGCCGAGACTACATTCAATTAAAATAGTTGATGAAATAAAAATAAAAAATCAATCAGAATAGCATTCGATACCGAATGATATTTGATTCTTTGGATTAATCTTTTTTGATTTCCGGAGCTTTGTAGTTTGTCATCATTGTTTCGTAGATACTTTCTTCTCCAAAAGGTAAAAAAGAATTATCATAATGAAGTGCGATCAGTCGGTTGTTTCCTTTCCCAAAACCGCGAATGAGTTCTGATTCGATGGAATCAAAATCAGAAAACTCGATGGAATCCATAAACTTACCATCATGTAATAAGTTGAGAAACACTACAAACTTCCCTGCATGTTTTAAAATTTTTAAAGAAAATAACATTTCACGTAGTTTCAAAAGATAAAGGAGAGGGCGAGTGTTCCTTGCCATCACTAACTTTTGTTCGGCTTCACTTACATCCCTAAGTGCTAGGCGTAAAAATGCCCTTGTTTGAGTTTTTTCTTTATCTCGAGACTTACCACCAAGTAATACAAGTTCAGAACGAACCAACGTGATATTTTTAGTTAGAATTTTGTCATAAAGTCTAATGAGTTTTGATTGTGTGGAACGAACGGCTAAATAGGCATCTCCATATTTCCCTTGGATGTGTAGACTTTTGAATCGCAAATACTCATCAATGATTTCCTGGTATTCTTGTTTTTCTTCTGGGCTTCCCAAATGGATGACGCTGGAGTCAAGTGAACGAACTAGTAAATAATTTTCTTCAGCACCAAAGGCCACTTGTAAGTTGCCATTGGCATAGGTTCTTTCACCTGCGGAGAGGCAAAGGAAACTAAGGATAAAAAAAAGAAAAGTTCGCACAGTATAGTTTCGGAATTTTGGGACCTCAAAAAAAGTCCATAATTTGACAGGTGTTTTTCCCTGTGATTATGTCTTTGGAATTTGGATTTCTTGGCCTAATGTTCCCTATTTCTTTTCGTTTCTACTCGTCGTTTCCGGTTCTTTTTCGATCCTGGTTCTAACTAGAAGGGTAACCTTCGGAAATGATATGATCAAAATCTCTGGTTTAAACAAACAATTCA
The DNA here is from genome assembly GCF_004770475.1 of Leptospira mtsangambouensis. Classification (NCBI taxonomy): domain Bacteria; kingdom Pseudomonadati; phylum Spirochaetota; class Leptospiria; order Leptospirales; family Leptospiraceae; genus Leptospira; species Leptospira mtsangambouensis. Next base: position 121,528 of record NZ_RQHK01000003.1, read on the forward strand.
ATGGTAACGTCTTATTTGATGACTTACAATTTAGCGTCAATCGTGGCGAACGTGTCGGCCTTGTCGGTCGTAATGGGCATGGTAAATCCACGCTTGTCCAAATCATTTTAGGAAAGTCTGAGCCAGACTCAGGGAACATCACCATTCCGAAAGGATACCGCATTGGGCATCTAGAGCAGCATTTGGTTTTTACCAAACCCACTGTTTTGGAAGAATGTGCCCTTGGCCTTCCAGAAGGGGATGAATACGAAACCTGGAAAGTAGAACGTATTTTATTTGGTCTTGGATTTTCGGAAAAAGACATGGAGAGAAGTCCAGATGAATTTTCTGGTGGATACCAAATCCGAATGAACCTCGCAAAACTTCTGGTTTCAGCTCCCGATATGCTCATCTTAGATGAACCAAACAACTATTTAGATATTGTCACTATACGTTGGTTAGAGGAATTTCTCCGTGAATGGGAAGGAGAAATCATTCTCATCACACATGATAGAAGTTTTATGGATAGCGTTGTGACTCACACTGTAGCCATTCACAGAACCAAAGCCATTAAGGTCCAAGGGGATACAGAAAAGTTATACACACAGATCAACCAAGCAGAGGAGATCTATGAGAAAACCAGACAAAACGAAGCGAAAAAACGCAAACAAGAAGAGATCTTTATCGCAAAGTTTAAAGCAAAAGCAAGTTTTGCAAGTCGTACCCAATCTCGTGTGAAAAAGTTAGAAAAACAAGGTGAAATGAAAGCACTCGACACCATTGAAGATATGGAACTTTATTTTAATAGCGCTCCATTTTCCGCAAATCAGATGTTAAGTGTTGAAGAAGTTTCTTTTTCTTATAACAATAATGCTCCTTTTTTATTTGAAAACTTTTCCATTAGTGTTGGGCCAGAAGATCGAATTTGTATCATAGGGAAAAACGGAAAAGGAAAGTCTACCTTGCTGAAGTTAATTGCCGGAGAGCTTACACCCGTTTCCGGTGCCGTCAAAAAACATCCAATTTTGAAAGAAGGGTATTTTGGACAAACCAACAAATTGAACATGAACGAAAGTAACACCGTTGTCCAAGAGATCATGAGTGCGGATTCCAATTGTTCCGAAGGAAAGGCAAGAAACATTGCCGGTGGGCTTATGTTTTCGGAAGACCTTGCTTTAAAAAAGATTAAGGTTCTCTCTGGGGGAGAAAAAAGCCGGGTACTTCTTGGAAAAATTTTGGTCACTCCTTGTCATCTATTGTATTTGGATGAACCAACCAATCACTTGGACATGCAATCTTGTGACTCACTCATTGAGGCCATTGATAACTTTGATGGTTCCGTGATCATGGTAACACACAACGAAATGCACTTGCGCGCTGTAGCTACAAAACTAATTGTATTCGATGATGACCGAGTTTTTGTCTATGACGGGGGTTATGATGACTTCCTGAATGACATTGGCTGGAAGGACGAAACTGTTTGAAATCAATCCTCACTCTAAAACAAGTTTCCAAGTCTTATGACAATGGATTCCAAGCACTAAAGGATGTAAATTGGGAAGTAAAAGAGGGCGAAATCCACGCTCTTCTTGGTCCCAATGGAGCAGGAAAAACCACTCTAATCAATTTGATTTGTGGAATTGTTTCACCAAGCGGTGGTGAGGTGACTGTGTCCGGATTTAACATCATTGGAGACTTTAAAAAAACAAGATCTCTCATTGGACTTGTTCCCCAGGAACTTAGTGTCCATGCCTTTGAGACGGTTTGGGCCAGTGTGTCTTTTACGAGAGGGCTCTATGGAAAACCAGCCAACCCAAAGTACATTGAAGAAGTTTTAAAATCACTTTCCCTTTGGGACAAAAAAGACCAAAGGATTATGACATTGTCCGGTGGAATGAAACGTCGAGTTTTAATCGCCAAAGCACTATCACACGAACCAAAAATTCTTTTTTTGGATGAACCGAGTGCAGGTGTGGATGTTGAATTACGAAAGGATATGTGGAAGATTGTAGAATCTCTTAGGAAAAATGGAGTGACCATCATCCTAACCACTCACTACATCGAAGAAGCGGAATCCATCGCCGACCGAATTTCTGTGATCCGAAAAGGTGAGATTTTTCTGACCGAAAATAAAGATAGGCTTATGAAACAACTCGGTACCAAACAACTCCGGATTGAACTTAAAAAAAGCCTAAAACAAATTCCAAAGTCTCTTTCAAAGTATGAATTGGAACTTGTTGATAACCACTCGGCTCTTGTATTTACATATGATCGCTCTGATGATAGTAGTCTCATTACTAAACTTTTGGATGATTTGAAAAAACTAAAAATCCAATTTAGTGATTTGAGTACAAAACAAAGTTCACTAGAAGAAATTTTTGTTCAATTATTACAGGAGGCTGTATGAATTTCTACGCAATCCAATCTATTTATAAATTCGAAATGGCAAGAACCTTTCGTACACTTTTACAAAGTATCGCTTCTCCTGTCCTTTCCACTTCTTTGTATTTTATTGTTTTTGGATCGGCCATTGGATCCAGAATCCAAGAGATTGATGGAATCCATTACGGAAGTTTTATAGTGCCTGGCCTTGTGATGTTGTCACTACTTACTGAAAGTATTTCGAACGCTTCCTTCGGAATATATTTTCCAAAGTTCAATGGGACCATTTATGAAATTCTCTCGGCTCCGGTGACGATGTGGGAAGTTGTGATTGGGTATGTCGGAGCTGCGGCCACTAAATCACTCATGCTTGGTGTGTTAATGCTGATCACTGCGTCCTTTTTTGTGCCCATTCGTATCGATCATCCTATCTTAATGGTGTTTTTTCTTGTGCTAACGTGTGTTAGTTTTAGTTTGTTTGGGTTTGTGATAGGAATTTGGGCGGATAGTTTTGAAAAACTCCAGATGATTCCTATGCTTGTCATCACACCACTTGTATTTCTCGGAGGAAGTTTTTATTCCATCCAAATGTTACCACCTTTTTGGCAAAAATTAAGTATGTTTAACCCGGTTTTGTATTTGGTGAGTGGGTTTCGGTATAGTTTTTTTGAAAGGGCAGATGTAGCACTTTCTGTTAGTATTTCGATGATTCTTGTGTTTTTGACTCTTTGTTTGACTGTGACTTGGATTATCTTTAGAACCGGTTACAAAATCAAAAACTAGACTTCAAACAATAAGTAATCAAATCTCCAATTCTAATTACTTGAACAATCTAAGGATTCAAAAAAATCCTTAGATTAATAGTTTTTTCTTAGTTTTCGTAAATCTTCCACTAACCTCTGTATATCGCCAGTCCCTTTTGCGCGGTAGATCCCTCGCAGAAATCTATCTTTATCAAATAAAAAGATATTTTCTGTATGAACAAATTCATACTTGCCTCGTTCGACAGAAAATCCTTCCATTTCTGCACCGCAAGTCCCTTTGGCAAATTCTTCGATCATCGTTTCTTTACCTGTAAAAAAACTCCAATTTGTATTTTTAATTTGGTAGTTCTTTCGATACTTTTCTAAAACGGGGACTGTATCTTCTTTGGGATTGATCGAAATGGAAAAAATTTTGAGTTCTGGGAATTCAGAAAAATTTGGTTCAATTTGGATTAAGTTTCTTGTGATGAGCGGACAAATCCCACGACAAGTGGCATAAAAGAACACCACCAAATGTTCGCTTGGTGCCCAGTCCTTGGGGGAAATTGTTTTTCCTGTATGTTCGATTAGTTCCAATGAATTTGGAACCCGTTTTAAGTTTGGATCCAATTCTGGATTGTCTCTCCAAACCGGATCAAAATCTTTTCCTGAAAAATAAGGAAGAAGATTTGGATTGGGACTTTGTTCTGATGGTTTGCACTTTAAATTTACCAAACAGGTGGTAAAGAGAATTAACATTAGGATCCAAGATGGGAAAAAAACATTAGGGTTACGTTGGATTTTTTTTTGTTCGGATGGTATGGGAATCTTCGAAGTCAAAAACAATGAATTCATGGAAGATTTTTTTCCTCCTCGGGAATGGGATCACAAAGTTTGCTTCCAGGCCTTCCAAAACTTTCCCCTGTTTCCAAAAACACATGGTTCAAATAAATTTGTCCACGTTTGTTCCATTTTTTAGTAACTTTGGGTTTTCCGGAATCGTAGAATGTTTGATAGGTGGCCATTTGCCCATTGTCAAAATAGTCAATAAACTCACCTATGGGTTTACCATTATCAAATTCGGATTTTTGACGTAAGTTCCCATTTTCAAAATAACTGATTTGTTTTCCGTGTTTTTGTCCATACCGAACATTTCTTTCTTCCATTAGAGTTCCATTCTCTTTTTTTGCCGTATAACGGCCGTGAGGAACACCTTTGTAAAATTCAGTTTCATAGATTTCTAATAGAATCGGACTTTTTTGAACGAGGATTCCCGTTAGGGGTTTTCCTTGGTAAAGTAGGAAATGGTTGGAATCTTCCGAAAGTTCCTTGTCCTCCGCATTCACGCGAACCTCGGAACAAAAGAGGAAAGTGAAGTGGAAAATTAGGGAGAGGAGAATCCATCTCCCTATAAAACGAGTGTTAATTGGAAACTGTCCCCGGAGTTCCATAAAAATTAGAACCTATGAGAGTGTTTATTCCGGCAATGGCATCACTAGCAAAGTGGTAATGGTAGATTCCGCCTGGGAATAGCAGTGTTGCAGCAGTATGACCGTGATTTGCATCTAATGCCGAACCGACTGTTCCTGGAACATTATCATCTGCAGTGGTGACAGTGTTATTATCACAATGCAAACCATAAACAGGAAATCCATCGATGAGTACCCCAATTAAGTTTGCATTGTTATTTGTTACGTTGAGCGGTTGGGAGTGGTGGTGGTAAACACCTGAACTTTGTGGGTGTCCATTGAACTTATCAAAGGTTTGCGCTTCAGTTGCGAGTGTGTCTCCCGGTGCAGCTGCATTGTTGAAGATGGCAAGGCCATTCACAGTAATCCCTACAGAGGCATAACCACTTTGGGTTCCCACGAGCGCTCCAGACTTTGCAGCAGGAGAGCTTGGGATAGTGTATACCAAACACTGAGATGCAATTTGGTTGTTCCCTGCTGATTTTTGTCCACCAGCCAATGCTTCATACATCGGAGAAGTTGTTCCAAAATAAAAACTTTTGTTATTGGGAATGTTTTGTGATCGGAATACATAATTAGAACCAGAAACAGAACCGACTGAACATTTAAAGTTATTTCGAATCCAAGCAGGTAAATCAGCTGACATAGAAGAAGTCATTCCAGTGATACAATCTGTACTCGCATTGAGAGTTGCGGTTGAGTTGACTACTGTGGTTCCGGTATATGCTGCGTTGGCACAAATTTTTGTCGCAGCAGCTGCTAACAACAATAAGGTTTCTTCGTCGGAATCTGATTTAGGTTTGCATAACGACAAAGAAAAACCGATGAGCAGGAGGAGGGAAAAAGTTCGAAAGTTCAGAACTGGCATAGTCAAAACAAATTAGAATGATTCTTAACGTTGTCAAGAAATTCATGACCAAGTTGTTATCGTTCTTTTTATGCGTACAAGTCCGATGAATAAAGCTTAATAGATCTTTAAAAGTTCCACTTCAAAGATAAGAGTGGAATCAGGTGGGATGTTTCCTACTTTTTTACTTCCATATCCAAGTTCAGGTGGGATGATGAGTTTGCGTTTGCCACCGACTCGCATCCCTTTCACTCCTTTGTCCCAACCTTTCACAACTTCTCCCGCACCTAAGTTAAATTCGAAAGGTCGGTTTCTGTCACGAGAACTATCAAACTTAGTTCCGTTGGTCAATCTGCCCACATAATGAACAGTCACATAGGATCCAGAAAAGGCTTCCTCTCCTTTTCCCACAACAAGGTCAATGATTTGGAAGTCTTTTTCTGCTGATTGGATGGGGAGAACCAAAACCAAAAGGAAAAATAAGAAGGTGCGGATGTTGGTCTTCATACGTAGTGAAAGCTTCCAAGATTTGGATTTCTTTGCCAATGAAAAAAACTGTTCTTAAAGGAATCGTATTTTAGAATAACCAAATGTTTCACGAGTTTATTTTCTATTGCCGGGAACTGGAGTCCTTTCTTTTCAGAAACCAAATCCAAGAATTCAAAGAAGGGGAGCATGATAGTTTTTTTGCCGAAGAAATGCTTCGTTACATTCAAACAGAATCCTTAAAAATCCCTCAGTCAGAAAAACAAAAATACCCAAGTTTGCCTTGGGATAAGATTGATTCTCTTTGGCAAAAAGATTTAGCAAGGGCTTATGATTACATCGATTTAAAAATGTTGTATTATATTTGTGCTTACGAAATTCCCAAAATTACAAAAACAATCAAATTAGAAACCCGCTAGTTTAGGCTGCGGATTTTCCATTATTTTTAATGATTTCGATATTTTCTTCGAAACGAACTTTTTCAGCATAAGTTCGTTTTCCTGAAAATTCCACACCCACAAGTAAGTCTCCGGAATCTTCTTTTTTAGCCCATGCGATTTTGCCAAAAAAACGAAATGGAGTTTGAAGTTTAAAAACTAGTTCTAACAAAATTCCTTTTTGTTTGGGAAGTGTTTCCACCAAACTACTATTTGCAATTCTAAGTTTTAATCCAGTGGCAGATAAATCCAAAACAGGAAATTTTTCAACTGTGGTCATTAGATTGGCATCTTTGATCCTTTCGATCATTTCAGCAATTTGTGTTTGGTAAAAAGCCAAATCATCATCAGTAATGAATTTTTCCTTTGTTTGTAACCAGTAATATCCAATAGGAATGATTTCTTCTAATTCGTTTTTATAGAGAATTGGGACAATGAGTTCTGATTTTATTTTTTTATCGCGAGCAACCATTGCAAGTTTTTCAACTTGTTCATCAATTTCATCTTCGTAGTTGATAAAACCTTCTGCATCCGAACGGTAACTTTCTGAGTTCGTTGCATCTTTGATAAAAAGAATTTTATGACTTGATTTAACAACATCAAACTTTCTTTCTAAGCCTGATTTAAAAATATCCATAGTTCCTTGTTCACCGGACCTGGCTACCATCCGTTTGCGATAATCTTCAAAGTTCACTCGAACGAGGGTTGGAATATTAAACATATTTGCTTCAATAATGGTTTTGGAGCTGACGATGTTCGTTACGTTCACAAGTCCTTCTTCAGTAATCGTAAAACGTGGATTTAATCTTTCCTTTTTTGCAATGAGGACTTTATCTACATGGATTTGAATTTTATGAGGTGAAAGTTGTTTTATAAAAGTGCAATGAAGTTCTAAATATCGTGCTAAAAGTTTAGAAAGGATAAAGGTTGAACCTTGGGTGAGCGGCCAAACTTCAGACCAATCAACAACAATCTCTTCTCCACCAGGTAATTCCTGTGTGACGGTCATGGTTTGGGTTTGCCCATTCCAATTTGAGTTCATTTCCTGATTCATGAGATAGTGTAAGATTACATGGTGTTTTTGCTCTTTCCCTGTGATTTGATCCATTGGTCGCATAGCTAAATTCCGAGTTTATTATTGGGATTTTCGGAAATAAATTTCCGTTCTAATGGAAAGTAAAGACGAGACTCGTATCTTTGGCAAGAAAAAGGAAAATTTAAAGTAAGAGCAGGTGTTTTTTTTCTGTTAATTCATAACAGAAGCGAATCCATGAAAAATAATTTTGTAGGTGTGAATACTCGGGAAGGTACTGATGTAAAAATGTTTCACAACGTTTCTCTCGTTCAAAATATTTTTTTTCCATCATGATAGTTAGATCATTAAGAGTTTTTTCGTATATGTCTGCGTCCATATAACCATCTTGTAAGGCCTTTTTTAGGAATGTACATTTTTCATTCCACTCTAATGGGGAAAGTACTGAAATCGTTTCTATCTCCAACCAAAACTCTTTGAGTTCTCGTTCGAACTTAGGAACTTCTTTTTTTATATTTTCACATTTGTGAAAGAGTGTGCGTAGATGGCTGATTGCATACCCATCGATTTCGGAAACATGTCCGTCCCAAAGTGCATGGTAAACCTTGGGAAAAGAAAAGGTGAACATCGGTCCCACATAAGGACAGATCAAATCAAGTTGGTAAGCTCCTTTCGCATTCAATTGGAGAGAACCTTTGACAACGGTTCCGTTTATATTTGTCTCCAAAGTTTTAATGCCGAGCATACTATTATTCAATTGCGTACGTAGTGAAATTTATTGTATGGAAGGGAAAATTTTTACCATTATTGAAATTTACCCACATTTGGATCTCTATGTTTGGCGATTCCCCTAAAAGTGGATTTCTCATTCTTTTTTAGAATAGTTTTTTGCAACCGAAACTGGGTTGAAAGACTCTGACATTATGGTGTCGAAAGAATTTTCTAGTGAATCTCCTAATAAACCCAAACTTCCCAAGGCGAAAGGGACAAAACGTGCCTTACTTGTGGAAGGAGGCGGGATGAAAGGTGCATTTTCTGGAGGAGTTTTGTATGCTTGGAACAGGTTCTTACGACCGAATTACTTTGATTTGGTGGTTGGAGTTTCCTCCGGTGCTTGTGCGGCAGCCTATTATGTATCAATGCCCAAAGAAGAACCTGTTAAAAGTGAAAAGGCACTGGCTGTTTGGTATAAGGATTTGTCGGGAAGTAAACTGATTTCTTTTTTACATCCGTTTCAGGGCAAAACTCTCCTCAACCAAGAATACCTTATTGATTTTATTTTTCGTAAAAAAGTTCGATTGGAATCGGAAACTTTGGATCGAAAAAATGTCCCTCATTTTGTGGTGGCGGTGAGTAATTTACATACTCATTCCATTGAATATGTCAAAGCCACTTCTTCCAATGTTTTTGATTTATTAAAAGCGGCCACATCATTACCAATAGCCACTCGCGGTAAACATTGGTTAAATGGAACATTGTATTCTGATGCTGCTATTTTAAATCCGCTCCCTATTCAAGATATCATCGAAGCCGGATATAAAGAAATTGTGGTGATTATGAATTCTCCCATTCGACATATATCTGGTCCGCTTACGAGATTTACCAGTTTACTTGCTTTTCCAACAAGGCGAACCATCCGTAGGCTCATGCGTAAACTCCATCACTTCCATTTTAATGCAGCAAGAGAACTGGCCGTCAAACCTCCAAAAGGTGTAAAGATCATTACGGTTGCTCCTGATAGGCCACTACCAGTGAAACTTACGACAACAATTCGCACTAAACTTTATAAAACAGTTTTACTTGGTGCTAGGAAGGGTGAAGAAGCCTTACAAAAAATTTTAAAGAGAAAACTTAAAAAGCAGAAATAAGACCTCTTGTTGATGAGGAACCGCATCCCAGTTTTTTTAAATTTTTTACATAATTTTTATTTCTTTTGATTTTACTCGTTTAGGTTAGACCTAACGAGTCCACCATTACTTTTTTTGTGTGCAATCGTAAATGCACCACCGATATAGTATTTTCCATTTTTATACATGGATGTATAAACCACATCGTTGACGGACGACTTCCAAGGAGAAAGTGAATTGGTGTTACTATTAAAGACCCCTAAGGAATAGTGATCAGGGATACCATTCAGTGCAGTAAAGGACCCTCCAATGAGGACGTTTCCATCTGGGTAGGCTGCGATATGGTTCACCATATTTTCTGCGCTCACAGGATTGGGTTGTACGTAGGACTGGGAAGGTAAGTCATAAACCGCTGTGTTACTAAAAGTTCCGATACCACTGATGCTCGTAAAGAAACCACCGATATAGATTTTTGTACCTGCTAAAGTTAGACTGTAAACGATACCCGCGGGATCATTGGCAGGTAAAGGGATATCCCGCCTAGTGCCATTGATTTTGTCTACGGCTTGGAAGTTATCATAGTTGGTCACTCCATTGATTTGAGAAAACCCCCCACCGATAAAAACAAGATCATTTACGACGAGAAAACTTTCCCCACTGCCGCTGAGATTCGGATTCCATCCACTAACCGAGAAATCAGCTAAACTCAGTGCAAAGGCACCGTTTCTCGTATTCCCATTTACGTTTGTTACGCTATCGCCCCCAACGTAAAGCTGTGATTCATCGCTAGTGATCGTGCGGATATCGGGATTGCCTGAAAGGACTGTGTTAATAGGGCTTAGTTGGTAATTTGGTAAATCCAAAATGGCAAATCGATTCCTTGATTGCCCTGCGATAGAGGTAAAACTCCCTCCAACAAACAGTCGATTGTTTACTCTATGCAGGGCTTTGATCGGAAAATCAAAGTAAGGTGTTCCTTCAATTGGTGCCCCTGTCACTTCATCCAAAACGGCAAAATTACTTCGGGCGGTTACATTCACTGTGGAGCGACTGGAGGTGAAAAGTACGACCCCGTTTCCTGCAGATACAATCCCCGAACCTGGATTGGCAATGCTGCTGTCATAGGCTGGATTAAAGGCAGTGACCGATTCACCGGGCAAAGAAAGGGCCGCAGCGTAGTTTCTCGGGACAGATTTCACAGAGGTAAAATCTCCGGTTAAGTATAGTGTATTTTCAATGATTTGCAGAGTTGAGACAGGTTGACTAATACCAAAATTTGTACTGATGGCGGTACCCGTACTATTATTGACAGAGACCAAATTGGTAGCAGTCGTTCCCCCATTGATGGTGGTAAAATCACCACCTAAATAAATTGTATTGTTGTACTGTTGGATGGAATTGACCTTAGCATTGGGATTTGGATTCCAATTGGTTAAAGTTCCGTCGGGAAAGAAAGATACAGCTCTACTAAAGGTTGTGGTTGTCAAATCACCCACAGCATAGATAACGGGACTCCCACTGGCATTGGTTCCGTAGTGCAAATCTAAGCAACTAGCTCCGTTTATCGTTGTAGTGAAAGAAGGTATGATGAGACCAGTGGAGAGCGAAAACTTTGCTAAGCCAGTTTTCGCATAACCAGCGATATTCGTAAAATCTCCACAAACATAAAAAGAGTCTCCATCGGTTTCTAAATCGGACACTAGTGTATTAGGATTTGGAGCGAACGAAGTGTCCAAGGCGCCGGTATATCGATTCACACGAACCAGATACCCACTCAAATCGTCAGTATAATATCCGCCTGCATAGAGAAAATCTCCCGCTAGTAACAATGTATAAACACTTTTATTATTATCATTGGGAACCGTAAAGTTATGATCCAACTGGCAACCAGGAAGGATATGGGCTATACTAAACTTTTCTACGCCTTGGACTGCATAAAATTCACCGCCAATATAAAATCCACCATTTCCATCAGAGATGGCGATACCAGTAGTCCCCACTACTTTTAAATAAGGGCAATAACGATTGGGTAGTACCTTCCCATTGGATGTTTCTAAATAAACAACATTCCCGGTAGACGGTCCTACTAATTGGAAACTTCCTCCGATGATGATTTGGTCGTTATAACTAGTGATCGCATTGACACTCGTAGCAATTGACGGTGGTGTTGGCATGAACACTCCCCATAAGTCTTGGAAATCAAAAGAGGGGAGACAAGAAGGCGATCTATCACCTGTGACAAATCTTATGATCGTTGCTTGGAAGTATTCTTTTGTTTTTGCATCACAAGTGTTCGAGAGTTCAGCAGGTTTGCAGCCAAAGGCTAAACCCATTGCCAATGAAAAAAATATTATCTGTTTTCGCATGCCCATCATGACTCGTTATTCTACTAAAGTAATATTATTTGTCCAGTCGTTTGAAATAAATTTCTGCCGAACTGAGGTGAGTCTAAAGTCTTGATGGTTTGGGTTTTTCTGATGTTAGTCGGAACAGGGTTGGTTCTTGTATGGTTTTGGGAAAAAAGTCCAAAAACTAACAGCTCTGTACTACCTTTACGCAAAGAAAAAACCTTCACTTCAGATAAAATTGCAAATGTTATGGAATCCCAGCGGAAGGAAATGTCTGTTCTATTTGGGGCAGGACTTTCTCAATTGGAAGAACATTCAATGGATCGATTGCGGGAGTTTTTAGATCCTTCCATTTTATCCCAAATAGGATATATCACTTTAATTGGTTCTGCCGATGCATCCGGGCATTTGGTCACCAATCGACGTTTGGTGAAAGAACGAATCAGAGTGGTGGAAAGGTATTTTTTATCCATAGGAATTTCCAAGGATAAAATTCAGAAAATGTATTTGGAACCCAGTTTCGGCAGAAGCCCTGATGAACGAAGGTCACTCCGTTCTGTTAAGATTCAATACAATTTAGAAACATAGAGATGACATATAAAATCCTATTGATTCATTTGAATAAACGACAATGATTCAAACTGATATCCAAATTCGATTTAATGACATGGATCCCATGAGGAGAGTCAATAACTCTAGTTATTCGACTTATTTAGAATTAGCAAGATTAGATTTTTGTAATCGTTATCTTTCCGTTTCGGAATTGGAAGACATCCCTTTTGTTCTGGCACGTGTGGAAATGGATTTAAAGGCTTCTGTTTTGCCTGGGGCTTCTATTTTTGTTGAAACTTGGGTTTCCTCTATTGGCACAACTTCTTGGGAATTTTCTTATTCCATCCGAGATAAAAAAACCAATGAACTTTATGTTTCTGCAAAAACAGTTCAGGTTTATTTTGATTACAGAGCAAAATCCAAAAAACCAATTCCTCCTGATTTTTTAAAATCATTAGAAAAAGAAAGTTTGTGATTTAGAACAACTCATGTGAATCAAAATGTTTCCATTCCCAATGGTAGGCAGATTTATCCCCGTATTGGATACATTCCGAGAGCCAATTGGATTCAAGCTCAGGACTCAGAACAGAATAAGTTTCTGAAACGGACCGAATGAGCTCGCGGTATTCGGGAAGGATTTCTGGCAAAAGAGGATCTGTGTTTCGTTCGAGTAGTCTTACCACAGATTGGAGTAGGGCAAAATAAATACCCTTTCGCAAAAGATCGGGAAGTCCCTTGGGAACTGCCACCAGTGCTTCTATTTGCGGAAAGAGAGAAACTAGTTTTGGAACATGGACATACAAATGGCTTGGCAACTGGCCTTGCATTTCAGTAAGATATACTTCGTTCTCTCCATCACTCATGACAAATCCAATTTACCAGATCCGTTCTCAAATTAAAACCATTTGTGAAAAAGAAGGTTTTTCTTTGGTAGGATTTACGGAGGCAAAAATTCCTGAAGCAGACTTGGCACATTTGGAGGAGTGGATTTCAGAAGGAAGATTTGGGAATATGGATTGGTTTGCCAAAGACCATGCTCTGGGAATTCGGAATCGTTTTGAAAATTTAGGTCTTACACCTCGTTCTGCGATTTGTCTTGGATTTATATACCGTTCGAATGCTTCCGAAGAGATTCTTTCTCAAATGGAATCCAAAGTTTCTCGTTATGCGTTAGGTTCTGATTACCATATCATTCTCAAAGAAAAAGGAAATCGGATTTTAAAAACTTTAAGGACAAAGTTCCCAAATCATAAATTCCGACAATCTGTGGATAGTTTGCCCGTTGCAGAAAAAATTCTGACGAGAGAATCTGGAATTGCCTGGCAGGGAAAAAATACCAACCTCATTCACCCCAAACTGGGGTCTTATTTTTTTCTTTCTACCATTCTCACCGATTTGGAATTAGGTGGCCCAGATCCTGAAGAAATCATCACCGATCATTGCGGGAGTTGTCGCAAATGTTTGGATGTTTGTCCGACAGGTGCTTTGGATGCATATAAAATCGATGCCAAAAAATGTATTTCGTACCTAACCATTGAAGATAGGAGAGAAACGGAAGCCACGGAAACTTTTTTAAGTTGGGACCGGAAGGGTTGGGTGTATGGTTGTGATCTTTGCCAAGAGGTTTGTCCTTGGAATGCCAATATCGCCAAACGAAACGAAGTCGAAACATCGGAACGAGAATTTTTACCCAGAGCTTTCTGGACCAATCCGGAATTCACCAATAAAAAAACACTCACCAAACAAGAATTTGATGAATATTTTAAAGATTCGCCGATCGAAAGGATAGGTTTTGAAATTTGGAACCGAAATTTACAACATTTGAATGAAAAAGAATCAAACTGATACTGATAAATTTTTAAACAACTGAATGGATGCGATCTTATCAAAAGATGAATGATTTGAGTTCCCGCTTCATAGAATTTGAACCTATTCTATTTTACTCTTTTCTTTAATGGAATTTTTTCGATAAATTCTCTGTGGTTAGTTTCGGATCTTTTGCCGAACAAATCGCACTCACAACAGCAAGGGAATCGGCACCTGCTTGGATCACATCGGCCGCATTCGATTCTTTGATTCCCCCAATGGCAACAATCGGAAGCTGGGTCTCGTTTTTTAACCAGCGAACGCCAGTTAAGCCCCATGCTGATTTTGTATTCGTTTTCGTATCTGTATCAAATACAGGAGAAACGGCGAGATAATGGAGTGGAGGTTTTGGGTCATTTTGGATGAGAGAAAAATAATCTTCTTTCGTTTCTAAAGAAAGTCCAATGATTGCCTTTTCTCCTAAAATTCTACGCGCTTCCCACCAAGGCAAATCGGATTGTCCCAGATGGACTCCGTCGGCTCCTGCAGCCAAACAAATATCCAATCGATCATTGATGAGAAGGGGAACTGAAAATGGTCTTAGGATTTCTTTTAAATGTTTGGCGAGTTCTAAAAATGTTCGGCTATCGGCTTCTTTTTCCCTCAGTTGGACAAGAGAAACACCACCAAGGGCCGCAAGTCTTACAACTTCTGCTAAATTATGGTGAATACATAAGGGTCTATCTGTGACTAGATAAACCCCTTTGATTTTATTCTCCATTTAACTTTTGTTTAATGGTATCAGCTCCGATTTCATAAAGGGCATCTAAAAAAGCGACTTGAAAACTACCTGGAGAACTTGTTTTGGATTTTGCCATTTCCCCAGCAATTCCCATCACAGCCATTGCGGAAGTTGCGGCCCGGAACTGGTTGGGTTGGATGGCAGCAAAGGCCCCACAAATGGCAGAAGCTGTACAACCAAGACCAGTGACCTTAGTCATCAGTACATCTCCATTTCTCACTTGGGCTTTTTCAGTTCCACTTAAGATATAATCAGTGGCACCTGAAATGACCACAACACCACCAGTGACTTTAGAAAGAGACTTCCCTGAATCCACTGCAGACTCAGATGAATCAGTGGCATCCACTCCTTTCGTTTTTCCAGAAGAATTGAGAGTCGAGAGAATTTCGGATGCATTTCCTCGCACAATACTAGGGCTCCCAGCACCAAGGATGCGACGAATTGCCATATTACGCAAGTTACTCGCTCCTGCTCCCACTGGATCCAGTACAAGAGGTTTGTTTAGAGACACTGCTTTTGCCGCAGCCTTTTCCATACTTTGGATCCAAGGTTCTGATAAAGTTCCAATGTTGATGACAGTTGCCGAACAGATTGTAACCATTTCTTCCACTTCCTCAATGGCATGAGCCATAATAGGAGAGGCACCAATGGCAAGCAGTGCATTGGCAGTGTTATTCATGACTACGTAGTTTGTAATATTATGAACGAGAGGGGACTTGGAACGTAAACTTTCTAAGTCTTCGATAGTGTTTTGAATGATTGATTGAGACATGCGGAGGTTTCCTAGGAAAACCTAGGCAATCTTCGCAATGGCGTCTTCTACTTTTTTGATTAAATCAGATTCCGACCAAGGTTTGTTTAAAAAACTATGTAAGTCAACTTCCCCTCGCAATTTATTGAGTGAAAGCTCATCAATATGACCGGAAATAATTATTTTCTTAATCCCTGGATAAGTTTTGTGGACATCCCTAAGAAACTCATCTCCTCTTTGGTTGGGCATAAGCCAATCCGAAATGATGATGAGGATGTCGATACCTTCTTCTGCCAATTCTTCGATGATCGACCATGCCTCTTCTGTATTTTGGGCAGTTTCATAACGATACTCGTTCCCAAAATGTTTTTTGAGCTGAGACTTCAGGCTCATCAGAATGATTTGTTCGTCATCAACGAAGAGAATGGCTTTGTTCATTGGGCCTATTTCCCGTCGTGAGGGCACTCGATGAGTTTGTCATGGCCAGGGCAGGAACGTTTTTCTTTTCCTGGGCAAATTGCAAAAGATGCAGATGTGATGACAAAAAGGCTAAATAGAGTGATGGTTAGTTTCATAAAAAAATCCTCTTTTGAAATTAGACGACAGATTGGATGCGAAAGCAAGAACGATTTCTTCAAACTTTTGTTAGAATTTCATAACCTTTGTCTGTGACAAGTACGGTATGCTCAAATTGTGCAGAGAGTTTTCCGTCTTTTGTGCGGACGGTCCATTTGTCTGACTTATCAAAATTCACTTCCCAGGTTCCTAAATTGACCATCGGTTCTACTGTGAAAATCATTCCCGCTTCAATTTTTGCCAGTTTTCTCGGAGAACGAAAATGAGGTACTTGTGGTTCTTCATGGAAATTACGTCCTACTCCATGACCCATTAGATCCCGTACAATTCCATACCCAAGTGGGGTGAGAAAGTCATCAATGGCGTTGCCGATATCATCAATCCGGTTTCCCGGTTTCACTTGTTCAATCCCAACCCACATGGCTTTTTCCGTATCTGCCACGAGTTTTTCTGCCTCGGGACTGGATTTTCCACCCACAATAAAGGTTTTGGAAGTGTCTCCAATGTATCCATCCACAATAGGTGATACATCTAGATTGATGATGTCTCCGTTGGCAAGGACGTCCTCTTTTTTGGGAATTCCATGGCAAACAACATGGTTGATGGAAGAACAAATGGATTTCGGAAATCCTTTGTATCCAAGAGGTGCAGAGCGGTGGCCATGTTTTTTGGTATAGGCTTCGGCCAGATCGTTTAGCTCGAGGGTGGTAACCCCTGCTTTGACAAAGGGTTCTAGATACACGAGGAGTTCAGCGGCAAATTTTCCCGCTTTCCTCATCGTTTCAATTTCAGATTTGTTTTTAATGTAAATCACGGATTAGAAATCTGTGGACCGAACCGTTGTTCTTTTGTTTGCAGAGGTTCTTTCCAGCGCTTTGTCGATGAGACGGTAAATTTCTTCGTTGATTCCCTCGATCGCGTCTCCAGAAGTCATAAATCCCTTACTTTTGATATAAGCTTTCACTTTAGAAGTGACAATTAGGGATTCCTTCGACGTTGATTCTGTTTGTTCTTCGGACATGGATACCTCGGTTATTTCTTTCTAACTCCGAGGATGCTATCTACGAGGGATTTTTCAATATTTAATTTTTCGCTAATTGCCTCAGAAGACCACTGGTAGTTGTCGTGGAGGCTTTGGATGGTGGCTCTTTTTCTCTCGACAAGGGGATTTCCCGAAACTTTTCGGTCTGATTTTGCCGCTGGGACTGGATTTTGCATCGCCCCTTGGACAATGTCCAGGAACTCGGAGAGTTTTTCGAAGGTCTCGTCTGCTTCCCCAAGGAGGGATTCCAAATCGTCTTTGGTTTCCCTTGAAGATTCTTTGAGATCTTCCAATCGTTTTTGTAGGGTGAGGATTTGGCGGTGACGATCCGAAAGGTCGCCTAGCAGCTCTTCGATTTTGTCAAATTTACGTTCTACCGAATCAATTTGAGCTTCTCGTTCTACAAGGAAGGAAGTACGGTTTTCTGCTTGGCGAATGGTTTCTGTCAGTTCCTTTTCGCGAGCTTCTACCACTTCGATTTCGCGGTCGAGGATGTCGAGGCGGGCTTGGAGTTCCCGTGCATTGTGTTTTTGACCTTCTAAGTTTTCGACCAAGTGGAAAACTGAATCTTGGGATTCTTGTAAGGAAGAAAGGAAAGATTCAATTTTGGATTGTTCTGCCGTGAGTTTGGCCACCCGAGTTTCAATGGAACTTACTTCGGTCAAACTTTGTTCAAATCCTTCCATTGTTTCCGAAACATGGACAAGATTGGATGCAAGGATTTGCACTTGTTTGTCGATGTCTTCGGTTTGGAACTGAGCTTCTTTTAAGGTTTCTAATTCGTTTGCGATTTCTTTTCTAAGTTCGGAAAATTCTGAAATTGCCGATTGGTATAAGTCAATGTCTGGTCGATTTTTTTCAAGGGACCGTAGTGCTTCGGAGATTTCTTCTACAGCACGATTGGATTCATCTGCGATCTGTTTGGCGGAAGCAAATAAATCGGAATGTTCTTTGACCGTTTCTAACTCACTCGAAAGAGTTAAGATATCTTCTTTTAATGTTTCCATTTCAGATTGGAAACTAGAAAGAGTTTCTTCTTTGGTATCGTTTAGGTCATCCAATCCATTTTTGATTTCGTATTTTAAGTCTTGGAAACGATCCAAACTTTCTTTTAAGAAGTCTTGGCTTTCTTTTGCAATTTCTTTGAAAGATTTTTCGTAATCTTTTTGGTATGTTTCAATTTGTTTTTTGGATTCGTCTTTGGAACGTTTGATACTTTCATCTAAATTGCGTTTGACGGTATTTAGATGGTTCGAAATTTTTTCTTCGAGTTGTCCTAGTTGTACATTTCCTTTATCAAGGAGTTTTGTCAATTGGTGAGAAATTTTGGAATCGATGGTTTCATTGAGTCTGCCCATTTTCTCTTCTTGTAAATTGAAAAAGGATTCTCCTGATTCTTCTAAATGTTTAAGGATTCTTTCGACTTCGCTACGAGCAAGTTTTGACTCTTCTTCCAAACGAGAAATACTTTCTTTGGTTTTGGACTCTGCTGCCATATCCAAATTGGTTTTTGCTTTTTGGAATTGGTTTTGGAATTCACCGAGTAGATCAGCACCTTCTATATGAATTTCTTTTAGGCGGTCTTGGAGTCTTTCGATGCTATCATTTTGGTCTTCTCGAATTTTCCCTAGTTCGTCTTCCCATTTGCTTACAAATTGTTCTAAGTTGGCATTGGCGATTCGAATCTTTTCTGTCACAATTTCTTCGGATTCTTTGGCTTTTTCTTCCGCAGTTTCTAGGATTTCATGAGCCGATTCACGAAGAGCCGATTTTAGCTCTTCCACATACTCATCCACATCTTTTGTTTGTGCTGTAATGGATTCGTTTAAGTTTTTGATTTGTGATTGGACTATCTCAAGATCTGATTCCATTTCACTCTTTTGGAGTTTGAAATCGGAATTCATTCTTTCTTCTAGTTCTTTTCTTAATTCAAAAAGAGAAGATTTAATGACTGTTTCTTGGTTGGAACGAACTGAATCCAACTCACGATCAAAATCTTTGAGTTCTTGGAGGGCACTTTTTTTGAGGGAAGTGGCTTCCTCTTTTAATTCTTCAGAGATACGATGGAATTCTTCTGAGAAAGCTTCAATTTCACGAATGAGTTCTTGTTTACGAATGTCTGCTTGGCGAAGGAGTTTGTTCTCTGCTTCCAAATATTTTTCTTGGAATTGGATGATGGTTTGATTGATCCCATCTGCTTGCCTTCTTGTTTCATTGATGATGTCATCACGTTTGGAAAGTGTTTCCAGAGACAAGTCTTCGATTTCTCGTTTGATGGCATCTGTCTCTTGACTTAGACCCTTCATAAAAGAATCTTTTGTATGAGTGACTTGGTCAAAGATGGAATCAAAACGTTCTTGGATTTTTTTCTCGAGTAAGTTTACCTTTTCATCCAACTTGCCAGAAGCACGTTGGTATTTTTCTTCTAACCTTTCATCAAACTTATCAACTTTGTCAGAGAGTAGGGAAGAGGTATCTTCGAATTTTGTTAGGCGAACATCTAAGTCACCTTGTGCGTATTTCATGGACTCGAGGAGTAGATCCATTTCTTTTCGTGCGTGGTCGAGTCTTCCCGCAGTTTCCCCCACCATCACATCGGCATGGGATAAAAGTTTTTCACGAGCAGTTTCGGCAATTTTAGAAAGCGAATTGTCTAAAAAATCGGATTTGGTTTCGAGTAGGCTTTCTAACTCCACCATCTTTTGTGCAACAGATTGTAAAATTTCATCACTTCGGTGATTGAGTTTGTTTTGAAAGGTATCCAACATGGAGATGGATTCATTATGAAGTGCTTCCATATCTTCGGATACTTCACGTAACTCTCGTTTGTGGGAATTGATCTGAGAGAGTCCCTCTTCCATGTTTTGTTTTTCGCGACGGACTTGGGAACTCAAATCTTGGATTTGTTCCATCTCGCCAGACAAGGAAGATAGGTAATCTTTGCTTGCGCGGATTTTTTCGAATAGATCTCGGGATTCGGAACTTAAATGTTGGATGTCTTCTGCGACTTTGCGTGATTGTTTGACAAGGATGTCGAGGTCAATACCTGCATCTTTGACCAATTGGATTTTTTGGAGGGCGACACCATCAATTTCATCGGTCAATTTGGACGCATAACGTTTGAGTTGGGAGAGTTTGGTGTTCGATTTGTCCAAACGACGTAACCCAATGGTCACCGCAACACTGGCCAAAAAAGGCAATAAAAAGACTTCTAATCCCATTTTCTTAAAGATCCAATAATAGTATTATGTCGCATGAAGATGGTTGAAGAAAACCAGGCCGAGATTTTTTCCGCAAGCCTTTTTTAATTCAAAGAGAATTCACGGATTTGGAGCCAAAATCGGGCAAAAATTTTCGATTCTTCGGCCTCGAGAGCTGCCAAACGTTCCTTCGCATTTGGATCCAGGCGGAACATTTCGGCACTCATATCTGAAAGGTGGCCTTCTTCTTCCAGAATCAGGTTGGTTAGGCGGATGGGGGAGTGGGTGCGGTCCAAAATCTCGTCATACGCTGCATAGACGACCATTGCCCGTTTTTCAATGACCGTGGTGGTGTACAAATAGGCAAGGTAGGTAAATTGTTTTTGGTCGGGGAAAACCTTTCGTAGGCTTCTGCGCACCAAAGTATCTAATTTTGCGAAATAAATTCTTGCCGCAGTTCCCCGAACGAGGGCGGAGTTTTGGTATCCCAATTGGAAACTGGGTCTTATGGTGCGGGCTGCTTTTTTGAAAAAGAGGGCATGCCTTGCTTCTTCTGTGGCATGCTTTAAAATCATCTCAGAAGTTTCTTCACTGGATTGGGTGAGGAGGATTTTTCTCGAACCAAGATGTTCTAAGAGAGAAAGAGTGTTTAGCCAAAGTGCATGGTTGGTTTCATTGGCAACGATATCAGAAAGAACTTTAGGAATGGAATCATTCGAGAGGACAGTAACAGAACCCATAAATCCAAATTGTGAGATGTGTTTCTTTGGGCTAGCCTTTCTTTAGAGGGATGTTCAGTTGGGCGATGGTTTCTCCATCCTCATGGTAAATTCGAAATTGGTCCGTAGGGAGACCTTCCCCTTTGAGAAGGATGACACAAAGTGCAATCCCAATCCCTTCTCCTTCCGAATTGTCTCCACGTTCGATATAGTATTCCATGATATCGTTATAGTTTTGCGCATGTAAAAGGGAGTTGCGAATTTTTTGCATCTCTCCCCTCACGAGAGTGGTATTGTTTCTGACATCAAACTTTATTTGGGTTTCGTTATGTTCGATTTTTAGATGAACATATAAGTTTTTTTCTCGTGCAAGAGGTTCAAATGTATTCCCCCTTCCAGAAAGAATAAGGCTTTTATACATTCTGACACCTAACTCATAGTCGGTGGGGGAGTGGATGTCTAATTGGTTCTCTTGAAAAAATATTCGTTTAAAGTTGGCTTTAAAACCGTTGAGGATTAGGTCTTTTACGATAGTAAATAAAATGGCAGATAAATCGGGGATTTTGTATTTTTCAGTGAGCGCATCCAAAACCTTGACCAAGTTTTCATCGAGTGTTTTGGAGGCACCATAGGCAGTCATTTCAATGGGTGTTCCTTGGTTCACCAATTGGTTTGTTTGTTCTAGGCTTAAGACTTCCATTAAAAAATATATTGGCTTGGAAAGAGTGGGTTGGATTTGGATTTTTCTTCCACAAGCATCGTCTGTAACTCTTTTCTTAGACGTTCCGTAATGATATCTAGCGTTTTCTTTTTGTCTTCTTTATAAGAACTTAAATACTCATTGATCGTAAATGGAGTTCCAAATCTAACAACCGCTTTGTGGGGGCGAGGTTTAAATTCGCCGAAAAGTTCGTTTTCGTAACGGTACAAAAACTCATAAAGGCGTTCCGCACTCGGTAGTTCTTTGATATAGGCAGTTTGGATGGTGATG
This sequence comes from Leptospira mtsangambouensis, assembly GCF_004770475.1. NCBI lineage: Bacteria > Pseudomonadati > Spirochaetota > Leptospiria > Leptospirales > Leptospiraceae > Leptospira > Leptospira mtsangambouensis. Next base: position 143,538 of record NZ_RQHK01000003.1, read on the forward strand.
AAGTCATAGGCTTTGGTGGCAGCATTTCTTGCCCAAGTTGCCATTTCTAGACTAGGAAGTTCTCCATTGGGATCGGCCATTCCGACAGAAACCATTTCTAAAACACTCAAAATCCTTCTCAGTTTTTCGATGGCATTGGCATCATTGTCCCATTTGGGAATTTTGGCCTTCCTTGCAATATTGTCGAGCATAGCATGGCGCATCCTCCCCAGTCGGTAATCAAAATCATCGGCTCTACTTTCTTCGACAGGAACTCCATATTCTTTTTCTTCTCTTTCGATCATTCGTTTCCCTACAGATAAAAATCTGTGAAGGATATCTTTTCCTGTTTTTGTAATCCCAAACTTTTCTTCCATTTTGGTGATTGCCAAATCAATGTCTTTTTGCATGGAACTAATGGAGGCGGTCATTCTGTACTTAACGAAGGTAGGTAAAATCCAAATTTTAGCATTTGGGTCTTTTTTCAGTGCATCTTCCAGTCCCCAAAATCCGAGTTGGGCCACACCAGGTTGGAAGGGAAGAAGGGTATCGTTCATACCACTAGTGGGTTCTCCTTCTGGGAATAGAGCAAGTTTGCCACTAGGAGAGGCAAGAATTCCCCTTGATGCTTTTAAAGATTCACGATCAGGTGCGCCAGCTAACACAGAGTAGGCTCCAATGGATTGGATGAAGTCTCCCACAAACCCAAACCCCCATTCAAATACCTCTCTTGCTGCCATATAATGAAATCTTGAGCCCATAATGTTTGCAGCATGATAGGCAATTCCAGGTTCTTTGGTTGTGGGATGATTGGAAATATAAAGGAGTCGTTCTTTTTGAAAGGTTTTTAATGTCTTCTGGTCGGTTTCTGATATCTCGATGGATTCAAGATTATGGAGCATTTTGTTCAGAACCGGAAGAGTCAGATCCGTAAACCATAGAGCAGGAAGATTGAACTTTGCAGGGATAAAGGATTTGATTGACATAGGACGAATGCTGACAGCTTAATCAAAGGAAGCAAGTACGAATTCACATGGCACTTATAGAAGAACTCAACCAACAAGGCAATTTTCTCTTCCGATGGCGCTCCTACATTCCAGGAGTCATTTTGTTTCTTTCCTTACTGTATCTACCGTATGTCCCTTATTTCCAAGGAAATTACGAGTCCAATTTGTATTGGTTATCTGGTGCATTTTTAGTCAGTTTTGCGGGACTTTTTGTTAGATGTTTTACGATCGGATACACTCCCAAAAATACTTCTGGTAGAAATACAAAACAACAAGTGGCTGATGTTGTAAACCAATCAGGGATTTACTCACTAGTCAGACACCCGTTATATGTAGGGAATTTTCTGATGTATCTTGGCCCGGTTTTTATCCTTCGGGATTTTGCCTTTGCGCTCGTATACATCATGTTTTTCTATTTGTATTACGAACGAATCATCTTCGCAGAAGAATACTTCTTACGTGGAAAATTTGCAAAAGGATATTTGGAATGGGCGGACAAAACTCCAGCCTTCATCCCTCGTTTGTCTGGTTATAAAAAACCAAATTTAAGTTTTTCTTTCCGCAATATTTGGAAACGTGAATACCCAAGTTTATTTGGAATCATTGTTGTGTTCACAGTTTTTGATTTGATCCAAGTTTATTTCCAGGAACCGGCACTGCGAGCTGTTGACATCACTGGAATTTGGAAACCATTTCATACTTGGTTTTTTGGGTTTGGATTAGTATTTTATGTTCTCACACGTCTGATTGTAAAGACCACCAAACTTCTAGAAGTCGAAGGTAGATAGTTTTTAATGAGTCGGTTGTCCAATGGTTGGAAAATCCCTGAGTCTCTAGATGATAAAATAGAACTGATGGAATCTTACCAAAAAACTGTCGGAAGTATGGAGGCGGAAAATCCGCTCACCATCTTTCGGGAACATATGGACAACGGACTTTTATTCAAAGCTGGATTGCAAGATGCGATGAACCAACTCACCACGTTTGCAAACCTCTATATGAGCATCATCGAACTAAAAAAAGAAATAGAGAAACAAACAAAAGGCGTTTGATCCAATCAAAAGTTCAATTACTGTATTTCTTCCAATTCTACTTCTGAAATACATCCTTCCTGAGAAAGAAGTTTGAATTCCGGGGTTAAAATATAAATATTTTCTGGATAATTTTTCTCTTTTTGAAACTTGGGAAGTTTAGATAAGGAAATCGAAACTTCCGATTTATTTTTTTCTTCAAATCGATAAACAAATGTCAGTTGGTCTTTTGGCATCCTAAGTTCTTTATCTACATTAATACTTTCCCGTAATAAAAAACGCATTTGAAATGTAGGTAAAGTTTCACCAGGACAAGCAATGACATTTAAATTTTTAAATTGTCTGGGTGAAAACTCAGTTCCATCCCAAAAATGGGAAAGTTTCATCTCTAAGAAAAAATCAAAATCTTCCTTCCCGTTTTGTTTCTTTCTCCAAACGGTTTTTCTATCTTTGTCTAATAGAAGGTGAATGCCACCAGATCCTGTTGTGTCTTCAATGCGGAAGGGTGGGTTTTCGTTGTATAAACTTATGTTTTTTTTGGTTCCAGAAAATAGATAGTAGTTCCCGAAGAGGACAAGTGTAATGGCGAAAAAAATCGGAAGAACAATGGCAGGTCTCATATGAAAGAAAAACTTCTCCAACCTGAGAAAATGGGCTACTTCTTTTTTTATCATTCCAACGTTTGGGAGATCCTATGAAAATCGGAATTTTAGGTGGTACTGGTCTCATTGGTACCTCATTCATTGAAACAGCTGTAGGTTTGGGACACAGGTTTCGTGTGTTTTCTAGAAAACCATCTTTACCACCTGAACTTTCTTCTTATCAAGAATTGGAATTTGTTTCATGTATCCTTCCACAAACTGCTGACTTGGAAGGACTCGATGCCATCATCAATTTGGTCGGTGAGCCAATAGCGGGCGTTAGATGGACGGAAGAACGGAAACGACTGATTCGTACTTCTCGTGTTGATTTTACTCGTGGACTTGTGGCTCGGATTATGGATCTAAAATCTCCACCCAAAGTTTTTGTGAACTCAAGTGCGATTGGTTATTATGGAATGTCAGAAGACAACCATCCTCCTTATACAGAGAATTCTCCTCCCGGTGAGGATTTTTTAGCAAAACTTTGTGTGGAGTGGGAAAACCAAATCCATCCCCTTTCCACAAGAGGAATTCGTTCCTTGGTTTTGCGAACTGGAATCGTTCTATCTCCTAAAGGAGGAGCTTTGGAGAAAATGATCCCTCCATTTTTACTGGGTGTGGGTGGTTCCATTGCTTCAGGGAAACAAGGGATGAGTTGGATTCATATATTGGATTTTATTTCTGCCATGTTGCACTTAATGCAGTTGGATTCGGCTTCCGGTGCTTATAATTTAGTTTCACCTTGTCCCGTAAGTAACGATGAATTTTCGATCACTTTGGCCAATACCTTACATCGCCCAAACTTTTTTAAAGTTCCAGCCTTCGCCATACAGGCGCTTTATGGAGAAGGTTCCGTTGTGGTGACCAAGGGACAGTATGTGGAACCTGCGCGTCTCCTTTCGAGCGGTTATGAGTTTCAGTTTCAAAATTTAGAAAAGGCACTCTCAAATCTTTTAGAAAAACAGTGATTTCTTCTTTTCAAAAGACAAGAAGGGTGAGAGACTGGAGCCAACCTTATCTTGGAGTAAGAAATGAACTCAAAAAAAGTCTTAGTCTCTCTCTTCGCACTCTCCTTCGCTTTCGTGATGGTGGCTTGTGGCGATTCCAAACCAAAAGAAGAAACACCTGCAGCTGTTGAATCTAGCGCAAGTGCAGATCCTGATCTTGCAAAAGGGGAAGAACTTTACCTTCAAAACTGCTCTTCTTGCCATGGCGAGAAAGGTGCTGGTGATGGTGCAGCTGCTGCAGCTCTAAACCCAAAACCAAGAAACTACAAATCCCCAGCTTCTGAATGGAAAAACGGAAATACTGCAGCTGGTGTGACTAAAACTTTGAAAGAAGGAATCAAAGGATCTCCAATGGTTGCTTACGGACATTTAGGCGACGATAACATCCGCATCCTTGCAAAATACGTAGAACACCTTTCTAAAAATTAATCATTGCCTTTTTCGGTTCCGCCTACGGGTCGGAACCGAACACTTGTCTTTATGAACCAAATCATTAAAAAAGCAGATCGCCCCACTTGTGATTGTGGGACCACTCGTGAGAGTGAAAACGCACGCAAAGTTGTAAAGTATTCCACTTGGGGAATGATCGCCATGGGCCTTGTCGGGATATCAGCTACACCGACAGATGTGTACTTTGTTTGTCGAAAATGCAAACAGCCGTTTGGCCGATTGTCGAAAGAAGAAAGAAAATCGAAATCCTAATTATTGTTGACCCTCGTTCTTGGTGAATTTCCCTGGAAGCTAATGATGGAAGAGTTTAAAATTCGGTTGGGATTTGAAAACGGGGGTAATTTACCCGTAATTCATATATCTGGTGAAATCACATCCGAAGCCGAAGAAGAGATTGTTGAATCCTACGAATCCATTCCGGGAGACAAACGCAGTCGCGTCATTTTGAACTTTTCGGAGACTTCTTACATCAATTCAGCGGGGATCGCAACCCTCATCAGTCTGATCACCAAATCTTCTGAAAACCAGGGAAAAATCGAGTTTGCCGGTCTCAATACACACTTTCGAAAAGTGATGGATATTGTTGGTCTCACTGATTTTGTCCTCATCCACGATTCTCTTAATTCTGCACTCACCCAAGTCTAAATTATTCTAGATTCCAAACTTCCCTTCCGTAAGATAGGAGGGAGAGAGGTCTTTTCATGAGTGAAGTGGAGTTCCACGTCAAAGGCAAAACATATAAATTACCGGTCATTGTTGGTACCGATGGAAAAGAGGGAATCGACCTAACCGATTTTTATAGAAAAACGGGCCTGGTCACTGTAGATCCTGGTTTATTCAACACTGCTCTTGGTTTGTCTAAAGTATCAAGACGTGATCCCGAAAAAGGGGAACTAACCTACAGAGGTTATGATTTAAAAGAACTTGCTTATCAATCCACATTTGTGGAAACTTCGTTTTTATTAATTTACGGAAACCTTCCCACCAAACAAGAGTTAGGCGATTTTTCTGGTCGGCTTTCAAAACACTCAATGATCCATGAAGATATGTTAAATCTTTTCGATGGATTCCCTGGTGTTGCCAATCCATTGGCGGTCTTGTCTGTTATGGTTACTTCACTTTCTAGTTATTATTTAGAAGAATATGAAGAAAAGTTAGATATGGGAGTGGATTTAATTGCAAGGTTACTGGCAAAAATCCGCACCATTGCTGCTTTTACTTATAAACATGCAGTGGGCCATCCTTTTGTATATCCTTTGGATAAAAATCCATATTGCACAAACTTTCTTTACATGATGCATAAAATGCCAGCGGACAATTATACAGTTCCAGAAGAGTTTGATCGCATTTTAAACCAGATGTGGATTTTACATGCGGACCATGAACAAAATGTATCCAACACCGCAGTCCAAGTTGTTGGATCCACACAAGCAAATTTATTTGCCTCTATTTCTGCAGGGATTATGGCACAATGGGGAGCAAGAGAAGGTGGACGTCCAACGGCAGCCATTGGTCTGATTGAAGACATTGTTAAAACCAAAACACCTGTTAAAGATTATTTTGAAAGATTCAAACGTGGTGGCCTAAACATCCAAACCAATGGATTTGGACAAAAGGCATACGATGTGGTAAGTCCACGTGCCAAAGTGGCTCGGGAAATCATTCACGAATTCTATAAAGGCAGAAAATTGTCTGCTGTGGAAGACATTGCCCTACAAATAGACGAAGTGGTATGGAACGATTCCTATTTTATGGAAAATCTTCTTTACCCAAATTTAGAATACTACTCTGGACTCGTATTTCACACATTGGGAATCCCTAAGAATATGTTCTCTGTGATGCAAGTCATAGGTCGACTTCCTGGTTGGCTTGCACATTGGAGAGAACAAAGAGTGAAGGGAGACTTCTCAAAAGTTCGTCCAAAACAGATATATGTGGGCGAAAACCAAAGAAAATACATCCCTGTTCAGAACCGCCTATAGGTCTGTTAAACTTCCTTTGTCCATGAATTTCCGATGGATCGGAATGATTTGGTGTTTGGTGCTTTTTTCGTGTATGGCGACAGAAGTGCCTCCCACTGCCGATAGAGGTGTTCTATTGGCGGAGTCGTATCTGAGTGGGCAGAAAACAACCTTAGAACTCAAAGGGGATTGGGAATATTATCCAGGCTTACTTATCTCCCCCAATGATTTCGAAACCTTAAATACAAGTAGAGAGCCACATTTTTTTTACGTTCCAGGGATTTGGTCTGATTCTTTTTTGAACCGCGGATTTCTTGCTGGGGATGGGTATGCCACGTTTAGCCTCAAGGTTAAACATGGTCTTCAAGGAGTCCCTCTTTCATTAAAAGTTCCCGAGATGGAGACCGCCTATAACCTGTTTGTTGATGGTGTAAAGATGTCTTCGAATGGGGTTGTGGCTACTTCATACCAAACAGGGAAACCGGAGTATCGTCCACGAATTGTTGATTTTTTCCCAAAAGAAAATCAAACTTCTATAGTTTTACAAATTTCGAATTATCATCACAGGAAAGGTGGCCCAGCCCAAGCGATCATATTAGGTAGGACATCCGATATCCATAACAAATACGAATTTGCGATTTTACGAGATATGCTCCTTGTTGGAAGTATTTTGTTTATGGGGATCTATCATTTATTTTTATATTGGAACAGGAAAAAAGATCCGTTTACTTATTGGTTTGCTCTCACTTGTATCTTAGTCGCCTTACGGGTGTTTATTACAGGAAACAAGTATATCATTCAGTTATATCCTGACTTATCTTGGGAAGTCCATTTGAAGCTTAGTTACCTGAGTTTCTTTTTAATCACACCTATTTTTGTACGATATGTTTATTTGCTCTTTAAACCATATTTTTCTAGAAGAGTGTATGAATTTCTAAAGTATTTGGGTTTTGCTTTTTGTTTTATCGTTTTAGTAACTAGATCTTCTTTTTATACATATTTGATGGTCCCGTTTCAAGTATTTACATTGTTAGGTGCTGGTTATACCTTTGTTGTCATCGCCAGGACAATTCGTGATTCCTTACCTGGTTCGAAGATCTTTTTTCTGAGTTTTGCAATTTTTATTGGAAGTTTTGTTAACGATATATTGGTAAATAATCTAATCATATATGGACCGCTAACCATCCATTTTGGAATTTTTACAATGTTCTTTGTGCAGTCAGTTTATATTGCTAGAAATTTTTCAAAAGGATTTGTTGAAGCTGAAAATCTAGCGGTAGAACTTTCTGATAAAAACCAAACCTTGCAACGGGTTCAAAACCAACTCACTGAGCTGAATGAAAGATTAGAGACTCGAGTTAAAGATAAAACCGAGGAACTCCAAGGGAAGTTAGATCAGATTGGAAAAGATATGAGGCTTGCTAAGTCCATCATTCAAAGTGTAACCAAACTTCCTGATGTCTCCCCTTATCTAAAAGTAGATATTTTGTATAAACCGATCGCTGAAGTCGGAGGAGATATTTTCTTTGTAAAACGAATTCAAGACTTTTACTACAGGTTCTTTTTGGGTGATGCCACGGGTCATGGTTTGCAAGCCGCTCTTTATTCGATGATGATCCAATCTGAATTTGAACGGGTATCCGCTGTGGCAATGCGCCCCAATGATTTGTTGTTCTATATGAACCAACACTTCTATGATAAAAATGCTGACTTACAAATTTATTTCCCAGCTATGTCGATGGACTTTGATTTCCATCAGGGGATCCTTCGTTATGCGGGAGGAGGTGTTCAAAACCAAATTCATATGAAAAAAAATGGTAACGTGACTATGTTGGAAAACACGGGGCCTATCATTGGAATTTTAGAACATTATCGGTATGGAATATTCGAATCAAAGGTGGAGTCGGGAGACCGTATCTTTTTATTTACAGATGGATTGTTTGAAGAGTTAAATGAATCTGATGGATTACAAGCCTTAAATGATTTATTGGAAGTAATTCAAAGTACAAGTTCTTTACCTTTTTCTGAAGTGGTACCTTCTATTCAAACCATGTTGTTCCAAAGGATGAACAAATCTCAATGGAAGGATGATGCAACTCTCATCTTGATTGAGATCACCTAACAAAAATTCATAAGTGATCTCAAAATGATTTTGAATTCGTTTTCTTATTATTTCACTAATTCCAAATTACCAGTCGCCGGAAGCTCCACCACCAGCAGAGTCACCACCTCCACCAGACCAACTGTCCGAACCTGAAGACCACGAGTCACCGCCACTGGACCAACCTCCGCCGCCAAAATATCCACCGTCGGAGCCGCCACCATTACCGATTCCTAATTTATGTTTGATAAACATAACAAGAATAAATAACAAAACTGCGACGATAAGGCCAAACGTACTTCCGAATAGAAAGGTTAAAAGTGGAAATAAAACGAAAAGCCCAATGATTGTAAAAATGATTCCTCCAATCGAAGGGACAATTAAAGAAATCAAGGTAAAGATCCCTCCCACAATTCCAGAGGAAAAAACTTCATCGTCGGAACTATTGCCAGTTGTGGCGACATCATCCGCTGAAGGTGTGTATTCTCCTCGAATCGTTGCCATAATCGCATTCACACCGGCTGTCACCCCACCATCCATATCTTTTGCTTTAAAACGTGGTTTTAATTCATCACGAATGATTTGTTTGGCTTGGATGTCCGTTAGTGCACCTTCGAGTCCACGACCTACTTCTATTCGCATCTTTCTTTCGTTAGGTGCTATGATGAAGAGGACTCCATTGTTTTTGGATTTCTGTCCTAACTTCCATTCATCAAAAATTTGAATGGCTACCTCTTCAATCGGTTCATCTTGCAGACTCGGGGTCGTATACACTGCAATCTGATTTGAGGTTTCTGCTTCAAACTGCTTCAAATTTGTTTCAATTTGGGTGATTGTTGCTTGTGATAAAATTCCTGCATGGTCCATCACCCTTCTTTCTAATTTTGGAACAGGGTAGGAATGAATCGCAGTATAGATTGGGGATAAAAGAAAAATAAAAAGAGATATTTTCCCAAAATCAATAAATGAATTTAGTTTTGAATGATTCAGCTTTCTGAGACACATCACATCAATTTCCCACCATCTCGAATTTCATTTGAGATTTCATTTTTATCATCCTTTTCTCTTTGGATGTTGTATTTTTTGAGTAATTCTCCACAAAAGAGAATGCTAGATACAATCCCTTCCTTTTTTTGATTCGACTTCATCCCTTCAATGATCAGTTTCACTGCTTCATTCCATTCTGATTTTGGGACAACTCTTGCAATTTCTTTGTCAGGCAAAATGCGAACAAAGTGTTCATATAGAGAGATATAAATTAAAATTCCGGTTCGGTCTTTGGTTCTAAAAACTTCTTCGTCCAAAAAAGCTTCTTTTGCTCTCAGGTCGACAAAGTATTGTTTGGCTGCTCTTGACACTAAGTTGATTCTTAGTTTTGGAAAAAGAGCAGTAATGGATAATCCAAAAATAGCTCCTATCCAAACAGAGAGAACAGCATAAAGAGATTCCCCATTCCAAACAAGACCATAAAACTTTTGAGCCGTATAAAAACTAATACCAGTGATTCCACCCATAAGGAAGGCACCAAGCCAGGCCCATTCTTTGTAGTGGTGAGAGGATTCTGCAAAATAAGGAACAATTTCTGCAGAGGTTTTTGACTCAGCATCGCCGACAGCTCTTTTGATTTCTTCCAAATCAGATTGATTGAAATAACGTTTGAGGATACCCATGGGCAGAAGAAAAACAGGATTTCCTGCCCAAATCAATCAAAAAAACCTAGATTTTGGAATCGATCACGATTGCTAAACTTACTAAAAATAAATGAAAAATACTAAAAAAGAAAAATCGTTTTGCGAGAATTTTGTCCTTCGAAAGTTTTAAACGATAAGCAAAGACTAAAATCAAAATCGTTAATAAAATTGCAGAAATTAAAAATAAAATTCCCATCCTTTCATCTACAAAGAAAAACCCAATGACAGACAAAGAATAAGCAATTGCATAAAGGAAAATTTGGTTCACTGTCTTTTGAATGCCTGAAACAACAGGCATCATTGGAATTCCTGCAAATTCATAATCGTCTTTTAAGAAGATCGCAAGTGCCCAAAAATGTGCAGGTGTCCAGAGAAAGATCATTAAAAATAAAATCCATGCTTGGACTGGAAGTGCATTGGCCATAGCAGCATATCCGATCAGCGGTCCAATACATCCAGAGATCCCACCAATGACGATATTTTGTTCCGTTCTTGGTTTTAACCAGATTGTATACAAAAACACGTATAATAGCAATGCAGAAAGAGCACAAATTGCTGTTAGAAGATTGATGAATTTAGTTAAAATGATAAAGGCAATGATCGCCACTGCGACTCCAAGAAAGAGGGCAAATCCTGGAGAGATTTCGCCAGCAGGGATTGGTCTTAGTTTGGTTCTATACATCACTGCATCTCTATCTCGTTCAATGTACTGATTGAGAATAAAAGAAGCAGAACTCATTAAATAGGTTCCAAATAGAGTAATAGAGATTTCGAAAAGAGAAGGGTAACCAGTTGTACCTAGATACATTCCCGGAAGAACTGTCGCAAGTACAAGTACAGTTACTCTCGGTTTTGTCAGTTGGTTCCATAATCGGAACATTATAGAACCTCTTTTCCTGGAGACCTAAAATGATAAAAAGCCGCTATAAAACAAAACATAAATACAAGGACTCCATTTAACGTGTGTAATCCGGTAATCAGTTTTGGGAGTTGGTACAAAACGTTCATAGCACCAAGAAAAATTTGAAAAGAAATCAAATAAGCAGCAATTTTTAAAGATTTTTTAACTAGGTTGTCTTTTAGGTAGAGGATCCCATAAGCGGACAAAGAAAGTACTGACAAAGCCACTAAATAACCAAACAATCGATGTTCCATTTGAATTCGGATCGGCCCAACCATTTGAGGAAACCATTCTCCGTTACAAGTAGGAAAGTCCGAACAAACAAGACCTGCATAATGCGAACTCACCTTTCCTCCAAGGAAAAGTTGGTATAAAACAACGACGAGTACAAAAAGAAAAAAATACTTTCCTGGCCGATTCCATTGGAACTTGGATACAGAATCTTCAGAGATCAGCAATCGAACAGTTAAACAAGAAGAGAGAAGCAAAACTGCGTTGAGTAAATGTAGGTTAACGGTTGTTGGGTGGAGAAGTTTAGTAACAGTGAGTCCACCAAGGATCACTTGTGAAATAAGAAAGATAAGTGAAAGTGTAGCTGGGATTCCCATTTGTTTGCGTGTTTCTTGGTTCTGTATCACCCAAACGAAACCAATCCCCACAAGGATCCCTAAAATTCCAGAATAGTATCTATGGCCCACTTCCATAAAAATCTGAAATGTAAATTCTGGCACAAATTTCCCATGGCACAAAGGCCAGTCAGGGCATGCGAGTCCTGAATCTGTTGCTCTTACGAGTGGTCCGTAGAGGAGATTGATAAGGATCATAGCGGAAAGGATGGTGTAAAAACGTTTGAGTGTCATACGTCTATCTGTTTCCTCCAGGTTTTGTGATCTGAGTTTGGGGAAAATAAAATTAATCTTGCATCTTTTAAAAATTGTTGGATAAAAAGAGCAGTTTTTCGTATAGACTATATCAGGTAAAATTATGCAAAACACAGACCTTTACAATAAGGGTGGCTATTGGACTTTCCTTGTCACACTCGTTCTTAACATTCTTTTCTTCGCTTATATTTCCTTCGTTCACCCGGGAACACCGGACAACCCAGGAATGGAATCCAAAAGCGTTCAGTCCAAATAGGGTAACTACCAAACCTTCGTGAACATTCGATTCTTCTTTTTTCTTTGTTTGTTGGTTGGAACTCAGGTCTTTGCGTATGACCCACATTCCAATTTGGCTCGGGACAATAAACTCCCGAAAGAACTGGAAAATATTGGATTTTCTGATGTCACGGGGAAGTCACTCCAACTTGACATTCCGTTCCGAGATGAATCTGGGAAAACCGTTAAGTTCTCCGATTTTCTTTCGAAAGGAAAACCAGTCCTTCTTTCTCCCGTTTACTTCAAATGTCCCACTCTTTGTAACTTCCACTTAAATGGTGTGTTCCAAGGATTAAAAGCCCTCGATTGGACTCTCGGCAAAGAATACCAATACATTGCTGTATCCATTGACCCGAAAGAAAACGAATCAGTAGCTTTTCCTAAAAAGGGAGCTTATTTGAAGGAATATGGTAGAGAAGGTGCTGAATCCGGCCTTCATCTCCTCACCGGTACCCAAGAATCCATTGATGCTTTGACAAAACAACTGGACTTTCGGTACGCTTGGGATTCAGAAGCAAAACAATACATCCACGCCAGTGGGGTTTATGTTTTGACACCGGAAGGGAAGGTCTCCCGCATTTTCCAAGGGATCCAATTGGAACCAAGGGATTTGAAATTTGCCTTCTTAGAGGCATCTTCTGGGAAGATTGGGAGTTTTGTAGACAAGTTTGCTTTATTTTGCTTTCAATTTGATCCGAGAAAAAATAAATATACGATATACGCATACAGGATGATGCAATTCGGGGGGGCGGTCACCTTACTCCTTCTCGGTGCGTTTTTATACATAAACTGGCGAAAAATAACAAATAACAACCGTCAAGGAGTCACATAGATGTCTTGGAGCAGTCTCATTCCAGCGACCTCGTTCATGCCTATCCAGGCGACTGAAATCGCAAAAGAAGTCGATCTTCTCTATGCGTTTCTGATCATAGCAAGCCTTGTTTCGTTTGTCATCTTGATTGGTGGAATGACATGGTTCCTCATCAAGTTCAAACGTACAAGTTTAGACCAGAAATCCGCATACATTACTCACAATAATTTTGCAGAATTTCTTTGGTCGTTTATCCCTCTCATCATCATGATGGGGATTTTCTACTGGGGTATGGTCATTTTCGAAAAACTTAGAACCCCACCAGAAGACATTGCTGCTGAAATTCATGTCACTGCAGAGCAGTGGGCGTGGACTTATCGTTATGCGAACGGAAAAGAGTTTTATAGTTCCGGAAACGATCCAATGATTGTTCCTGCTGGAAAAGCAACAAAACTCATCCTCACTTCAAAAGATGTCATTCATAGTTTCTATGTTCCCGCTTTCCGAACCAAACAAGATGCGGTTCCTGGAAAACTGACACAACTTTGGTTTGAACCAAAACAACCTGGAGAATACATCGTATTCTGTACAGAATACTGCGGAACCAAACACTCTGGTATGATGATCAAAATCAAGGCGATTCCTTCTGAGGAATATGCGGCTTGGTATCATGCTGAGAAAAAAGGTGCTGATAGTCCTGCGGATCTTGGAAAGACTCTCTTTGCTCAAAAAGCTTGTGCTTCTTGCCATTCCATCGACGGATCTAGAATTGTTGGACCTACGATGAAAGGACTTTTTGGTTCTAGCCGAAAGTTTGCTGATGGTAGCCAATCCAAAGCAGATGAAAACTATCTTCGTGAATCCATCCTTGTATCCTCTGCAAAAATCGTAGAAGGATACCCGCCAGCAATGCCGGTATTCCAAGGCCAATTGTCTGACGAAGATGTTGCCAACCTAATTGAATATATCAAATCCATTAAATAAGGAAGAGAGATGAGTTCAGCACATACAAAAACCGAACATGGTCACACAGACCATAATTATCTGAACCACGGATCCGGAATCTGGTCTTGGATGACCACTCTGGACCACAAACGCATTGGTCTTATGTACTTTGCAACAGTAGCTACCCTTTTCTTAATTGGTGGTTTCTTTGCTTTGGGAATCCGTCTGCATTTAGCAAAGTTTGGCACAACCCCACTTTTGGATCCAGATACTTACAATAAGTTTATGACCTTCCATGGTGCCATTATGGTATTTATGGTGATCATTCCTGGAATTCCAGCTTTCCTTGGTAACTTTGTCCTCCCCATCCAATTGGGTGCCAAAGACGTTGCTTTCCCAAGACTGAACCTTGCTTCTTACTACATCTTCATTGCTGGAGCGCTGATTGCTGCATCCTCTATGATTTTTAACCAAGTAGACACAGGTTGGACATTCTATACTCCTTACTCCACGGCAAAAACTTCCAATGGAGTGATTTTGCTTGTTTTGGGTGCTTTTACAATGGGTTTTTCTTCCATCCTTACGGGACTAAACTTCATCGTTACCACTCATAAACTGAGAGCTCCTGGAATGACAATGGACCGAATCCCACTCATGATTTGGGCTTTGTATTCCACTTCCATCATTCAGATCCTTGCAACACCAATCCTTGCGATCACTCTTCTCCTCATCGGAGCAGAGAAAACTCTTGGAGTGGGAATCTTTGATCCAGACCTCGGTGGAGACCCAGTTCTTTTCCAACACTTCTTCTGGTTCTACTCTCACCCTGCGGTTTATATCATGATCCTTCCTGCGATGGGAGTGATTTCTGAGCTTATCACTGCGTTCTCCAAAAAAACAATTTTTGGATACCGAGCGATTGCTTATTCTTCCGTTGCGATTGCGGCAGTTTCCTTCCTTGTTTGGGGACACCATATGTTTGTGTCTGGCCAATCAACCATTGCAGGGATTGTTTTCTCCATCATCACTATGTTTGTTGGGGTTCCAACTGCGATCAAACTCTTCAACTGGATTTCCACAATGTATCGCGGAACAGTGACTTTCGAAGCGCCAATGCTCTTCGCTCTTGGTTTTATGTTCCTCTTTACGATCGGTGGTTTGACAGGAGTATTCCTTGCATCAACTGGTATGGACGTTCACTTCCATGACACTTACTTTGTGGTGGCTCACTTCCACTATGTAATGGTGGGAGGAACTCTTATGGCACTGATGGGTGGAATTTTCTACTGGTTCCCTAAGATGTTTGGAAAAATGACTTCTGATCTTGGTGGAAGAATCTCTTGGGTTCTTATTTTCACTGGATTCAACGTAACTTTCTTCCCACAATTCGTACTCGGTGCGATGGGAATGCCTAGACGTTACTTTGATTACCTTCCTGAATACACAAACCTCAACCAAATCTCAACTGTGGGTTCTTGGCTGATTGGTCTTGGATTTTTGGTAGGTCTTATCACAATCATTCATGGAATTTTGAAAGGAGAAAAGGCAACAGACAATCCTTGGGGTGCAAAAACACTCGAATGGCAAACGTCTTCTCCTCCTCCACACGAAAACTTTACAACTACTCCAACAGTAACTGCAGGGCCATATGACTTCCGTTAGTTCTTCAAGTGAATTTCACCACCAACACCATTTTAAGAGTGCAGAACACCAGTATGCCTCTTCCAAACAAGGAATTTGGTTATTCCTTTGCACTGAAATCCTGATGTTCGGTGGCCTATTCGTGGGTTACCTCATCTACCATTCCCTTTACCCGACAGTTTTCAAAAACGGATCGGAGACATTGGATTGGAAAATGGGAGCTGTGAACACAGTAGTCCTTTTGGTTAGTTCCTTTACGATGGCTGCTGCGATTAACTACGTGCAACGTGGTTTGCATAAAATTGCTGCCATCATGCTCGCACTTACAATCGCTTGTGCTGGTGCCTTCATGGTCATCAAATACTTTGAATACAGCCACAAGTTTCATGTGGGAACAGTTCCTGGTAAGTTTTCCCTTGTGGATCCTTCTTGTGCTGCAGGTGGAAAAAGAGCAGAGTGCGAATCTAAAATTTCTGCTCTCCTCAAAAATCCAGCAGAACTAGAAAAAAACCATGTGAGTGCAGAAGAAGTTGCTCGCTTAAAAGCAGTGATCTCTCAACCAAAATGGGAAATGTTCTATGGCTTTTACTTTGTTATGACTGGTCTTCACGGGGTTCACGTGGTAGCTGGTGCTTTCCTAATCTTCTGGGTTTTCATCAAAACTTTAAGAAGAAAGGTTGGTCCTGAATACTACACTCCAGTAGAAGGTGTGGGTCTTTTCTGGCACGTTGTGGACTTGGTATGGATTTACCTCTTCCCACTTCTTTATTTGGTAGGATAAAAGGTATTATAGAATGGAATACGTAATCAATTACGGACTTTACTTCATTGCTCTTGTTGCGGTTTTCACTCCAATTCTTGGATTTGGAATCTTTGCTCCAGGGATTGCAACAGCTACCATTTTAGGATTTATCGTAAACTGGTTCGGTCAGTTTTTCCAAACTGATCGTTTTGCAAAATTTACAGAAGAAAACAAAGATAGTAAATTGCTAAAATTTGTATTAGGTGATGAAGATCACAAAGAAGACCATGCTTCTGCTTCCATGTGGGTAGAAGATGGAGAAGAGGAAGAAGAACACGATCACCATGTGATCCCAATTAAAACATATGTTTTTGTTCTTTTAGCTTTGTTCTTTGGAACATTCATTACTGTTTGGGTAGCACAATACGACTTAGGAAAGTGGAATATGATTGTCGCAATGGCTGTGGCAACTTGTAAGGCTTTCTTCGTTTTGGCTTACTTCATGCATTTAAAGTATGATAATATGCTGAACCGTGTTATCTTTCTCTCTGCATTTGCCTTCTTGGCTTTATTGTTTGCGTTCTCTTTCGGGGATATTATTTCTCGAATTGCTCCTTCGACAGAGTTCCCTGCAAAACCTTTCTTCTAGAAAAAAATAGACAAAACATTTTGAAAGAAGCCCGCCCATGCGCGGGCTTTTTCGTCTAATGAAGAATCGTGTATCACTACCTAAAAGCGATTCTCTCTCAATTTTTGGACCTAATTCCCGAGAGGAAAATCTATAACGAAGATTACATTAAGGAATTAGACCGGCACACTCGAATCATTCAAATCCCTGGAAGTATTATTGGTGTCTTTGGTATGTTAGGATTTGCATTTGATACCGATGCCAAACTCCATCCCGAATTTCCAGAACTGTTTTATTACCGAATTGGCTATAGTCTCTTTTGTTTTTCCTATATTGTTTTTATCATTTATAACCATTTTAAAAATAAATTTTCCACTTGGGAAGGGTTGACTTGGGCATATTTAACATATGCTTATCTACTGTTTACCGCTGCCTATTATACAGGTCGGATCGCAGATGATGCCGCTTATGTATCTGGATACCAGATGCTCGTGATGATTCTCCCTTTTTTGCCACTGCCAAGAAAAACATTACTCATCTACTATCCTATATCCATTCTGATATTTTTTATTTCTGTGTTTATTTATAAACCCAACCTAACAACCGCTGCTGCAAATTATTCAATGCAGAACCTGACAATCAGTTATGTTCTGGGAATTTTTAGCGGTCTGATTATGGAAAGATACCGCTTCCATTCTTTTCTTAACCACAAACGAATCATTAAAAAAAATGAAGAAATTACCAAGACGGTAGATGAAATTCAGAACTTAAAATCACAACAAGATGGAGATT
The DNA here is from genome assembly GCF_004770475.1 of Leptospira mtsangambouensis. NCBI lineage: Bacteria > Pseudomonadati > Spirochaetota > Leptospiria > Leptospirales > Leptospiraceae > Leptospira > Leptospira mtsangambouensis. The sequence goes on from NZ_RQHK01000003.1 coordinate 161,023, forward strand.
ATTTTTTAACATCATTACTCTTGGAACCTCTGCTTGGTCATGAAACCGATGGGAATGCAATCGGAATTGAAACAGTAGTGAATCAATATAAAAAATTCCAATTCAGGAATAAGGAATACCAGTTAGGTGGTGATTATATATCGGTATTCAACCTGATTTTGCAGGGGAAACGTTACAAAGCCTTTATCAACGGGGATGCCATGGGGAAATCGATCCAAGGTGCTGGTGGGGCCATTGTACTCGGAGCAGTATATAACTCGATCATCATTCGATCCAAAATGGATCCTGCATCATCGAACAGGTCACCTGAACGTTGGTTACATGATTGTTATTTGGACTTACAAAAAGTATTTGAAACTTTTGATGGTGCGATGTTGGTCTCTGCCGTTGTGGGTTTACTTGAGGAGTCAACAGGAACTTTGTATTTTGTCAATTTAGAACACCCTTCGGTGATTTTGTATCGAGATGGGAAGGCCTCTTTTATTGAAGATGAAGTTCATTATTATAAGTTAGGTGTGATTGAAGGACTTTCCGAAAGAATCATTTCTGTGTTTCAGATGAAAAAATCGGATAAAATCTTTTGTGGTTCTGATGGGAAAGATGATTTGATACTTTCTGAACAAGGACGGTATCGGGATATCAATGAAGATCATAATTTAATATTAGGAAATATTGAAGAAGCAGAAGGGGAAATGCAACCTCTCCTTGAATGTTTACGAAAAAAGGGAAAGTATTCTGATGATTTGAGTTTGATATCGTTACAATACAATCTAGATCCATATCCAAAACCTGGAAAATTTTTCCTAGAAGCTAAGGAAAAAATAAGAGAAAAACAATATGATAAAGCACTTGAGTTGTTGTTGTCTTATGATTCGGCTCTTGACACATCCATCGCTGAACTCAAATATATTGCGAAGTTGTATGAGAGAAAGGGTGATTTAGTAAAGGCGATGGAATATGCAAGTCTTGCATTGGAAAATTATCCCTCAGATACAATTTGGATGTTTCATACTTCTGTTCTTTATAAAAGAATGTATTCTTTGTATAAATCTCAGTCTTTTCTATGGGAGTCACAAGAGCTCAGCGAACGTGTTCGACTTCGCCAACCTTCGAATATTCGTAACTTAATTCACTTAGCGGATGTTTGTCGGTTGAATGGGGATAAGGATCGTGCAACTTATTTGGTGGGTATGATAAAAAAAATGTCTCCGGAACACCCAAGGTTAAAAGAAATTATATCTGTGATTTGAATACTTTGGCTATCAATAAATTTTTTAGATTGTTATAAATTCGTTTCGTTCCCAATCCAAATCTTTGTACTTTTGCAGAAGATTGAATAATAAAAAAAATAGATCGATAGGAAATATAAAGATCGATCCATATAAAACCGGCAATGAGTAGGGAATGATACCTAAGTAATAGAAAATGGAAACGTATCCGGAACAAAGATAACTTCCCCAACAGAAGAGAAAGAATTTGATTTTTTTATCTCCCATCCAATAGATTCGAAGCCCAGTCAAAAGGATGATCGGAACCGATATTAAATAGATAAGATTGATGAGTCTTCCTTAATGTCTCAATAATTAGATTGGCATAATTTGTATTATTAATGAATCTAAATATAAACCGTATGAGTGTATGAATTCTGTCGATCATTGATATGTTGACCTGTATATTTTACTTTTTTAATACAATGATTCGATTTTCAATTTCAAAATTTTTGAATTCGTAATGCATGCAAATCCATTCAAAAGCTTCTTTGGTATAAAAGAAGGTATGGGTCTGGTCATTTTTATAATACCATTTTTCAAAATTAATACTGTCATCGTAAGGATGGGTTAGGAGATACAAACATCCGTTTGTATTTAATAAGTTGTATAAGTTTTGAAATTCTTTTTTGGGGGAATGGAAATGTTCCACCACTTCTGTGAGGATGATGTAATCATAAGTTTGTTTTAAGTTTTCTGGATCATTATGAAAAAAAGGATCATATAATTTGATTTTGTATCCATTTTGTTCCAACAAAAATTGAACCACAGGGCCAGGACCAGCTCCATAATCCAAACCTTGGTCTGTGGAATTTTGGTTGCACAAAACTTTCTCCACCACTGGTTTTAAAAAATTTTGGTAACGTATGTCAGTTACATCGTTATTGTGTTCTAGATACCGAGTTTTTTCTTCCTCTGGGTTTGGCCAAAACTTTGAATCCATAAAAATGGAAAGACAATGACGGCATCTTCGATAAGAGCGAAATTTGTTAGTAAAAAAAGGATTCGATTCCGATTCACAAAGAGGGCAATTCACGATTTCTAAATCTCATTTTTGAAAATGGACTAGTGGTTTCAACTACGATCTAATAGGCTTTGGAATCATTTCCTTTTCAGTAAAAAACAATTCTATTTTTTCGAATCGGTGTCCGACAATTAAAGTAATAGAGATACCGGAACGCCCATGCAAAATATAGATTATTCGAGAAAGCTTAGATCCGGCCGACCCTTAGAAGGCGAGGTTCCGTCCTATTCTCCACAAACTCATTCTTATCTCGGTGCGACCCAAAAGCCTAAATCTGCATTCATTCTTCTCATTGGTGGCATTTTATTATTTACCTCTGGTATGGTGGTGGGCATCCAACTAGGCCAAAAAGAAACTAAATTTAAAGAAAATTCAGAGACTTCTTTTTCGAATGTTGGTGGCGCACAAAGATTGCCGGCACCAAAACTTAGAAACCCAGAAGAAGTTGCAAGCGACCAAGAAGAGAATAGGTCCAATGAACCGGGACCGAACTCTGGATCACCATTCCCTCAAACTTTAAAGTTTCCGCCTAAAAATGACCAAATCAATTATATGGTACAAATTGGGGATTTCACACCAGAAGAAGCAATAGCCGTGGGAAAGCAACTGATTGATACCAATCCTAGCCTTCGGGGCAGGATCTTTCGTACCTCTACGGGAAAACTCTTTGCAGGTTATTTTTATCGTTTGGATGACGCAAAAGAAACTTTGGAAGCTGTGAAATCGAAACTCCCCAGCTTGACCGACGCACAAGTAAAAACCATTCGATTCTGAACTATTTTTACCAACTTCCTTGACATTCGTCAATTTTCAGGTATACTCATGGCAAGAGTATTTACGGAAGTTATTATACTTACTTGGCTACAAAAAAACTAAACGAAAAAACTAAAGAGCCTAAATTCAAGGTGGGGGACTACGTTGTATACCCTATCCATGGAGTAGGTGAAGTCACAGAAGTTGCGAAAAAGCTGATTCTGGGAAAGAAAAAAGACTGTTACAGTTTGGAAATTCAAGGTTCCAAAATGAAGGTCTCTATCCCTGTGGATCGGGCAATGGATGTGGGTATCCGGTCGATCATTGATAAAAAAGAGATCAAAAAAGTTCTCACTCTCCTAAAAAAGGATGAGGTCGACACGGAAGAGGACTGGAAGGTCCGTTACCAGAACAATATGAACAAGATCAAATCTGGTTCCATTTTCGAAGTGGCTGATGTTTGCCGTAATCTTTACAGACGTGCCTATGGCAAAGAACTTTCCATTATGGAAAGAAAGCTCTATGAGAGCGCCTATAATTTAGTAAAGATGGAAATTGCATTGAGTAAGGGTGTACCCCAAGAAGAAGCAGGAAACATTGTTTCCGATGTGCTGGCAGCTTCAGTGCAAGGTATGGCTCCACCACCACCTCCAAAAGAATTGGATGATGATCTAGATTTAGAATAAACTTCCGTTTTTGCTCAACTCTTTTATAAGGATTGAGTTATGAAACACTTACTTTCAACCCTTGGGACAATTTTTGTCTCTTCGGTATCGTTTTTCTTCTTATATTCGGAATCGCAAAACCTCGTTTTGGCGGGGACACTTGCGGGAGTCATTCTTCTTTATTCCCTATTCCTCGTGTTAGGCGAAAGAAAATTATTCCCTGAAATCAAAGCAGATGTTGTACTTTGTGCTAGCGTGGGTGCGCTTCTTGGATTGTCCATCGCAGCATTCCCAGTTAGCCTTCTCAACGATTACGGATACAAATCCATTGCCATTTTTGTGGCAGTTCTTCTTTTCCTCACAGGAATCAAAACCGGAGTGGCTTTTGCTAAAAAACCAGGCCTTGGGATTTTTGGTGGTGGCAATGCAACCGGTGGTTCTAGTTTTCAAATCCCTGGACTCGAAACTAGCAACACTCAGATCAAAGATAAAATTTTAGATACCTCTGTTGTGATTGATGGTCGTATTTTAGATATTGCTGATACACATTTTCTAGATGGCCCGCTCATTCTTCCAAACTTTGTGTTACGTGAGATCCAACTTATCTCTGATTCTTCTGATCCCATCAAAAGAGCTCGCGGTCGCCGTGGTCTTGAGATGTTAAACAAACTGCAAAGAAAAGGTTCTATCGAAGTTAAGATCACTTATACGGATTATTCTGATACTCGCGAAGTGGATGCAAAACTTGTGAAACTAGCACGTGATACTGGTGGGGCTGTTGTAACTAACGACTTCAACCTAAACAAGGTAGCTGAGTTACAAGGGGTTCGTGTTCTTAACTTAAACAATCTTGCCAACGCATTAAAACCTGTTGTACTTCCTGGTGAAGAATTCCAAATTTCTGTCATCAAAGAAGGAAAAGACGAAAACCAAGGAATTGGTTACTTAGAAGATGGTACGATGGTTGTGATTGAAAACGGCGGCCATTTAGTTGGAAAAGATGTACGAGTGGTAGTCACAAGTATCATCCAAACAGCTGCTGGTAAAATGATTTTTACAAAAGTGCAAAACGGTAACAATAACTACAACAAATCGTAATTTAATTTAAGTAGTCTAACGGGTATGAAACTAGTACGTTTTTTAATTTCGCGCGAAGGGTTCATATCCGTTTTTTGTTATACGATTACCGCTGTATTTTCCTTCCTTTCTTTTGCTCCTTTAAACCTTCCATTTTTTGTTTGGCTTGCTCCCTTTGGGCTTTTCCTTGTAGAAAAAAGAAATAGGGGAGAATGGAAAAAACTCATCTATCACGGGTTTGGTTTTTCCATTTTGTTTTATTTTGTTTCCTTCCATTGGATTTACCATATGACCACTGTTTTTGGTGGGTTTGATTGGTATTTGGCAGTTCCCATTTTTATTGGTTCTGCAATTTTACTAAATTTTAAATTTCCTGTTTATCTTTTGTTGTTTTCCTTTTTGGCGAAACGACTGGGAAAATTTTTCCCAGTCATAGCTTCTGTTTCGATTTTATTTGCGGAATTTTTTACACCACAAGTTTTCCCTTGGTATTTTGGGAATGTTGTGGCTGAAAATCAAATTTTGGCACAAAACGCAGAGTATGCGAGTTCGTACGGATTGTCCGCATTTTTGTTTTTTGTTTCTTACTATTTGTTTTCTTTTAGAAAACCAAAAACTTTTTTTCGCCTACTGACAAACTTTCTCTCGAAACACAAAACCTTCCAAAAACAGTTTTTATTTGGTGGTTTAAGCCTTGTTTTGGTTTTAGTTCTATTTTTTGGAAATGGATATTATTTATTTCAAAAATGGTCAAAAGTGAAACCCATCGCGGAAAGAGATGTTTTGATCATTCAACCGAATGCCCCTTTGGAATTTCGGGATGGACGTAATCCTGCAGAAGAAATTCGAAATCTAATGACTCGTATTGATTCAATGGCAGAACGGGAACTGAAAGGGAACCCAGTGGATCTTGTGGTTTTGCCTGAGTCGGGGGTTCCGTTTTTCACAACTCATGATACAGAAGTAACAAGATACAGCCGTATTTATTGGCATCAATTTGAATCTTTGATGGCGATCTTAAGTCTACGACATGGAACAAATGTATTTTACAATGAGTTAGATGCAGACCTTAGTACAGAAGCACTTCCTGGTCGTATTTCCAGACGAGATGTTCGGATGTATAATTCTTCGGTGGTGATGAATCCAAATGGAGAAAGAAGAAATAGTTATCAAAAAGTTTTTTTACTAATCTTTGGTGAATACATGCCCTTTGAATGGATGTATGCATTGTCTGGACAAACCGGACAGTTTGCACCGGGAACCAATTTGAATTTAATTCCTTATTATGAACCAAGAAAGACTGCTCCTACGCAAACAAAAGATCTACACTTTGAAGATACAATGACGATGGGCCCAATTGCAGTTCGAGAATACTATTCTAAAGAGAAGGTAGAAGAAAAACAAATTGGTAGTTTTTTACCTTTGATTTGTTATGAAGTCATTATCTCCGAGTTTGTCAGAAAGTTTGAGGGAGATCCTGATTTTATTGTCAATGTCACAAACGACAAATGGTATGGAAATTCTGTTGAGTCTTACCAACACCATACCTTAGGTAGACTGCGAGCCATAGAATTCCGCAAATGGATTGTTCGGTCCACAAATTCTGGAACCTCTGTGTTTACGGACCATCTCGGGCGAAATATTGATAATGATTTCACTCCGATTGAAACAACCGCTGTGATTCGCAAAAAAGTTCAGGTGATTCCTGGAGAAATGACTTTTTACAGATTATATGGGAACTTACTTTCTTATTTGTATATGGGAATTGTAGGATTAGTGTTTTTCTTTTATGCGAAAAGGAATCCTTAAAGTTCTTTTTGACTTTAGATTTTATATCGCCCTCTATATTTCAGTCGTCTCTCACATAACATTAATTATATATTCTTTTAATAACTCAGATTCCCCTTATCAAAAAATTCTTTGTGGCCCACCTTGGATTTATGCGCAGGAAGAAGAAAAAGAACTCTCGTTTCAGATGAATTTTGGAAAAATCGGTGGAGAAACTGGTAATGCAGAAACTGCAGATGAACCAGGTGAGGGAGAGGAAGGAGAAGATGGTGATGGGAATGGTTTTTCCAAAGGTAAATATAAGGGGAGCCAATGGGAAGAATTAGTCAAAGACTTGGAAGGCACATCTTCGTTACGCAAACAATTCAAAAATGACTATGACCAGATCAATGAAAACTCTGGAGTTGCGGATTCTTATATCAAAAGAAACCGTGATTATGAGGATATCATTGTTAAAGATGTTCTACCGACGGTAAAAGGAATTCGTGATCCTTTCCGTGTTGATATAGAAAACGCCGAAGATAATTTATTTGTTCACAAAGAACGAAACCGCATCATCGAAGAGTTTCGAAAAGGAGATGAATCCTCTCCACCTATCACTATGAGGATTTCTAAGGAAGGTGAAGCAGAACCAAAATCTCCACTTTCAATGACGAAGGATGACCGGGCTCGTTACTTAGACAAAACACTCAAACAAAAGAAAGAAAAACAATTGGATGAGTTTATCTCTCGGTTTATGGGATATGATCCAGACAAAGGAGACCTTAGTTTTTTTGTTCGAGATTTGTATTATGAAAACTTACAAAGGTTAGCCTATCCTTTTAGCGGAGATCCCAGTTATTTTGCCATTGATTATTTTCAAGAAAATCTGAATAAAGAAGATTTTCTTAGACAAATGATGGCTGCACTTTCAGAGAATTTAGGAACCAATACTGGTACAGAAATTCTTTTTACCATTGAAAACATTTATGAAATTCAAAGCCGGGCTCTCGAACAATACTTCCAAGCAAAAGAATACTTAAAACTAGCAACTCCTGAACAAAAACAAACTCTACGTTATGAAACCTTACGAAGGATGTCAGAAAAATATAAAAAACTCTTAACGGAAAAGAAACTCTTCAACCCAAAAGATGTGGAAGAAGCTTATTCAAAAAAGAGAGTTGATATTTTGGATACGTTGATTGCAAAAACTCCGAAGGGATATAGACTGAAGGATGGGTATTTTGAAAAGGGAAGGGTTCTTTGGGAGGCAGGGAACAGTCGCAAAGATTCGAAACTCCAATCAGAAGCAATCAAAACTTGGAACCGAATCACATCTGTACCCGCAAATGGTGATTTTTTAAATGAAAAAGCATTTGAAACGATCCAACTTTTATTAAGAGACCTTGGAAACGTTTCTGATGCAGATCGTTTGCCTCTCCAGACAAAAGACCAAATTGATTTTATTCTCCGCACAAGACTCAGTGAAGCGATGAGTCGAAAAAAGGAAAGGGAAGATAAATTGCTCTGGCCTAAGATCAATCAAAAACAAAAAAAAGCTGAGAACTAAAGTGAAATATAAATATCCGCAGCCTGATAGATGTTAGGCGTTATATTGTTTTGATTTAACTTACGGGGAAAAAGCAAGTTTGAGTGATTTATATTTTTAGATTTTCGAGTCCGTTTTCGTGAAACTCTTGTGCCCATTTGTCGTGGAAGGGTGTTTCTTTTTCGATTCGTTCTTCGATTGCCATTTGGGAGATGGCAGTCTCTCCGTAGTGACGGAGGAAATCTCTGTGTGCGAGTCTTTCGATGAGGGCTTGCCAAAACACTTCATCTTCATAATCTTCCAAAATGTCAACGAGCCCACTTTCTTCCTCAAATTCTCGGGTTAGATAAGGCTCTCCATTATTCTGGTCAATTTGGACAATGTTTCCAAGACCTGCATGTTCCGCTTGGGCAAAAACATGGCGGACCACATCGGCAAAACGAGAGTCCGTATCAGGTTCATCTTCCGAACGATCCTTGGCTTGCAAGGTGGAAATGACCCAATCTCCCATATACACTAACTTGAGCAGGGTTTCGTATTGTTCTAGGGACAGTTCCATTTCCATTTAGGATCAGGTTCGGTCATGAGGTTATGAAGAAAAGAGTTTTTTACAGAAAGAAGTGATCCGTGGGTGCGAAATTTCAATCTTCGAGTAGGATTTCTTTGTTACGAAGGGGTCTATATTTATCTCGCACAATCGCAGTTATGTCATCAATGGCAATGAGGACCTCTTGGTTGGGATCATTATTTTCATACGGTAAATAAAAGAATCCAAGAATTCGTATCGAACTCTTTTGTAGAAAAACTCTATCGTTTTGATCAAAATTTTTTGAAATCGAAACTGTAATGAATTTCCAACCTCGATAATTGAGTGAGGTCAAATTCAATTGTCTTACTTCTGCATCTTGTGATTCTATGATCAGTGTTAGGTTCCCATTGGATTGTGATGAATAAATGGGGATGGTGATTTCTTTGATAAAAGCATTCACTTCAATTGGTTTTGGAAAGTACAATGAAAAAGGAAAATTGGCATCTTTGGGAATTCGTAGTACGAGTGCTTGTTTGGAACCTGGGATGGGAGCGGTGAAATTGCTGGAAAGGGTGATTTCTGGAAGTTTGGTTCCCTTTTCCAACTTAGTCCGCAGGTTTTCCTGATTGTAATTGGATAATTCAAAATTTTCGAGAAGGATTTCCCGCCAAATCCCTGCCTCAGCCTGAATCGGAACGATTCCAAAGAAGAAAAGAAAAAGTGTAAGTTTCCTTAAGTTTATCAATGCAATCATGTTGACAATAATTCCTTAGAAGGGGGATATATATGTTTTATCTGTAAAAAGGAGACTTATACAAATGCAGGCGCACAAATATCTTTTGGCCATACTGACAATTTCTTTCGCAGGCCAAATCACAGCACAAGTTGCTGCACCAAAAGCCACTACTTCCACAAAAGACCAGGCAATCAAAAAAACAGAGTCCACTTCTACTCAAGCCAAAGACGGTGTTGGTAAAGCTGAGACAACTGTAAAAGACATATTGGGTGACAAAAAAGAATCGGGAGCTTCTACTTCTGATGCGTCTGCTCTTTTCATTACAAGTAAAACCACTTTTTCATTAGATGCAAAAGACGAATCATCCACAATCGATTTTATTGAGTGGAAACCGAAAAACGGCGAATACAGAAAGTTCGCACAACCAATTCGTATTGCTGAAGAAGGTTTGACCGAAATATATTACCGATCTGTAGATAAAGTTGGAAATGCTGAGACTCCAAAAATTCTCGTGGTTCATGTTGATAACACAGCTCCAAGAGTGAGCTTAGTGCCACAAGAGCAGTTTTTCGTTTTAGATGGGGTTCCTTTCGCTTCTAAAAATAACACTTACACTTTGGTAGCAGAAGACCAACAAACAGGTGTTGAAAAAATCCAATTCAGCATCAACCAAGAAGCTGCAAAATCATACGCTGATCCAATCAAATTGGAAAATAGCGGTGCAAATATCGTGAAATATTCTGCAACTGATAAGTCGGGAAATTCTTCTCCAGAATCTTCTCTCATCATTACTGTTGATGATGTAAAACCAACTGTTGAAATCGTTCCTTCTTTCCCATTGGTTGACATCAATGGAAAAAACTTCCAAAGAAAAGGAAACGTATTCTATGTAAACGCAACTGACAAAGAATCTGGTATCAAAAAAGTTCTAGTAAAAGTTGATGAAGAAGAATACAAACCTTATGTAGAAGCAATTGCAATCGAAACACAAGGTGACCATGTGATCAAAGCAATGGCAGTAGACAATGTAGGCAACCAATCGGATGTAGTGGAAGTAAAACTCACTGTCGATCTAACACCTCCAACTTCTACGATCCAAAAATCAACAGAAGCTCCTAAGGTAGAAACACAAACTCCAGCAGCAACACCTGCTAAGTAGTTTTACCAAAAAAAAATAGAACCGCAAGTCTGCGGAAAAGAACCCCTTTCATTATGAGAGGGGTTCGCTTTTTATCCTTTTTTTTCCCTAAATTTTGTGTGAGTTGTGGCCGCTCCGATTTTTTTTCGGAGATCATCGCTGTATGTAAACCTTGCACAAAACGAAACTATTCCCCGCAAAAAGAGAAAGAGAACCAACGGCAGGTCAAACCTCCGGCGGACCGGTTTATCTTTTATGACCAAGTCTTCTATCTGCAAGTTCGAAATGATTTTGAAAGAAACCTTTTCCAGTCCTTAAAATTTGAAAACGAAAGGCAACTCGCAGAATATTTTTGTTTGGGACATAGATCCCTTTCTCGACAATTTTTTGGCGACCTTCCCGATTTACTGGCATTAGTTCCTTCCTCTCCCAAGTCGGGGCCACGACCGTACCATGCTTCTTTTGCTCTTCTCGGCAAATGGAAAAAACTTTGGAAAATCAGGGAAGATACTAGTTTGCGTAAGGTTTCAGCGGACAAACAATCTTCGTTAGGGTTTGAGAAGCGTTTTTTTCATGCAAAAAAGGCGTTCCAATTCACAAAAAGTGATAGAATCATGGAAGGACTTCATGTTCTAATCGTAGATGATATATTTACGACAGGTGCCACAATCAATGAAATTGCACGGCTGTACAAACAGTCCGGCGTCAGAAAGGTGTCTTGCGTTGTTTTACTGTTAAGTGGGGGTGATTGAATCGAATGGATGTTCAAGTCAAGGATGACATAAGGATTATTAAGTTTTCTGGGGCCATCCTCAAGGTTGATTCCGATGAAATTGAAAAAGAACTTTCAAAACTTACGCAAAGCTCTGTTAAAAAAATCATTCTGGATTTAACTAAAGTTCATCATATTTGTTCAACCGCACTTGGTATATTTGTCGCCACCAAGCGTAAGTTAAAGCCTATGAATGGTGATATTAAGGTGATTGTAGTGGATGAAGATTTGATCCAACTTTTTGAAATCACAATGCTCGACAAAGTGTTCGAAATTTTTCCTGATTTATCTTCTGCAATGGAAGGATTCCAACTCGACGAGGAAGATTCCCACTGACAAAAAAAACTTTAGCATTTGCATCCGGAAGTTTACACAAGTGGAAGGAAATGCAAATGTTACTTTCGCCTTATGGGTATGAAGTGGTCCTTCCCAAAGATTTGGGAATTTCCTTTTCTCCAGAAGAAACGGAAAGTTCATTCACCGGAAACTCCTTTATCAAATCAAAAGAACTCTATCGACTGACAGGCCTTCCTTCTTTTGCCGATGACTCGGGAATATCCGTACCAACCCTCGGTGGTGAGCCCGGTGTGTATTCAGCAAGATATGGTGGTCCAGGTCTAACCGATAAAGAACGTGCACTTTTTCTTTTACAAAAGTTAGGTGAGAATAAAAACCGTGATGCTTTTTATAGTTGTGTAGTGAGTTATGTAGATGGAACTCATGCCGTTTCTTTTGAAGGACGAGTGGATGGTCTGATTTGTTCCGATTATGACGAAGAAGGTAAATTTGGATTTGGTTATGATCCGGTTTTTTTCTATCCTCCTTTCGGAAAACGTTTTTCCCAGGTTCCTGAATCGGAAAAAAATACTGTTTCCCATCGCAAAAAAGCAATGGAACTTTTTTTAAATTGGTTATCTGATCTAAAATAACAAAAGTTAGAGTTTGTATCTAACAAATCCTCTTGGTATTATGAGATTTTTATTTTCCCTATCCACTTTTATTTTTACGATCCTTGTTGCGATAGGAAATCCTATTGATGCCCAAGTTCTCTGTTTAGGGGGAGAATGTGCAAATATCCCAAGTGAATACCAATTATTAGGAAATTTTGCAGAACCAGTCTTTGATCGAATTTATACCAATGGGTTTCTTCGTTCCATGGGGGATAATGCAGTCTTACAAAATTTAAATTCTAACCAGTCGGGTGGCTCCAAGGTAGAGCGATACCGATTGGGACTTGGGTATACTGTGTCTCAAGGCCAAGAAAAAGCTCGAGATTTTTATTACGAAAATTCTGAACTCCGAACTCTTCCGAAGAAGGGAGTTGCTGCATCACCTTCCTTAAGTTTTACGGTGAACTTGGGTGAATGGTTGGATGGGGCATTTGCTAAACAATGGAATCTAACAACACATTTTTTTCCTTATGAGTTTGGTGAAGCCAATATTCCTTTTGTAAAAATTAGAAATACAGATGTTCGGGGTAGGGTTTTTAATTATGGGGCTGTTTTAAGATACTTCCCTGTTGATTCTGGATTTTCGTTTGGAATCGGAGTTTTCCAAACGAACCAAGATCTTTATTTGAGTTCTTATGACAGAAGACCCACTCAATTTAGAATTGATGGAGACAAACGTCGGTGGATTGGACAAAACGATTTGTTTTATCAGTCGAGAATTGTTTCTGGTTCTTTGGATTTAAAATATAATTATACAATCGGATTTTTATCCATTATTCCGGGGATCGGCATAGTGTATAATCATGGTTATACGGCAATCCAAGCCAATCGGTTTGCTGCCATTTCTACAAGAGAAAATCCAGATGATTTTGGTTCGGTTCCAAGTGCCATTGGGATCAGGCTTGCCACAAGGCATAACCATAGATCAGGATTTGGGTATGGGAGTTTGGGTTTAAACTTTAGTTTGGGGAGTTATAGTTTGGTGACGGAGCTAATGGCAGGGAAGGAAATCCAATCGATTAACCTTTCCCTGCAAAAACAATTTTAAGTTGTGATTACCGCACCGCCAGTGAGACGTTTGTAGAAATCGTTTCCTTCTCTCTCCAAAAATTCTTCGTATGTTCCTTTGAAGTCTTTGATCCCTTCTGGTGTTACTTCGATGATTCTTGTACAAAGGGAAGAAATAAACTCCCTATCGTGAGAAACTAAAATCACTGTTCCCTCAAATAGCGATAAGGCGTAGTTGAGTGCTTCAATGGTTTCTAAATCCAAGTGGTTGGTGGGTTCGTCCAGAGCAATGACATTGTCTCCGGCAAGGATCATTTTACCAATGATCATCCGTGATTTTTCTCCCCCAGAAAGAACCGTAGTGGATTTGTTTGCCATATCCCCAGAAAAAAGCATTCGTCCGAGGATCGCACGAATTTCTTGGACTTCGGTTCCTTGTGGGGAATTTCGTAACAACCATTCCACGAGAGTGTCAGCATCTGGTTCCATCGCCTCACGGTGGTCTTGTGGAAAAAAGGAAGTTTCGACAGAATCTCCCCATTTCACCTGACCGGAATCAGGTTCTATTTTTTTAAGTAACATTTTAAGAAGTGTTGTTTTACCAACACCGTTTGTTCCAACAATCCCGACCTTTTCCCCTTTGGTGATGGAAGTGCTAAACTCTTTGATCACGGGTTTTTCATCATAAGATTTGGAGATGTTGATTGCTTCGAAAACATCTTTTCCTAGTGTTCGTTTTGCCTTAAAACGAATGTAAGGTGCTACTCTGGAAGATGGTTTTACATCCACCATTTCAGCTTTGATCTTTTCGATCATTTTTTGGCGTGAAGTGGCTTGTTTTGATTTACTCGCATTTGCAGAGAATCTGGAAACGAACTCTTGTAAGTCGGCAATTTTTTCCTTTGCTCGTTTACTATCACTCATGAGTTGTTCACGTGATTGTTCGGCAGCAATCATAAAGTCATCGTAGTTTCCTGGGAACATTCGAATGGTATTATAATCCAAATCGGCAATGTGAGTGGCAACGGAGTTGATGAAGTGACGGTCGTGGGAAATCACAATGACCACACCTTCATAGTTTGTCAGAAGTTCTTCCAACCAATGGATGGTTTTGATATCCAAGTGGTTGGTAGGTTCATCCAAAAGTAGAACATCTGGTTTTAAAAATAATACTTGGGCAAGAAGGACTCGAAGTTTAAAGCCGCCAGTGAGAAAGTTCAAAGGTTTGCTGTGGGCTGAGGTTGGGATTCCAAGGCCTTCCAAAAGTTCTCCTGCTACGGATTCGGCTTCGTACCCACCCATATCGGCAAACTGTTCTTCGATTTCGGAGATCCGGATCCCTTCTTCGTCAGTCATGTCCTCTTTGGAATAGATGGCATCCCTTTCCGCCATGAGATTCCAAAGTTCAGGATTTCCCCGTAGGACGGTTCCAAGAACGGTCTCATTTTCGTATTCGTAATGGTCCTGTTTGAGGTATCCGACCTTTTTGTCCTTGTCTACCACCACAGAACCAGCTGAGGGCTGTAAAATACCCGCTAAAACCTTCATAAAAGTCGATTTTCCGGAACCATTGGCTCCGATCAGACCGTAACGGCATTCCGGTTTGAATTTAATGGAGACGTTTTCGAAAAGAGGTTTTTTCCCGAAGGAGACTGTAATGCCGCTAGCTTGGATCATAGGTCAATTTTCTAAGGGAATCGGAGGTTTCAACCGACATTTCGTATGGTATGGTACGGATTCTCATCATCATTCTCCTTCTTTTTGGGAATGGGCTTATTAGCTCACAAAGTGTAAAAAATGGAATCCAGGTTTTGGAGGGGGACCTCTTAAATACCGGCCATCTCCTTCGCACAGACAAACAAGTATTCCGAGTCCAAACAGGTGTTTTACAAGAAGAGTTGGCTTATTTGGCCGGGAAAAAGATACGGATGTTATGCGATGTGCAAGGTGAAACTTGTAATCCCATTCGTTATGAAATGGAACCGTTTGAAACGGGAAAAACCCCTGACTGGAGTTTAAAAAAAATCCCACGTTATGTAACCCAGGGCCTATTTTCTTTTAATCCGCAGTGCACTCCTGATGGAAAAATTTTGTTTTGGACGGCACTTGTTCGCGAAGGGGGAAGATCCACTCAAAAAATTTGGGCCGCCAAACGAGACCAATACGGTTTTTGGATGCAAGGAGAACAACTTCCCACTCCACTCAATAATAAATTTCCATCTGCTGTGATTTCGGCTCTCCCTGGAGGGAATGAACTTTTTGTTTTCGGAAATTTTGGCGAAGAAGAGATGTTGGACAACCTAAAACGAGAGATGATGTATAAATCTCAAATTGCATCTAGAGAAGCACAAAATCCAAAAGAATTTCATATTGTTCTGACAAAGTTAGAAACAGAATATAAGGATAGAACGGATAAAATTCAAAACCGAGCTCCATTGTATAAAACTCGTAAAACGGAATCGGGTTGGTCTATGCCCACTCCTATAAACTTTCCAAGTTTTTACAATTGGTACAGAAAGGCAGACAATCCCAATCAACAAGTGTTTGGTGGTTCTGCTTTGGCATCTAGTGGTCGGACCTTGCTTTATTCGGCACAACAAAAGAAAAATTTTGGTAAGTTAGATTTATATGTCAGTTTACAAAATGATTCTGGTGTTTTTGAAGAAGGAATTAATTTAGGAAATACCATCAATACAGGTGAAGAGGAGATGGCTCCGTTCCTTGCTCCCGATGACAAAACCTTATACTTCTCTTCCTCCGGAAGAAAAGAAGGGATCTCTATTTTTATCACAAGAAGACAAAATGATTCTTGGACTTCTTGGTCTGAACCACAGGAATTATCTGCTAACCTAAGGGGTGTTAATTTTTTAAGTATCCCTGCGGTTGGGAATTGGGCTTTTGTTTCCCGTGAAGGGGATTTGTATATGGCAGCCATCCCCAATCATTTCCAACCAGAACCTGTTGTGGTGATCAAAGGAAAAGTAGTGGATGAAGAAGGAAAACCACTTTCGGCTTTTGTACAATATGAATCTTTAACGAGAAAAAAATCCATTGGTTCTACTGTGAGCGATCCAGGGACTGGAGAATTTAGCATCATCCTTCCTTATGAAGAAAACTATGGATTTTATGGCGAAAAGGAAGGATACCTTCCAGTCTCACAAAACCTAAATTTGGTGGGAAAAGAAAAAGAAGACAAAGAAAAAACGGTCCTTCTTGTCCTTCCCAAATTGAAAAAAGGAAATCAAATTGTGATGAACAATTTGTTCTTTGCTTTCCGATCTGCTGAACTCACCAAAGAATCAGAGCCAGAACTAGACAGATTGGCAGGAATTTTACGAAAATCAGCCAATTTGAAGATTCTCATCGAAGGGCATACGGACAATGTCGGAACCAAATCGGCCAACCAAAAGATGTCTTTGGAAAGAGCAAATTCGGTTGCTAATTATTTGAAGTCTAAACATAAAATAGAAGAAACGCGGATTGCTGTGGTGGGATTTGGTCCCACGGTGCCGTTAGCGGACAATCAGACCGAAGAAGGTCGTGGGACAAACCGAAGGGTAGTCTTTAAAATTTCGGAAGAGTAACCAGTGGACATTAAAAATATCAATATTCCCAAAGTCAATGTAGACACCCAGAAAATGATGGGTGCTGTCGATGGACTCGTAGACAAAATTCCTTCCCAAGTCCAAGACTTACTCAAAAAAATTGCCATCTCGCTTTTTGTATTTTTTCTCATCATGGCAATCTATGTGGGTTGGACCAATGGTTGGGAAAATGCCAAACCCCAAGGGATGCAACTGGCTCAAGATACCAGAAGTTTGTTTCTTTTGGAGATTGAAAGGGATTACAATCGGAAACGAAAAGATGTTCGAATGTCCGATCCGGAAGATTTAAAATATGAATCCAATCGTCGGATGCAATTTGATTTTATTAGCGAAAGAGAATCCAACGGATACACACATGATACAATTCCTGAAGAACAAGATTTTTTAGGAAAAGAGTATGACTTTAGAAATCGTAAAGCAGAAGACACTTCCGTTCCTCCCATCTACACTCCGTCAGGTGATGGTTTGATTCCAGCACCTATTGATATCCAACCTGTAACTCCCAAAGAAGATACAAAGGCCGGATCTGATTCAGATTCTGATTCAGAACTTCGGATGCAAAAAATGTTGGAACGAGTGTCTGACTTAGAGAAAAAAGTGAAGGTCAAAAACGAAGAGAAAAATTTGGAAACTTTGAAATTACCCAAACCTCCCGAATCTAGTGAAGGTCTTGGAAAACCTAGAAGTTTAGACCGAATTCCAAAAAACTTACGATGAAGGAATTCTTTTTGTTTCGTAAGTTTCTTTTGCTAACTTGTATCGTTTTTTGTTTTTCGTTCTTAAACATTTCTCCTGGGTTTTACGCTCAAACAACAGAATTGTTTTTGCCGTTTCCAGAAACTTGGACAAACGAAGGAAGTAATGAATCAACGGAAAAGAATACAAAGAGTCCAGAAAACACTGCTTCGATGGTAAACTCTGGTCCCAACACTCAGTCAAAATCCCAAAACACTCTTCCCGGTCAAAATAGTCAATCAGAGCCAGGTTCATCCAAAGTTGCAACTCAAGAGAGTCAAACAGCGGTTACAACCAATGCAAAACCTCAGGATAAAAAGAAAAAAAAGAAGGAAGTGATTGATCCGTCTGGGGCTTCATTTCAAAAAGGGAAGGCGTATTTGGCAAGAGGCCAAAAGAAATCCGCCGAATCAGAGTTTGCCGATTCTTATGGAAAAGAAGGAGAGGCCGCAAAATTATCTCGAGTTGAGAATACGAATTTATATGGTTTAGATGGGAAAGATAAAGATTCCGCAGGACTTGTTGAAAAACAAGAAGATGCTGATCTCAAAATCAAAACACAATTTGAGTTAGCACGTTCTTTGGATCGAATTGGAAATCC
The DNA here is from genome assembly GCF_004770475.1 of Leptospira mtsangambouensis. NCBI lineage: Bacteria > Pseudomonadati > Spirochaetota > Leptospiria > Leptospirales > Leptospiraceae > Leptospira > Leptospira mtsangambouensis. The sequence goes on from NZ_RQHK01000003.1 coordinate 179,200, forward strand.
GGATTCGGAAGAAAAAGCTTACAAAGAATATTTAAAACTGATCACAGAGTTTCCGAAACACCCAGAGCTCACACCTAGATCACATTATGCGGTTGCCATCCTTCTCATTCGTAAAAAAGAATTTCGTCCAGCAGCCCACCAGTTGGCGAGTATCATCAAAAATTTTAAAGAATCAGCGGAATATCTACCGGCACATTATTACTTAGGAAAAATTTATGAGAGTAGTTGGGATGAAAGGGATTTGGAACGTTCTCTAAAATACTACCAACTGTATATGAATGGAGTGGAGGGGAAAACTCCCGTGCCCGGATATGATTTTAAAAAAGAAACCCGCGAGAGACTCCGGGTTTTAGGTTCTTCGATTTAAAAATATACTTTAAGCGATTGCGACGTTTACTTCAATTCTTCCAAACTTAGAATATAAGTTGATGGAGAGGGTTGGTTTTTTGTTAAACCGAACCGAAGTGTTGTTTGTCTCTTGGATGTTTGGTGTAGTGATTTCTACCGATTGGCCTGCTGATGTAAAAATATTCATCGCATTACCTGTGGTCATGTTGGCAATCTCACCGAGGATGTCTTTGTATTCGTTTTTTACATCCTCATCAGAAAGACCCGGAACCAATTTGCGAGACACTTTGTAGGCAGCATCGAGGTTCATACTATAAACCACTTCACCACTAAAAGATCCCACCACACCGATGATGATTGCAATTTCATGGCTGGGCGCAGGTGAATCTTTGATTCCGATTTTTCCTCGGATGAGATCCTGTTGGAGAACATCGCGGAAAACGATGGTGGCTGCTTCCAGGAACGGGTTGATGAAGTCGGCTTTAATTTGCATTTATTCTAAAGAGAGAAGGCCTTTTTTCTCTACGTTGTATTCTGCTGCTAAGGACTGGTTTATTTCAAGAAAAAAGCTAAGAAGTTGCCTTTGTTTCAGAAAATCTGCAGCTTGGTCCGCCGGTTTTTTGGCTGTGGTTTGTCCGTAAGTTAAGGCTCCAAATTCCACATAAACTTGTTTGTCGTTATCTGAGAATGGACCCACTACTGTTTTTTTGCTAAATGGATCGTTTGCGAGAGTTTCCCAAAATTTTGCTGAGTTCGCCAAACGGTAGCTATTGCCACGATTGGAAGTAACCAGTTTGAGATCAGACAAGGCGACATTGGACACTGTCTCTATGGGCTGGAGGGTCTCCGCTGCAATCGCTTCCAAAGCATTTGGCTCGGAAACTTTTGTTGCGATGCGACCTTTCCACAGTTCTACTTCTTTTCTTTTGCGATCAAATTTCATTTTGGAAAGTAATAGGGGTTTCCTTGATTCAAAACTGACGAAATTTCCAGAAGCATCCTTAGCAAGAGACCCATCTTTTTTTTCTTTTTCGTATTCTTTGTTTAGTTCTTCGTCAGAAATATTGATTTTTGCTTCTACAGCATTCAGAAGATTGACCTCGGAGATGGCGACAATGCGGAAAGAAATTTTTGCCCGTTTGGCTTCATCCTCTAACTCGGCTTCATTTTCTGTGGGAGAAAACGGTTGGTCCAAAAAGTTAGGGTACAGAGCGTATCCTGTAGCTGAATCGATACGGTAGTTCATGGGTGCGGAACGGTAGATTTGTTGGTAGATTTCTGTTAGAGAGCGAGAGTCTTCTTCCCCATACCCTGCTTGGGAAACTGATTCCTTGTGAACCTCCCTTGCTTGTTTGGACATCTCACGTTTGATGCTGATTTCCGAAACTTGGAAACCGACAGCGGCAGCAATGTCATTGGCAATGTAGATTTCTTTGACGGTAGAAAAAGCACAGGAATTGAGGAGTTCTGGGTTTTGGGCCGTTTCTCTACCATATTGTTGGTAACGGTAGTAACAATCCCGTTTGGCAGCATTGAAATAATCCACGGGAATGCTTCTCCCTGCAATGGTTCCTGCTTTGGTGGAATTTTGGCCTGTGATGGCACCCACAAGACTTTGTTCGGCGTCCCCAGGCAAAAAGGTAATGATCAGGGTTCCGACCAAAATGAATAAAAAGAGAGCAATGATGGCGCGATAGATTTTTTCTTTGAGGGTAGAGGGTTCTTCTTCGAACATAAAGGAAAGGTTTCCGTTTCCGAAACCCTTGTAAAGAAAAAATGTAATCAAGGGAATCGTCGTTTGGCAAGATAATATAGGTAGTATGTTGTTTGCGGCCTTTGCTATGATCCTTGTGGGTGTTCTATGTTTTTTATACGTAGCTTTGTCCCCGCAAAAATCCAAACCTGCGGCCTACCCACAACGAAAACCCCAAAATTCCGGCTCGTACCGAATGCCACAAAGCCCTCCCGTTTCCCCACAATTGGATGAACGGATTCGTAGGGAACGGGCCATTTCTGACGATAGGCATCTTTCCTATTCTTTGCCTGAAGAGGCCACCCCTTCTGTAGTGCAAAAATCAGAAGTTTTACTTCCAACAGAAGACGGAAATTTAGAAGAAGAACCGCAGGTTACGAAAGAAAGTCGGTTTCAGATTGAAGGGACTTTGTTTTTGGATTATTCCGGTAAACTAACGTTTGGTGAAGAGTCTTCTGATATTGATGCCTTGGAAGATGGTCTAAAGAACTTTAAACGAATTGGTTCAGGCACTTTACGCGAAGAAAATGGAAAGTTTTTGTTCCATTCTGGAAATGTGACTTATACTTATACTCCCGAAGAATTAGAACAAGTAGTTCTCCACAACCAAGGGATTGTGTTTCTTTTGAAAGATTCAAAGGCACCGAAGCCAGTGTTTTTCACAAAAGACATCGATACTTTTAAAGATTTTTTAAGACAAGCTGCTTTAGTTTAAAAATAATTTTTCTTAAATTCTTAAATTGATTGGAACCTCTAAACTCAAGTTCCTTTTTGAACAGACTTATGGTGAAGGGTTTATCCAATCAAGCAAAGCGTTGGATTTTTGGTGTTAACAATTATCAAATAGAAACAATCAGATTCTGTTTTGTTGTTTTATCCGACTGTTTCTATTTGTTTTGAAGAATCTTAAACTCCACCCACCATCACGTGTTTGGTGATCAAATAATCACCCACAGATTCGATAGATAAGTCTTTTCCAAATCCAGATTGTTTGAAGCCACCATGCGGAGTTTCTGAAGCAAGCGGAAGATGGTCATTCACCCAAACGGTTCCAAATTCTAGTTTTTTTGCCACTCGCATAGCGCGTGCTACATCTTTTGTCCAAATGGAAGACGCTAGACCATAGTTGACATCATTTGCCAGTTTGATTCCTTCTTCTTCTTTGTCGTAAGTTTGGATGGAAAGAACTGGTCCAAAAATTTCGTTTTGGACAATGTCGAAGTTTTGTTTGACATCAGTGACAACAGTTGGCGCAAAAAAGTATCCTTTGTCTAGGCCCTTGGGGATGACTCCACCGGTCAGAATTTTTGCTCCCTGTTTTTTCGCACGGTTCATAAATCCCAAAACTCGTTCGCGGTGGATGGCAGAAATGAGAGGACCCATTTCTGTTTTATCATTAAAGGGATCACCGACGTTTACGGCTTTCATCGCATCCACAACAGCATCGGTGATTTTTTTCTGTAAGGCTTTGGGTACAAGGATTCTTGTGGCGGCAGTGCAGTCTTGTCCAGAATTGCAAGTGGCACCAAACGCTGCTTTGGCGGCAAAAAGATTTACATCTACATCGTCAAAAACAAGAAGTGGTGCTTTACCTCCAAGTTCCAAATGCACTCGTTTTAAGGAATCCGAAGCAGACTTCATAATGTTTTTTCCAGTTCCCGTGGATCCGGTAAGAGAAACCATTCGAACTAGTGGGTGGTCAACAATGGCCTGTCCTGTGGCATTTCCACCTGTGACAATATTGATCACACCATCAGGGATTCCTGCTTTTTTGGTTAACTCAGCTAACATCAGTGTGGTGATGGGAGTTCCTGGAGCTGGTTTTAGAATGATCGTACAACCGGCAGCAAGAGCAGGTCCAAATTTCCAAACGGCCATAAGAAGAGGGTAGTTCCAAGGAGCAATTTGGCCCACCACACCAACGGGTTCCCTGCGAAGGATAGAAGTGTATCCTGGTTGGTATTCGTTGGCACGACTTCCGTGAACATCACGAGCTGCTGTTGCAAAAAAACGAATATTATCGACTGCAAAAGGAATGTCGCCCGCAAGGCTTAAGTTTTTATAAGGTTTTCCTGCATTCAGAGATTCCGCTTTTGCAAACTCTTTGGTTTTTTCTTCTAAAAGATCGGCAAGTTTCCAAATGGCTTTGGAACGTTCCCCTGGAGTGAGCCCAGACCATCTTCCATCATAAAAAGCTTTGTGAGCAGCCTTAGCAGCTTTGTCTACATCGGCGACACTGGCATCAATTACCTTCGCAATTTTTTTGCCAGTGGCAGGATCTTCGATGTCCATGACTTTCCCGCCACTTGTGTTTGTCCACTTTCCATCAATCCAAAGTTTATATTCTTTCATGTAAGTTTTAGATTTCCTTTAGTGATTTTGTTATGATACTTAAGCCCTCTTTGACAATGGACTCTTCTGCAGTAATGGGAACAAGAATTCTAATGACGTTTCCATACACACCACAAGAGAGTAAAACAAGTCCATGTTCTAAGGCTTTGGCGGTTAGTTTTTTTGCTAAATCGGCAGAGGGTTTGTTTGCGTCTCCATTTTCAACAAGTTCGAAAGCAACCATAGCACCTAACCCGCGTATTTCGCCGATGTGTGGATACGTTTTTTTGATTTCGTTTAGCTCAGAGACTAACAGTTTTCCGAGTTTGACCGACTTCTCTAAAATTCCTTCTTCTTCGATGAGATCCATCACAGCAATTCCTGCGGCACAAGCGACCGGGTTTCCGGCATAGGTTCCGCCAAGTCCCCCAGGTTCTACTGCATCCATAATGGAAGTTTTTCCAATCACAGCAGAAAGAGGCATTCCTGCTGCAAGGGATTTTGCAGTCGTGATAAGATCTGGTTTGATTCCTGAATGTTCAATCGCAAAAAGTTTTCCTGTTCTTGCAAAACCTGACTGTACTTCATCGGCAATGAGAAGGATTCCGTGTACATCACAAATGGCTCTTAGTTTTTTTAGAAAACTTGGAGAGGCAATATAGAATCCACCTTCACCTTGCACAGGTTCAATGGCGATTGCCGCCACTCGAGAAGGATCAATGTCTGCTTTGAACAAATTGTTTAGGGCTTTGATAGAGTCGTCTTCTGTCACACCATGGTATTCCATAGGAAAAGGAATGTGGTAAACATCGCTCGCAAAGGGACCAAATCCTTTTTTATAAGGAACTACTTTTCCTGTGAGGGCAAGTGCCATCATGGTTCGTCCATGAAATCCACCAAGAAAACTAATGATTCCAGGTCGTCCTGTGGCTGCTCTTGCAATTTTCACTGCGTTTTCTAGAGCTTCGGCTCCGGAAGAAAAAAGGATGGTTTTGGCTCCTCCATCAATGGGTGCTTTTGCATTTAGTTTTTCTGCAAGAACGATATAAGGTTCATAAGGCATAATTTGGAAAGCAGTGTGAAGCACTTGGTCCACTTGTTTGTGGATGGCAGCAACCACTTTCGGATGGCAGTGACCTGTGTTTTGGACACCAATTCCACCCCCAAAGTCAATGAACCGTTTTCCTTCGATATCCCAAATTTCTGCATTTTTTGCCTTTTCAGCAAACACTGGATAGGCGGTTGTAACACCTCTCGGAACGTTTGCAAGTCTTCTTTCCCATAGAGTTTGGTTAGTTTGTTTTTGATTGCCCGTCATGTGATTCCTCCGAGGCAGAGATATTTGGTTACTGTATAATCATCGAGTCCGTATTTAGAACCTTCGCGTCCCATTCCAGAAAATTTGACACCACCGAAGGGAACTTGTTCCGAAGAAATGAGTCCTTCGTTAATTCCCACCATTCCGTATTCTAGTTGTTCGGCGACTCTAAAAAGTCTAGCCATGTCTTTTGTATACAAATAGGAAGCGAGTCCAAAGTCTGTGTCATTGGCTAATTGGATGGCTTCTTCTTCTGTTTGGAAGGTTTGGATACAAGAGACTGGACCAAAGGTTTCTTCTTTTGTGACAACCATGGAAGAGTTTACGGGATAAAGCACAGTAGGTTCAAAAAAATTACCACCCAGAACATGTTCTTTCCCGCCAGTGAGAATTTTTGCACCTTTTGAAAGAGCATCGGAAATATGAGATTTTACTTTTTCGAGAGCCGCATCGTTTATGAGTGGGCCTTGTTGTGCGTTCGGTTCCATTCCATTGGCAACCACTAGCTCCTTGGCCTTGTCTGCCAATTTTTTTGCAAACACTTCAGCGACGGATGCCTGGACAAGAAAACGATTCACACAAACACAAGTTTGTCCTGTATTTCTATATTTAGAAAGCATGGCACCTTTCACGGCCTCATCCATGTCGGCATCTTCAAAAACAATAAATGGTGCATTCCCACCTAACTCGAGTGAGAGTTTTTTTAAAGTGGCAGCAGACTTTTCCATTAAATAAATCCCGGTTTTTGTGGAACCAGTGAAACTCAGTTTACGAACTTCTTTACTTTCTAAAATGGCTTTTCCAATTGCAATTGGGTCACCAACTAACACATTCCAGACGCCTTTGGGAAGGCCAGCTCGTTCTGCAAGTACTACCATTGCCAAAGCAGAGTAGGGTGTGAGTTCGGCCGGTTTTGAAACCACAGTGCAACCTGCGGCGAGTGCCGGTGCTACTTTTCTGGCAAGCATAGCTGCTGGAAAATTCCAAGGTGTAATGGTTCCCACCACACCAATCGGTTCTTTTAAAACAAGGATTCTTGTGTCCTTTCTGTGAGATGGAATGATATCTCCATAAGACCGTTTTGCTTCTTCACCGAACCATTCGATGTACGATGCAGCATAGGCAATTTCCCCCCTAGCTTCTGTTAGTGGCTTCCCTTGTTCTTGTGTCATGATAAGAGCCAAATCTTCTTGGTTATCCAACATGAGTTGGAACCATTTGCGTAATATTCCTGCTCTTTCTTTGGCTGGTCGTGATTTCCAATCAGAGAGTGCTTTCTTTGCTGATAAGATGGCACTTGCTGCATCTTTTTCTGTGGAATGCGGAATGTTTCCGATGACTTCACCGTTTGCGGGGTTATGTACTAAAATTTCTTTTTTGTTTTCTGCAGGGCACCAAACCCCACCTATGAAGTTTTCTTGTCGAAAAAGGTCTTTGTCTTTGATGTATTTCATACGAAACCTGTGCTTTCATCGAAATCCCACCGCAGAAAAATTCCTACCTTTTTTTTGAAAACCTAGGAAGTGGTTGCTTAATTTTGAATTGTTGGTATCTAATTCCTGACATAAGTAAAACCAGGAGCACATAGGTTTATGAAATTCGATTCATACAAACGAGTGATTTCTTCTGTTGCAGTTCTCTCAATCGCATTTGCGGTTGCCTGCGGCAAAAAAGAAACAAAGGTTTCCGAAATCGGACAAGGCGAAGGAGAAGTTTCCATCGTTGCTTGGCCGGGGTACATTGAACGTGGTGAAACAGACAAAGGATATGACTGGGTCACTGAATTTGAAAAAAGTTCTGGCTGTAAAGTAAATGTAAAAACTGCCGCTACATCTGATGAGATGGTAGCACTCATGAATGAAGGTGGATTTGATCTAGTGACTGCATCTGGTGATGCATCGTTACGTTTGGTTGCTGGTGGAAAAGTGCAAGAAATCAATACAGACCTTATCCCTAGTTGGAAAAACGTAGATTCCCGTTTGCAAAATGCTCCTTGGCATACTGTAGAAGGGAAACATTACGGTGTTCCTTATCAATGGGGTCCAAACGTTCTTATGTACAATACAAAAGTTTTCAAAAAAGCACCAACTAGTTGGAATGTTGTTTTTGAAGAACAAGTTTTAGCTGATGGAAAATCAAACAAAGGTCGTGTACAAGCGTTTGATGGTCCAATCTACATTGCTGATGCGGCTTTGTATTTAAAACAAGCAAAACCAGAACTCGGAATCCAAGATCCTTACGAATTGGATGAAAAACAATATGCTGCTGTCATCGAATTATTAAAAAAACAAAGACAACTCGTTCCAAAGTATTGGCATGATGCAATGGTCCAAGTGGATGACTTTAAAAAAGAAGGACTAGTTGCTTCTTCTACATGGCCATTCCAAGTAAACTTACTTGTTGGTGAAAAACAACCAGTAGCTTCTATTGTTCCAAAAGAAGGTGCAACTGGTTGGGCAGATAGCACCATGCTTCATAAAGATTCCAAACACGTAAACTGTGCTTACAAATGGTTAGAACATTCACTTTCTGCAAAAGTACAAGGTGATCTTGCTTCTTGGTTTGGATCAGTTCCTTCTGTTCCTTCTGCTTGTAAAGGGAATGCCCTTCTTGGTGATACAGGTTGTGCCATCAACGGATTCAATAACTTTGAAAAAATCTCTTTCTGGAGAACTCCAAAAGAAGATTGTTCCGGTGGAAGAAAATGTGTGCCTTATAAAAAATGGGCTGAAGACTATATTTCCATCATTGGAAGTAAATAAGATCCTAACATTATAAAAGTTCTGAAGGAGAAGGAATGGACCAAGTTTACGATGTTGAATTTCAAAATGTAACAAGGAAATTCGACCAATTTATAGCGGTGGATGATGTCTCCTTCGGGATTAGAAAAGGTGAATTCTTTTCGATGTTAGGCCCTTCCGGGTCGGGAAAAACAACCTGTCTCCGTATGGTGGCAGGGTTTCAGGATACGACTTCAGGAAGGGTTCTTTTGGAAGGTGTTGATGTCACTGGCATCCCACCTTACAAAAGAAATGTGAACACTGTCTTTCAAGACTATGCTTTATTCCCTCATATGACAGTTGCGGAAAACGTTGGTTATGGATTAAAAATCAAAAAAACTCCCGCAAAAGAAATAGGCCAAAGAGTGGCGGAGATGCTTTCGATGGTTCGTTTGCCTGATGTGGGGAATCGTAAACCCTCTGAATTATCTGGCGGGCAAAGGCAAAGGATCGCACTGGCAAGAGCTCTTATCAATCGTCCGGGAGTTTTACTTCTCGATGAACCACTTGGTGCTTTGGATCTAAAATTAAGAGAAGAGATGCAATTGGAACTGAAGGCCATCCAAAAGGAAGTGGGCATTACTTTTATCTTTGTCACTCACGACCAAGAAGAAGCACTATCGATGTCGGATCGGATTGCAGTCTTTAACAAAGGAAAGGTGGAGCAAATTGCCACGCCAGAAGAATTGTATGATCGTCCCAAAACCGAGTTTGTTGCCAACTTTGTGGGAACATCCAACATCCTTTCTTTAGAAGAAACCAAACGACTCACTGGCCAAACGGGAAAAGGAATGATCCGCCCAGAACGAGTCCATGTATTTGCCAACGCAAAGGAAGACAATCACTCCACAGGATACAGAACCTTTAAGGCAATTCTCAAAAGCCAAGTGTACTCAGGTGCTACTTCTAAAATGCATTTTGAAACTCCGAGTGGTTCTCGGATCATTGCTTCCACTCAAAATCTAAAAATCTCGGCAGAACACATCGCAGTTGGTTCGGAAGTGCTCGTAGGTTGGAAAGATTCTGACATGCATTTGCTTTAAGGATTTGTAAATGACAAACACTCTTGATAAGTTTTTTACATTTCTTTTTTATCGTAAGGGCCTTGCGATTTTTTTATTACTCGCACCACTTCTTATTTGGCTTGGGGTTGTGTATTTGGGTTCGCTTTTCACTCTCCTCATCCAAAGTTTTTTCTCAATTGATTCTTTCTCTGGAGTCATCAAACGAGAATTTACTTTAGAATCCTATTATGATCTATTCCGACAAAGTACCAATTGGGATATCATCATTCGTACCACAACCATGGCTTTTACCGTTACCATTGTGAGTGCCATCATTGCATTTCCGATTGCTTATTATATGGCGATGTATGCAGGTCCCAAATTAAAACCCATTCTATATTTGGGAGTGATGTTACCTCTTTGGTCAAGTTACCTTGTGAAAGTTTATTCATGGAAACTGATTATGGCAAAAGAAGGAATTCTCACTTGGTGTTTAGAAGAACTTGGACTTTTGCATCTACTTGATGTGATCCTATCCATTCCTGTGATTGGAGGAACTTCTTTGTCTTTTTCTTATATTGGAATGTTTCTTGTTTTTGTTTATATTTGGCTACCGTATATGATCCTTCCCATCCAAGCCTCTTTAGAACGAATTCCTAAATCCTTACTAGAAGCGTCTTCTGATTTGGGTGGTGGGCCTTCTCAAACGTTTCGAAAAGTGGTGTTGCCACTTGCGTTTCCTGGAGTGGTCGCAGGTTCGATTTTTACCTTCTCGCTCACGTTAGGTGATTATATCATTCCGACGATTATCGGGAATTCCAGTTATTTTATTGGGATGGCAGTTTACACACACCAAGGTACAGCGGGTAACATTCCTTTGGCGGCAGCTTTTTCTGTCATCCCAATTGTCATTATGATGATTTACCTTATGATCGCAAAACGATTAGGAGCTTTTGATGCTCTCTAAGTGGAATTTAGGTACAATCGGATTAAAGGTAGCAACTATCCTTGGGTTTTTGTTCATCCATATCCCTATCTTTATCATCATCATGTATGCTTTTTCTACGGATGAAAAAACATTTCAATTCCCGTTACCAGGATTCACTCTTAAGTGGTTTGGGGTGGCATGGGAACGAAATGATATTTGGGAAGCCATCATTTTGTCTTCTCAAGTGGCAACCATTTCAACGGTTATGGCCATCATTCTTGGAACCTTGGCTTGTCTTGCAGTGTATCGTAGCAAATTTTTTGGAAGAGAAGTGATTTCCTTTCTTGTGATTTTGCCGATTGCTTTACCTGGAATTGTGACAGGGATTTCTCTTCGTTCCGCCATGTCCCTTTTTGGAATTCCTTTTAGCACTTGGACCATTGTGATTGCCCATGCTACTTTTTGTATTGTAACAGTGTATAATAATGTTCTCGCAAGACTTCGCAGAAGTTCTCATTCCATGGTGGAAGCATCTATGGATTTGGGTGCCAATCCTTGGCAAACTTTTCGATTTGTGATTTTACCAAATATCGCAACTGCCTTGTTAGCTGGTGGGATGTTGTCTTTTGCTTTGTCATTTGATGAAGTGATTGTCACCACATTCACTGCGGGCCAACAATCCACAGTCCCCATTTGGATGTTAACAGAGTTTATTCGTCCGAGACAGAGACCTGTCACCAATGTAGTTGCGGTTTTTGTCATTCTTGTGACAACTCTCCCGATTCTCATTGCATATTATTTAACAAAAGAAGATGAAGGTGGGAAAAAATAATCCCACCAAAAATCATACTTCTATCTTCGGCTTTGGAAAATCAGAAGATCTTTTTCTGGTTTTGACAATTATCAAAGGAATTTCACTTTCACAAATCGTTTAAGGTGGTAGACTTCTTATATGGAAAAATTGATTCAAAAACTGATCATCCCGATTGATGGTTCACCAAGTTCCGCGAGAGCATTAGAATTTGGTTTGGCAATTGCAAAAGCGAGTAATGCAAAATGTTTCGTCGTCGAAGTGATTGAAGATTTTGGCCCGCTTCCTGGATATTATGATGCGGCTCCTGTTGGAAAAGATCGAGTCAAATGGATCTCTGAACAAAGATTCGAAAAAATCCATCCAATTTTGGATGAAACTTCTGTGAAATGGGAACGTGTGATTTTAGAAGGGTATCCAGCTGAAGAAATATGCAAACTTGCTGAAAAAGAAAAAGCAGATTTGATCGTGATTGGAAGTCGTGGCCATGGAATCCTCGGAAGATTCATCATGGGTAGTGTATCTGATCGTGTTGTTCATTACGCACCATGTTCCGTAACAGTTGTTAGGTGAATTTGGCATAAATTTGTCAATAGCTTGTTAATTTAGTTGCGCTGAATTGTATCCCATCGGAATCTACGGACTAATCCTAGAGTAGATTTCCGGTAGATACAAATGAAGGTTTTTGAAAAAGAAGAATTTCCCGCAGTTTTACCTCTCGATAAACGATATACAAGAACATATTACCAAGACGATAGTTTTGTTTCTAACATTCGTCGCGCTCTTCCTCGAATGATCACTACTGTGGTCATGGAGGAACATATCTTTCCCAAAATATCCCATGAGGAAATTGATTTTTTGCTACAATATTATGCAAAAAGACAAGATACGAGCGGAAATTATTATCAACTCAAAACAATTCCGTATCGCATTCGTAAAGAATCTGCAGAAAGAATTTTAGAAGAAGCTGGAGTGGATGAAACTCAAAGAGATTTCATTAGCACATTCTATCATTTTGATACAAATCTGCAGCAATATGTTTTAAACGATAAAGTTACGGAAGCAGATGAAATTAAAATTTTGCAGATCATCAAACGGAGGGATTATTACGTTGGAAACGTAGAGAAGTCAAAGATATCTGCAATCTTCGAGCCAATTGAAGAGATTCCTAAAAAAGATACATTTTTTGCGAATCTTTATATTCCGCCAGCCCACAAGTTTTTTTCGCCTCCCAATTTGAAACATATTTCTGGAATGCAGATTGTAGAAGCTGCGAGGCAGTTTGGAATTGCTTGTAACCATATGTACGGAAAGGTTCCTTTTGAAGGAGTCACCTTTTTATTGTTATACTTAAATTCAGAGTTTTTTCAATACGCCAAGATGAACATGCCCATCAAATTGAGGGCAAAAGCATTGGAGACAAAAAATAGTAAGGTTGGGTATTGGAATTACTCGAAATTGGAAATCACTGCGTATCAGGAAAATCAGGAAATCACTCGGATTGAAATGGCAGCGAGTATTTTGCCTTTAAAAGTATACAAACGCCTAAAAAGCACGCAGGAAGAAGTTTATGAAATCGACCCGAGATTTCGCATTTTGGATCAGTTTAAAAACAATATTTCGGTTAGGGAAAATGGGAGAAATATTGTCTCCACCATCGAAAATATCTCTAGTTCAGGGTTTATGGTGCGATGCTCAGGGATTCATCCGGGCGATTTGGCCAATAGCGGGCAACTAGAATTTTTTATGCATTTTGATATTGTAGGTTTCGTTCATGGAACTTGTATTTTATTATGGGTGAAAGAAGACGATAATAATGAAGACACCTTTTTTGCTGGGTTTCGTTTTGAATCGATTTCAGAATTGGACCAAGCAAATGTAAAGGAAGCAATCAATCGTTATGGACGTTTGATCGAAGAAAGGGAAATCCAATGAGTGGAAAAAAAGTAGCACTAGTGACTGGCGGCACTTCTGGTCTCGGGAGAGCAATTGTTTTAGAATTTGCAAACGCTGGTTATGTGGTTGGATTTTGCGGAAGAAGAAAACAAGAAGGTGAAGAAACTCTTGCCCTTCTTGAAAAACAAGGTGGCACAGGGATGTTTGTCCGTTGTGATGTCACACAATCGGAAGCAGTTCGTAATTTTGTTGAATCAATTGTAGCTAAGTATGGTTCCGTTGATGTTGCCGTGAACAACGCAGGGATTTCTGGTGTTTTGAAAGCAACTGCTGATTATCCATTGGATATTTTTGATTCTGTAATGGATGTCAATTTGAAAGGAACTTTTCTCTCAATGCAATTTGAGTTAAAACAACTTTTGGCTCAAGGAAAAGGTGGGGTCATTATCAATGTCTCTTCTGCGTTGGGTGTCAGAGGAAAAGAAAAAGCTGGTCCTTATTCAATGACAAAACACGGAATCATTGGACTGACTAAATCAGCAGCTTTGGAATACGGTTCAGCTGGAATTCGAGTGGTTGCACTTTGTCCAGGTGGGATCCAAACAGAAATGGATGATGTATTTTATGCCAATGTTCCAAACCCCGAAGAAGTAAAAAAAGAAAGAATGAAATCCTATGCATTGGGTCGAATGGCAACTCCAGAAGAAGTAGCAAAAACTTGTGTATGGTTGTCAACAGATGGAGCTGCTTTTATCACTGGTGCAGTGATACCGGTAGACGGCGGTAAAACAGCAAGATAGGAACTTTTTGTGTTTACTGTAGGAAAATATAACGCATTAAGGGAACTTCACTTAGGAAAAAGAAGTTCCGTATATTCGGGAGAATCTTTGTCTGGAGAACCTGTCGTGATCAAATTATTGAATCGCGATTATCCAGATAACCACGAAATCACACGTTTTAAAAACGAATTTGAAATTCTACGTTCTGTCGATTCACCATATACTTTAAGACCACTAGATTTAGAAACATATCAAAATACGGTAGCCATTGTATTCCCAAATGTTGGTTTTACTGATCTCGCAAAACTACAATTAAGTGGTAAGTATAGCAATATCGCAACTTTTTTGAATATCTCTATCGAAGTTTGTAAGGCACTTGTTGATATCCATAAGGCAAAAATTGTTCACAACGATATCAAAGCACAAAATATCATTTATAATCCAGACACTGGAGCTTTAAAGATTATCGATTTTGGTTCTGCGACACTTTTGACTCATCGTAGTTTTTATCTTCCGATGAATCAAAATTTAACCGGAACACTTGCTCATATTTCACCCGAACAAACTGGTCGGATGAACCGTACAGTTGATTACAGAACAGATTTTTATTCCTTTGGTGTCACCTTATATCAGTTAATTACTGGGGACTTGCCATTTTTATACACTGATAGTTTGGAAATGGTGCATGCACACTTGGCAAAAACTCCGCTTTCTCCAAAGGAAAGAAGTGGGGCACCAAAAATTGTTTCTGATTTAATTATGAAACTTCTGGAGAAAAATCCAGAAGATCGGTACCAAACAGCAACGGGTTTGCTGTCTGACCTCTCTGCGATCCAATCCGTTCTTTTGGAAAATGGAAAAGAATCTTTAAATCAGTTCCAAATGGAACTTGCAAAGAATGATAAATCCTCTCGATTCCAAATTCCCAAAAAATTATATGGAAGAGAAACCCAGCTTCATGTTTTTGAAGAAAAATTTCTCGATGCAAAAGAAGGAAAAATCGAAACCTTTTTAATTTCGGGTCGATCAGGAATTGGGAAGTCGGCCCTTATCAACGAAATTCAAAAACCAGTCACAAGGGAAAAGGCATATTTCACTTCAGGTAAATTTGATTTATACAAAAAATCGATTCCTTACCGCGCCATCAATTTGGCCTTACAAGGACTTGTTCGGCAGTTATTATCCGAAAACGAATCTGCTGTCAAAGAATGGAAAAAGAATTTATCGGACGCACTAGGTGCTAATGCAAAATTGATCATTGATGTAGTTCCTGAATTGTCACAGTTGTTAGGTGATAAACCATCGCCGCCCGAATTGGATAGTTTAGAGACTGAAAACCGATTTCATTTGGTATTTCGAAAATTCCTCCGAACCATTTGTACAAAAGAACATCCTGTGGTCTTGTTTTTGGACGATATGCAATGGGCGGATTCTTCAAGCATCTTGCTCTTAAAAGAAGTTCTAACTGATCCTGAAATTTCATATTTTTTTATTATTCTTTCATACCGAGATAATGAAGTACTCCCAACGGATCCATTTTTTAGACTCCTTGAAGAACTTCGTGAGATCCAAATTGCGATTACCGAAATTCGGTTAGAACCATTGAGAGAGCGTGATGTGGCACTTTTGGTTTCGGAAACATTAATGGTTCCAGAATCAGAAATTCGTCCGATCGCAGAAGTCCTTTGGAAAAAAACAAAGGGAAATCCATTTCATGTCAATGAGATGTTTAAGAACTTATATGAAAGATCTTACATTTACTTTGCAGATGATCATTGGTCTTGGGACAAAGACAAAATTGATTCAGTCAATATTTCTGACAACGTAATCGATCTTATCATTGATAAAATAAATCTCCAATCAGAAGAACTAATCGATGCACTTAAATTAACTGCATGTATTGGAAACTGGTTTCGCCATGATATTTATGCAACGATAGCGGATAGGCCATTTCACAAAGCATCAATGGATTTGGTGACACTTGCCAATGAAGAGTTTTTGATCCTCGGTATGGAGGATGCAAACTTTACTCATGATAAAATCAGAGAAGCTATCTATAAAATCATTTCACCAGAAGAAAAGGCAAAACTACATTATAAGATCGGTAAAACATATCTTTCAATTCTTTATAAATACAAACTTGAAGACCATTTATTTACCATTGTAAACCAATTGAATTTAGGTGCTTCGCAAATGAAAGGAAGCGAAGAATTAGCCGAACTAAGGATCTTAAATGAAAAAGCAGGGTTCAAAGCATTAAATTCTTCCGCATATGATGCGGCTTTCACTTTCTTTGATCGAATGGTTGGGCTTATGAAGGATGAGGAGTGGAAAAGTGATTATGAAAACTCTTTGAAACTTCATTTGGCCTATGCAAGATCAGCGTACCTTTCTAAAAATTTTGAAGCAGCAGAAAAAAGTTTTAATTATATACTTAGCTTTGTTCGCAATGACCTAGATAAAATTTTAGTCTACGAACTTCAATCCTCTATGCTTGTCACTCAAAACAAGATGAAAGAGGTTTTGGAAACTTTGAAACAGGCCTTGAAACTTGTGGGAGTTCGATTGCCTAAAAAAGCAAATTCACTTTCTCCACTCCCAGAGTTAATCAAATTTAAATTTAAACTTGGCAATCGATCGATTGAAAGTTTAGAACATCTTCCGATTGCAAACGATCCTAGATATCTTGCTATCATGCGACTTCTGAATGCATGTATCGCTCCTTCATTCCTTGCTGAACCAGATTTATTTCCTGTGATCGTTTTGAAGTTGGTCAATAATACCTTACGGTTTGGTTTATGTGAAATTAGTGCCTTTGGGTTTTGTGCGATGGGTGTGATCCAAGGTTCTGGACTAGGAAATTATGGTGATGGTTTTAAATTTGGTCAGTTAGGTGTTCGTTTGCTTGAAACCTTAGATGCAAAACCATTCCAATGCCGAACTTTATTTATGTTCGCATGTATGATTTCTCCATGGAAAAATCATGCAAGAGACGGTCGTTCCATATTTTGGGATAGTTTCCTTGCTGGGATGGAAACCGGCGACTTACAATACTCTTCATATTCACTCAATAATATTCATTTTCAAGGTTTGTTGTTTCGCGAAAACTTAGAAGATCTTTATAAGAGCCAACTTCGGTATGATGCTTCTTTATTAAGTTTACGTCAAAATCATGCGTACCAAGTGCACAGACTCAATCTCCAGTTAGTTGAAAATATGAGAGGTGAGTCTCCAGATCCAATGAGTTTGGAAGGTAGATATTTTTCAGAATCCGAAACTGTTTCTGAATGGTTGGCCACTGGGAATGCAAATGCATTATTTGATTATTATCTCTGTAAGTTAAGAATTGAATACTTTCTTGGTGATAAAGTAAAAGCGTATGAGTATTCATTGAAACTAGATGGTTTGGAAGGTGCAATGTTTGGGATGATGTTTGTTCCTGAACATGTATTTCTTGGTGCTCTCGTTACCTTTTCACTCATCGTGGATAATATCATTCCCGCTGGAACTACAAAAGCAAATCTCAAAAAACGTTTAGTATCCTTTGCGAAACGAATGAAAGTTTGGGCGAAAAGTTCTCCGGATAATTTTGGTCATAAATACGAAATCATTTCCGCTTTATTGTTATATTTGGCGAATCAGAAAACCCAAGCAGTGATCGCTTGTAAGGCGGCAATTTCTTCCGCCCGTGAGTTTAGTTATATCTTAGAGGAAGCCATAGCAAACGAATTTTTAGTTCGTATGTGGAAAGAAACAGGATTTGAACAATACAGCAACTTGCATTTGGTGGAGGCGCATTATCGTTACGGGAAATATGGGTTTTTATCTAAGGTAAAACAATTAGAGATGAGCCATATTTCTCTGAAAAAATATATCGGAAGAAACTTTAGAACAGACTCTACGGATAGTCTTGCATTGTTTAGTACAACAAAGGATATTTTTGGGGATGTTGGTTCTACTTTAGATATCAATACGGTAATCAAAGCCTCACAAACCATTTCAGGAGAGATCCAACTCAATCGTTTGTTAGAAAAGATGATGAAAATCCTGATTGAGAATGCAGGAGCAGAGAGAGGATACTTTATCCTCAAATCGGATTCAGGTTGGCAGGTTTTAGCAGAGTCAGAAGTAGAAAAAGAATCTGTTTCTGTTTATTCAGAAACCCCATTTGCAATCGATTTTCTTGAACCAGTTGCCTATGTAAACCAAAACAAAATTCCTTCGCAGATTATTGGTTATGTGGTGAGAACGGGGCTCGTTGTTATTTGCGGTGATGCTGCAAGAGAAGGTGATTTTAAAAATGATCCTTATGTTAAGTCGACCTTACCAAAATCTTTACTTTGTTATCCGATCTTAAGCCATGGAACAGTTGTTGGTATTGTTTATTTGGAAAACAATCTCACAACGGATGCATTTACTCCAGGTAGGGTCGAAATTCTAAAAATATTATCTTCACAAATTGCTGTTTCTATTGAGAATTCACTTCTTTATACCAACCTGGAACAGAAAGTAGATGAGAGGACCAAGGAATTAAATTTTGCTTTAACGGAAGTTCAAGGATTAAAAGAACAACAAGACGGAGATTATTTTTTAGCATCTTTACTTATTGAGCCGCTAACCCAGAACCTTGCAAGTTCCTCGAATATGAAAATTCAGTTCCTTACGGAACAAAAGAAAAAGTTTTCTTATAAACAATGGAGTTCCGAAATTGGTGGAGACTTATGTGTATCATCATCCATCCAACTTCAGAATAAAAAGTACATTGTTGTTTTAAATGGCGATGCCATGGGTAAATCGATGCAAGGAGCAAGTGGTGCTCTTGTCATTGGCTCGGTGTTTGAAGCAATCATCAAAAGAAATGGCCAATCCGAAGAAGTCAGAGACATCACTCCTGAAAAATGGGTGAGCAATGCCTATACGGAATTGCATAACACACTCGTAACATTTGATGGTTCGATGTTAATTTCTATGTTTCTTTGTTTGATTGATGATGAAACTGGTTTCTTTTATTTTTTAAATGCGGAACATCCGAGGCCTGTGATTTACCGTAATGATAAAACTTTCTTTTTACCACATAACTATGTTTGTGCGAAGTTAGGTCTTTTGGCTTCCAAAAAAGCACTCCAGATCAATACGTTCCAATTAGAAAAAGGGGATGTCCTTTTGATTGGTTCAGATGGACGTGACGATATTTTGATTGGTTCCGAAGCTGAAATGGAAGTGAACGAAGATGATGAATTGTTTTTAAAAACAACTTTCGAAGGCCAAGGAGATCTAGAAGCAATTCGAGATGCGATCAAAAGCCATGGGGAATTGATTGATGATTTATCTTTAATTCGTGTCGAATATACAGGAGAGGGTTCGCCCATCCACGTTCCAACCAACCATCCAAAACATTTTGTTTATTTACGTGCACTCACTCTTTATAAGCAGAAAAAATGGAAGGAAGTTGAAAAAATGATTTCGAGTCATTTTGAATCCATTCATGATGCACCACTTTCTGTTCAAAAAATATATCTTTATACTGAACATAGAATGTCCGTGTTCCCATTGGAATTTGCGGTGCAATACGTGCAAAAAAATCCTTCGGATAGTTTAACACTCTTTTATATTGCTGAGGCACTATTTGAAAATGGAGATTTTTCGGCTGCTTTTGATTATTCCGAACGGGTGCAACTGAGACGCCCATACCACAAAGAAAACAATATTTTATTTGCTCGACTCTTGGAACTTCGGCGAAAATAAATCATCTTATGTTATCCGTCGGAAACGACATCGTTGAAAACCAGAGAATTCGTGAACTTCTCGAAAAACATGGAGATCGCTTTTTAAAGAGGGTTTTTACCGACGAGGAAGTCGAATATTGCCACAAACACAAAGACCCGGTCCCCTTTTTGGCGGGTCGTTTTGCCTGTAAGGAAGCCGTGATCAAGGCCCTCAATTTAAACCCGGGCGAAGTTGCCGATATGCGCGAGATTGAACTTGCAGGCACCAATTTTGGTAAAAAAACGCTAGTCATCCATGGGAAAACTGAGAAGTTTTTCCGTGAGAAAGGATTTACTAGCAGTTCCGTATCCATCAGCCACGCTGACCATTACGCAACGGCAGTTGTCGTTTTCTACAAGGAGCCCAAATGATCGTTAGTGATAAAATGAAAGCAGTATTGGTTCATTACAACCAAGCCCTTTCGTTATACAAATCGCGAAAGTTCGCAGAAGCAAAAGAAGAGTTTAAAAAAGGACTCGCGATTCATCCTGGAGATGGCCCCTCGAAACTATACATTGAACGTTGCGATGATTATATCGCAGATCCCCCACCAGAAGATTGGGACGGGGTTTATAACATGAAAACAAAATAGGAACTATGTCAAAAAAAGAAATGCAAACAACCATCACCGAACACGGAGTCATTGCCACTATTCTAGGAAAAGAAACGGCGTTTAACGGAACTTTGGCGTTCAAAAAACCCTTACAAATTTCTGGTGATTTCACGGGCGAAATCATCTCTGATGGTTATCTGGTGATTAGCGAAGGTGCAAGAGTCAAAGCAAATATCAAAGCTGGTACGGTTGTTGTTGGCGGAACCATTATTGGAAACGTAACAGCAACACAAAGATTAGAAATGTTATCTACTGGCAAAGTCCAAGGAAACATTCGTACGGCAAAACTTCAAATTGCTGATGGGGTTGTATTTGATGGGAATTGTGAAATGCTAAGCAGCGAAGAAACTTAGTTTGTGGCAATTTCATCCTTATAGTTTACTTCTATTTCTAGCATTCAGCTTCAATCTTGTATTGGGGCTTTTCGTTCTCAAATCCTTCCGCCTAGATCTTGTTAAATACCTTTTAATTTTAGTTTTCGGTTCTATGATGTGGACCGGATTTTATGGAATTGATTTTGTATTTATAAGTCCAGCCCTACATAGATCCTTTATTGCATTTTTATATATTGGTGTTGCTCTAGCCAATTTAGGAATGGTGCTTGTTTCATTAGAATTTACGCAAAACAAGCATTTGTTGACAAAAAAGTTTTGGGTTATGTTAACAATCCAACCGCTGGTTACACTTGCGGTATGTGTTCTTGATCCCATTTTTAAAACTTTAACACTCGATACATATTTAGTAAATATCAACGGTCGAATTCAGTGGGTCCAAGAAACAAATGTTGGCGGATTCATAGTTTCCTATTTCTTTTCATTCTTTTGGTCTGCATTTGTCGCTTATCTACTCATCAAAGGTATTTTTGTATCTAAATCGACAGAAAGACGAAGGTATTTGTTGATTTTGTTGTCCTACTTGTTTATTTGGGTAACGGCCATTTTGCATAAGTTAGGTTTTCGTCCTCTGCCCGGACTCAATGTTACTGCCGTGATGAGCACGATGCAGGTAATTTTGATTTTTTTCGCCATCGGATATTATCGTATGTTCGACCTTGTTCCATTGGTCCGAGGGGAAATCGTAGACGAGTTGGACGAAGCAGTAGTGATCCTCGATTTTAATAATCGTATTGTTGATTGGAATATGTCCGCAGAACATTTGTTTCGAATCTCCTCCAAAAACTCTACTTTACTTTCATATAAATATTTTTTTGCATCAGCTCCTGGAATTATTTCTAAACTCGATCATTTGTCAGATAAAAAAACACTTACAAAATGGATTTGGGAAAAAGATGAAAAGTATTGGGAAGTGACCGCAAAACAGATCCGAGATGCTAACCGTAAAAAAATTGGAATGGTTCTTGTTTTTCGCGATATCACCGAACAAAGAAATTTAGAAAAACAAATGGTAAATGTCAACCGTGAACTCTTGGTTGCCAATGGAACCAAAGATCGTTTTTTATCGATCATTTCACATGATTTGCGTGGCCCACTCGCTGGGATTAAAATGTTACTCAAAGTATTGAATGAGGACATGAAAAAGAAAGAAGATGCACTCGCTGGAATGACACAGTCTTTGGTAGACGCAACGGAATCTGTTTTTTCCTTATTGGAAAACCTTTTGGAATGGTCTAAGTTACAACGGGGACAGGAAGAATATAGGCCACATTACTATCGTTTGGATAACATAGTGCGGGAGTGTTTGGAGCTCTTTACTCTTAGCGCATCGACAAAAGGTATTGTTTTGGAGGTGAATGTTCCTTCTCATGCAATGGTGTTTTGCGATGATCGAATGATCATCACTGTCATTCGAAATTTGATTTCAAATGCACTGAAGTTCAGTCATAAAAATGGCAAAGTTATCATTGAAGCAACCGATATAGGCGAGGACTGGCAGGTTTCAGTCATTGACTCTGGAGTAGGTATGTCGAAAGCCATCGTAGACAAACTATTCAAAGTTGGGGAAGTGATTAAGTCAACAGGGACCCAAGGGGAGACAGGGAATGGAATCGGACTTTTGCTCTGTCATGAATTTGTTTCTGTCAACGGAGGGACCATGTATGCTGATAGCGATGGAGTATCTGGTTCTAGATTCGTTTTTACAATTCCTAAAAAAATGAGAGAGGAGATCGTTTCATGAAGAAGACAATTGTTGTTACCGGTGCTACAGATGGAATTGGAAGAGTTTGTGCTCATACATTTGCAAAAAACCAAGAAGAATTCATTTTAGTGGGTCGCAATGCAGATAAATTAGCGGCTCTCGTTTATTCATTACAAGTGACAGGGGCAGTGGTTCATTCTTATGTTGCTGATTTATCATCTGCAAAAGAAACTTTTTTGTTATCTGAAACCATCCGAAAAAACCATCCACAGATTGATGTTTTACTGAACAATGCTGGTGCCTATTTTGACCAATACACTCTAACAAAGGAAGGTATTGAGTCTACATTTGCTTTAAATCATTTGAATTATTTTATATTATCATTGGGACTACTTCCTTCGTTAAAAAAATCCAACGAACCACGAATTGTCAATGTGGCTTCTCGTGCACATATGGGAGTTTCATTGGATTTTAATAATTTGTTAGGTGAAAAAGAATATTCAGGTTGGAAACAATACCAAAGATCCAAACTGATGAATATATATTTTACTTATGAACTTGCAGAACGTTTAAACCAAACAAAAATTACTGTGAACTGTCTTCATCCTGGATTTGTCAAAACTCGATTTGGTCAAAACAATGATGGATTAGCAAAATTCCTATTAACCTTTGCCCAAAATGTTTTTGCTATTTCGGAAGAGAAAGGTGCAGAAACTTCTATTTTTCTTTCCACGGACCCTTCTGTTTCCGGAGTTTCCGGGAAGTACTTTGTAAAAAAAGAAATTCTAAAAAGTTCTGAACCATCTTATGATGTGGCAGCAAGAAGAAATCTTTGGTCTTATACTGAAGATCTTTTGAAACATAAGTTTAGTTTTAAATTCCCAGGTTTTTAAATTATGGGTTACCAACACCAAACAAATCCAATACAAATTCCTGTTCCTGGTGGCAAAACCATCGCCGAACATTTTGGAATCCCGTCTACTGGTCATTCAGAAATTTCAATTGCCCATATGGTTGCTCCACCTGGATGGGGAGAACCATTTCAATCACCTAACTTTGATGAGTGGACCCTTATGGTTCGAGGCAAAAAACAAATAGAAGTGGATGGGAAGATAATTGTATTATCAGCGGGAGAATCTTTGTTCATAGAAAAAGGGTCTCGGGTACGGTATTCCAACCCTTTTCTTGAAGATGCTGAATATTGGTCGGTTTGTAAGCCTGCATTTTCTTTAGATTTAGTGAATCGAGAACCAGAAGTTTAAGTAAGGTTACATTATGGGCATAGAGGAGAAACCAACGGCGGATTTAAGTTTCCTAAAGAAGGAAATGAAAAAGGTCCAATTTCCCGAAGGTTCGCTTATCATCCAACAATTCTCGTTAGGTGAATCGTTTTATTTTATTGAATCGGGCAGAGTTGAGGTTTGGAAATATTTAGACGAGAGTAAACAAGAAATACTTGTGATTGGTGATCTTTCATCGGGTGATTATTTTGGTGAAATCGCTCTCATTGATTCTGCGCCTCGAACAGTGAATATTTCAGCAAAAGAAAACTTAGTCCTCTATGAGTTGACCCGTGAAGATTTTCACCGTTTGCTACAAACAAGCCCAGAATTGACATTGACTCTTTTGAAGTTACTTACGGCAAGAATTCGTAATGCTGAGCAAAGAGAAAATCAAGTTTTGATTCAGAAGAATAAAGAACTTCGTCGGCAGAATGAAACTCTCGAGGAGATGGTTAAGGAACGGACGGCAAAATTAACCCAAACTTTAAAAATCATCCAAGAAGATTTAGAAACGGCAAAAACCATCCAAAGAAATATTTTACCACTTGGGCTTCGGTATGTAGCACATTTGGACTTTGGATCTTCATTTGAGCCAATGGCAGAAGTGGGTGGTGATATATTTGATGTCATTCGTTTGGAAAAATCAAAGATACGATTATTTTTAGCAGATGCCATTGGGCACGGAGTTCAAGCCGCACTCATAACTATGGCGATCAAAGCGGAATATGATCATATCAAACGTAATGCCCCAAATCCTGCAGATGTTTTATATGCTTTAAACCAAATTTTCATTGAGAGTTATGGTAAAAAATCCAATCAATTTACTGCCGTCATTGTTGATTTGAATTTAGAAGAAAACAGTTTAACCTATTCTTCAGCCGGTCACAATGAACCTTATATCGTTACAAAAGACCAATTCATTCCGCTTACAGAATCGGGAGTGATGTTGGGTTTGGAAAAAGATGTCGAGTATACCAATCATTCTATGTCTTTTGGGTTGGGAGATCGTTTGTTTATGATTTCTGATGGGTATTTGGAGCAGGAAAACTCGGAGGGAATTCTCCTGGGAGAGTCCAAATTGCTTTCCAGTTTTGAATCCGCTAAGAGTTTGGATTTAAATCTAACAGATACAATCAATTTGTTAATGGATGATTTTCATTCGTTTCGAGGTACTACCTCCATGATGGATGATGTAACGATTCTAGGAATCGGGACCAAGTGTTGAATAGGAGTTTATTTTGGGATTAATCATTGCTTATATTTTGTTTCTTTTGAATTTAATGTCGATCATACCTACCATGTATCCGCTTTATATCTGGAAGTTGGTGACAACAGGGTCATGGAGAAGATTTGGTGACAGGTTGCTATTGAAAGTCGGAGAGGCATGGATTGAAAACAATTATCGTATTTCAAGAATGTTATATGGGGTACAATTTGAAGTAATCGGCGAGGGATACCAAAACTTAAAACAAGACGGACGGTATATGATTATCTGTAACCACCAATCTTGGTCTGATATTTATATCATCCAGTCAGTTTTGAACCGCAAAATCCCACTGATTCGATTTTTTATTAAAGATTCGTTAAAGTATGTTCCCATACTAGGGCACGCTTGGCTTGCCTTGGATTTCCCTTTTGTCAAAAGAAGTAGCCGAGAACAATTGAAAAAAAATCCAGAACTTGCCACCAAAGATTTGGAGAATGTCAAAAAAGTTTGTGAGAAGTTTGCAGGTATGCCTTTTTCCATTTTGAATTTTCTGGAAGGGCACCGAAGAACTCCAGAAAGAGTTCAAAAATTATTAAAGAAAAATCCCTACCAAAATTTACTACGTCCGCATAGTGGGGGGATTTCTGTTGTCTCCACTGCGTTAAGAAATTCGCTTGATGCTTTTATCGATTTAACGATTGTTTATCCTACAGAAAATCCAAGTTTTTTAGATTTGATGCGTGGTAAAATTCGAAAACTAAAGGTGTTTGTGGAAGTGATCCCGGCTCCTCTTGTACCAATCGAAGAGAACGAACAGTTTGCACCAATGTCCAAAAAAATGAAACGTTGGGTTGATGAACGTTGGGCTTTAAAAGATGCATTGATCTCAAAGGAGAAACAACCAAAATGAAATACTTTCTCACAAATATATTTGTTCTCTTATTTTTTGTTTCTTGTCGAACATTTGCTCCGGTAGCTTATGAACCTCCTATCAAACCAGAGATGGTTGGTATGTTTGCACCGAATACGGAATTACAAAAGTCTATATTGCTAGCCATTGGAAAGGTTAAGGGATTGGAATCTTTGGAAGTGGATGCAGATGGAAATATATATGGCGGAGACAAAGATGGTCGAATCATCCGGATCACTCTGAAGGGAGAAATAAAACCAATCGCCTATACAGAAGGGAGACCTCTTGGGATTCAGTTTGATAAACAAGGGAACCTCATCATCGCAGATGCTTATAGAGGACTTCTTTCTTTAGATAAATCAGGAAAAATAACTGTTTTAGTTTCTGAATACAAAGGAAAACCTTTTAAATTCACTGATGATTTAGATATAGCACAAGATGGGAAAATCTATTTTTCTGATGCATCAATCTATGAACAAAAAGAATATCTTTATGACCTTCTAGAAGCAAGACCTTATGGAAGAGTTTTTGTTTATGATCCAAAAACCAAAGAAACTGTTTTACTGGCGGACGAATTGTACTTTGCCAATGGAATTGCATTGTCAAAAACAGAAGATTTTCTACTTGTAAATGAAACCTATCGATATAAAATCACAAAACTTTGGTTAAAGGGGCCCAAAAAAGGAACTAAAGAAACTGTGATCGAAAACTTACCAGGGTTTCCAGACAATATCACAAGAAATGAAAATGGAGAATTCTGGGTGGCATTGTTTACGGTAAGGAACGATCGAATGGATAATATGCACCCATCCCCAGTAGTCAAAAGAATGATTTCCTTTCTTCCTAAATTTCTTTGGCCAAAGGCAGAACCTTATGGATATGCAATGAAAATTGATGGGAATGGAAAGGTGCTCATGACCTTACAAGATCCAGGTGGCGAACACCTAAAAGAAGTCACAAGTGTCTTAGAAAAGAAAAGACAGTTGTATATTGGTAGTCTTTACAATGATCGTGTAGGGATTTACGTTCTGCCTTAATCAAAGATTAAGGCGTACAAGCAAATTCGTATTCAACAGCCCCAAGACTCACGGCTCCGTCCCCACCAGGCCGTGTTCCCGTCCCATTATAACTATCAGTTATTAAAGTGTTTGGTGATTTTGTGATCAGACAGGATGTCGCAGATGTTGGTGTATAAACAGCGATTGTTCCAAAGTCGTCAACAAATTTAGGGTCTAGTTTTAAATTATTCCCAAAGTTTCCAAGAATTCCGAGAGGGGAAGCACATGCTACTGTTGTATGTGGGATTCCTCCTGCACAAAGTTCAGTATAACTGAGACTGTTATTGATTACCATCTCAGCGCAGTTATGAAATACATTGTATTTAATGGCAGTCTGTGCGCCAGGTCCCGAATTGATGATACAAGCATTCCCGCTTATATTGTTGGTAAGTAATAAAATATTATTTTGAATATCAGTAGAGTTTGTTGGTGTTCTTAAAAATATGGGTGTTCCCTTACCAGCAATTGAAGTGGCTCCACCGGAAATTGAATTATGGTAGATCCTTAGACCAGAAAAAGAGGCTATCACTTCAATCCCAAATGAATAATAACTACTTTGAGCTGGGCCATTCTGAATCCAATTATTGGCAATCAGTACGTTGGAAGGAGTATCTAGATTGATTCCCGCTGTTGTTGTTGAAGTGGTCGTGCCAGTTGAAGTTCCAAGCCGAATATAATTACCCGCAATTCGAGAAGTTGCCGTTGGGCTATTGAGCTTAATTCCATATAATGAAGCTGAAGACGATGAAATTGCGTTTCCACCTTCTATCGTGTTGTTCTCTATTGTCGATGTTCCACCTCCACTCACATGAATCCCTGAAGCTAATGAATTTCCTGTGGCATTATCTGCGTTTCCGATATTAATTAAATTTCTTCGAATCACATGCCCACCTGCAGAAAGAAAAATTCCATGTGAGTTTGTCACTCCGTTACCAGAGATGATGATATTGCCTTGCGTAAGGGAACCAATTTCAATCGCAGAAGCCACTTGGATTCGCATTCCTAACGAATAATTTCCTTTTCCTGCGTTCAGTCGATTCCCAGCTAACGTTCCATTGGAACCAGCACTTGATCCTGAAGTTACATCAAATGCAATGCTATTTGAAGTTGAACCGACACTCGTATCTAAATCTTTACTTTTGATTTCATTCCCACGGATATTTGACACAGTGATTGTAGAAGATCCTGAAAATTGGATACCTTTTGAATTTGCTGAACTGATGGTGGAAGTTCCACCTGAAATCGTATTCATTAGAACAATTGGTGAAATGGGAGATGTGGAAGCCATAGACAAACCAATGGCAGAACAGCTTGTAGTCGTACATCCACCTCCGTCAATATTGTTTAAAATAAGGTAAGGATTACTATTATTTGCAAAAACTCCATAAGCACCGCTAATCCCATATCCAGCAGAAATGGTGTTATTAATCAATCTTACATTGTTAGTGGAATCTAAAAAAACACCGGCCATATAAGGGGCTGTGTCGGGTCCTCCCGTGATTGTAAATCCAGAAATGGTAACGTTACTTGTGATTGTAGCATCTCCGGTAATAGCAGCACAAGGAGAAGTCGCTGTTGCAACAGCACAGCCCGCAGGAGTTGTATCCATCAGTATCACAGAGGAATGAGAATTTGGGTCCCAAGTTGCAAAACCTGATCCAGGCACATAACCGCCGTAAAGTGAAATTCCCGATACAAGTTGAATTGTCCCACCCACAAAAGCCGGATCGTAGGATCCACCTTCAACAAGGACAGCACAATCACCAGCAGGACATCCTCCGAAACTATCGATTGCTAATTGAATATTCCGTTTCGGTGTGAGCGGAGTGAGTCCATCATTTCCATCTACCCCCAACGGATTGTCGGCAACATATCTAAGATTAGATGGAATCAGATACAGTATATTTACTATCGAGGAAAGCGGGTAACCTCCAACACTATTACAATTGAGAGTAAGTGTTCTATGTCCACTCATCCAAGAGTCAGTGGCAGCAGGGGTAACCGTGAGAGTATCATTTGTTAGGTTAGTTGTCGAAACACTATATTGAATTGGCAAACTATTGTTAGTATTTAACAATGTTCCAGTTGATCCTGTGCAACTGCCTGCATTGATTTCGTCTGAAAACTGTAACTTAATGCTTTCTAGAGGTTTGAGAACTCCTCCATTCGAAGGTCCAATACTTAATACACTAAAACAATTTGCAGTGATGGGTATGTTCCCGGTGACAACTCCTGTTGTTGAAGAAAGAGTGCATTGGTGACCTGCCGGTGTTGAAACAATTTGAAGGCTATAGCTGTTGTTTGTCACTATATTGGTTGGGAATCGGTGAAGTCCGTTTGCGGATATAGTTAGATATTCTGAATTATTATTACGAATCGTCAAAGTGCCAGAGGCGATTCCAACTGCAGTGACTTCAATAGGAAAGGCAATAGAAGTACAAGCAATTGTAATATTGGTAACATTCGTTCCTGCTATGACTCCTGTACCGTTTGTCGTCACACAGTTTTGTACAGGATGGTTTGGCTGCGTTGTTACGGAAACATTGTACGAAGTTCCATCTAAATATGTTTGGGTGAAAGCAAAGGTGCCAGAAGCTAATGCAACACTGAGAGTAGAACCATCGACCGAATTGGTCAATACGAGGCCAGTGATTCCATCCAAACCGGTAATGGTTCCGCCAATTGTATAACGTAAAGGATCACAATTGATAACAATGGATGTAACATTTCCAAAACCAACAACTCCCATTCCGCCACTTACGGAACAAACTTGTGTGGGAAGACTTGGTTGTGTTTTTATGGAGACGTCGAAGTTCGTACCAGTTGTAAGAGTTTTTGTAAATTCATAATTGCCATCTGCATTGACAACGAGTGTTTCGACTCCTGAATTTAGATTGATTGTTAGTCCTGAACCAAGGAGACCAGAAACAGTAAAAGAAATTTTATAAGGTCCTGTATTGACTAAACTTCTTAATTGCAAAAAATCGCTGACTGATTGCATAAGTCCCTTGGACAAACTGGGAATACAAGCCTGGAATAAAAAAATGGGAACAAGGATCACAATCCTAAAAAACTTGGCAGGCGACATCATTTTCTCTATTCTATACAACAATTGAAGGGTGGAAACATTGTCATTTTGTTTCCGTCTAATCTATTAAAAGTAGGATAAAAACTCTGGAATTTAGTTTTTCTTATTACATCGGACTTTCTGGAATCATGGTATTTACTATATCTGGGGCGCTTGCTGCTTTGGAGCATAAAGACCACCATCACGACCTATTCAGTGTTTTTTTTACTGGATTCATCACTGCCATTGGTGGAGGAACTTTAAGAGATATTACCTTAGGGAATTATCCAGTTTCATGGGTAAGGGATGAGAATATCCTTTGGGCCATTTTTGTAGGTTTTTTACTTGTGATCCTTTTGCCAGGGATACTTGCTAAATTAAGAGATGAATTGTTTTTATTCGATACTTTAGGGATAGGAATTTATACAGTCCTCGGAACAAGAATTGCTTTGGACCATGGAGTTAATTTTTTTGCCTCCGCACTTCTTGGAATGATCTCAGCAATTTTTGGAGGAGTCATTCGAGACACACTGATGAATGAAGTCCCGTTTATCTTTCGCAAAGAAATATACGCTACTGCTTGTTTGGTGGGATCTGTTTTGTATATTGTTTTAAATGAATGGAACCTAAATGCCAATTGGAACTTAGTAATCTCAGCAACAGTCGTTGTTGGAATCAGAGTGGTTGCTGTTCGTTATAACTTGGGTCTTCCAAAGATCAAAATATTTGATTAATTAGTACGCATACGTAGTAAAATCACGGATTAAATGAATCTTTGTTTCCGTACTTACCGCAAGAATTCTATCCTTTCGCTGTTTTATTGTTAAACGCTTGCACTTGCAAAATATTTCCATTCAATGGGATTGGAGTATTGTCATCAACTTTAACTTAGGGAATTCCCTTTTGATACTCCTTCTTAACTTGAGGTATTATGGCAAGTCCAAAGGCTGTCACATTAGAATACAAACAAGACTTAGGTCTTCATTCAAATATTGATGATATCAATCATCCCATTTTAGAAAATGCACCATTTCATTTTAAATTTTTCCAAATTACTGATGAAGTAGAAAATACTTTATTTCAAGTATTGGATCGTTTTTTGTTACAACTTGATCTAATCATCGTTAGAGACTCTGTTTTGGCTGCAATGAAAGAAACAGTGACAAACGCAATCAAGGCAAATGCGAAACGTGTGTTTTTTAAAAACAGAGCAAGTAATATCGAAGATCAAGACGAATATGAAGCCGGTATTGTAGAATTCAAAAAAACATATCTTGAAAATCGAGAAATCATAGAAGACTCTCTTCAAAGAAATAATTTTGGTGTTTTTGTTTCCTTTATCCATAACAAGAGTTTGATGCGTATTCGCATCATGAACAATGTACAACTCACTCCTGCAGAATCTGCTCGAATAAAAGAAAGAATCGATAAGGCAAAAACTTATAACGATTTAGCAGATGCATTTATGGATATGTCAAATGAACAAGAAGGTGCAGGTCTTGGTTTGATCATGACACTTATGATGTTACGTAACGATGGATTGGGTGACTCTGCATTTAAGTTTGAATCCAGCGAAAACAAAACAGTCTTTATGATTGATATTCCTTCTAAGGTTTCAAAAGAGAACCAACAGCTGGAAAAAATAGACAATATTGTTTCGCAAATTGATAATCTTCCCACTTTCCCAAAAGCAATTAAAGATATTCAAGACGCCATTGATAAACCAAACTCAAGTATTGGAACAATTGCGGAGATGATTAAAAAAGACATCGCCCTCTCTGCCAATATTTTAAAACTTTCGAATTCAGCAGCATTTCGTCGCGGAGGAAGAGTTGAAAGTTTGGATCGAGCTATCCAACTCATTGGACTAAAAGAACTACAAACATTACTTTATAGTCTTGGAACGAAACAAATGTTAGAGGACAAGTTTCCTGCATTTACTGCCATTTGGGAAAAATCGAACGAATCTGCTTTTTATTGTAAGGCCATTGGTCAAAAAATGGGTATGAACAAGGCAGATCTTAGTAATTTGATTGCAGCATCTCTTCTACACGACATTGGTGAAATTTTGCTTTTATCCTTTGACAAACAACATATGTCAAAAATTAAAACTTATTCCAATTCAAGAGAAATTGCTTCTACAATCAGTATGGAAGAGTCCGCCATAGGTATCACACATTCAAAGTTAGGTGCAATGGTCGGTGAAAAATGGAATTTCCCAATTCTATACACAAAGGCTATGGAATTTCACCATCGTCCTCTCCTTGCAGACGATGTTTATGCGGATATTGTTTTCCCGATATATTTGAGTGATATGATGATTTCCATTAATGCAAAGGAAGCAAAATCTTCAGAGATTTCAGCCGAGATACTTAAACTTTGTAAGTTTCAATCTAAATCTGAATTCGATTCTTTCCGAACAAAAATTAGAGAACAGTTTTTATCTTATTAAATACCATAAGATCATTTTGATTCATCCAGCGATTTTCTATATAGATTGTATCTGGATTGGAACTCTTGGTATCTTGGAATAGAAACTGCCTGAACATAAGATTGGTTAGGATTATTTTTGATAAAGTTTTGGTGGTATGATTCTGCTTGGTAAAAATCTTTTAGTTCTTGGTATTCCGTAACAATTTGGTTTTTCCAAATTTGTTTTTTCTCTATTTCCTTTTGAATCGATTTTGCTATTTTTAACTCCAACTCGGAAGAGTAGAATAAAATGGATCGGTAAGAAGATCCTTCATCTGGTCCTTGCCTATGAAAAGTAGTGGGATCATGGGAAAGAAAAAAAATCCGACATAAGTCCGCATAATCAATTTTAGATGGATCATAATACACTAGGACTGTTTCAGCGTGGCCTGTCGTTTCTGTGTTTACTAATTCATAATTAGGGTTTTTTGTATGTCCGCCAGCATAACCCGAAACAACTTCTGTGACTCCAGGAATGGATTCAAAAATATGTTCGGAACACCAAAAACATCCTTCCGCAAAGGCCGCAAGTTTTTGGCCTTCCTTTGGTTGTAAGGAAAGTTTTTGGGTCTCTGTTTTTTTGTCAGAAAAACGTTGGCATTGGAAATGAAGTAAGGCAAAAACAAAGACAAAGGCCAAAATCGAAAGAGGTAGGGTTCGAAACTTTTTTGTAACTGATTCCATACCTTATTAGATTGGTTTGCCAATCATTTAAGAATCAAAAGAAAAAAGTTATGGAGGAGTGACGTCTTTTTCTTCTGGGAATGGAGTGTGATGGGGACTTATCCCTCTATTGATTCCCCCACTTCGGTATACAAAGATACCTTTTGAACCGGAAAAACTTGCCATTGGTTTGTAAAAATTTTGTTTGATGAAGTAACCTAGAATGGTCACAGAAAGGGAAACTGTATAAATCCAGGTTTCGGAATGGCCACCGTATCCAAATACAAAGGAACCGGAAAGAATGAGTGTCTGGCTTAGCAGCCAAACAGTAGTTCGGTTGAGGAGAAAATGATACCAACCAATTTCTGTGATTTGGTTTCGAATGCCCTGTAATAAAATTCCAACAATGGGAATGCGAAGTAAAAAGCCCAAAAGCCCAAAAACAACTATAAAGATCAGAAGTAACCAAAAAGAAGAGAAAACAAGGTTCCACCAAAAGAGGAATTGGAGCGGGGGAATGAGTCCGGACGGCCAAGAAAAGTTAGCGGAAAAAAAGGAAATCAGAATCCAAAAAAATGTGAGATAAAAACCGAACACGAGTGAATGGAAACTGAAAACCAGTGTTCCTGCAAGGAAAAATTTATTTCATTTTTACTTCGGAAAAAAAATCATTTTAAGGCCAACGATCACTGTGAAGATTCCAAAAAATCGCGATAGAGAGGTTGTATCAATTTTGGATGCCATCCCTGCGCCAAAAATACTTCCAAGAATAAATCCTGCACTGATAAAAGCAGCAGCAAAGAGATTGGTTTCTCCTCGCGTATAATAAATATAAGCCGCAACAATGCCAATGGGGGGAACCATTGCTGCCAGTGTGGTTCCTTGGGCTAGTTTTTGATTAAATTCAAAAAAATAAACAAGGGCAGGGACAAGGAGGATTCCACCTCCAATTCCTACAAGCCCACCAAGAATTCCTGCACCTACACCTAACAATAAAAATAAAATACCTAAACTCATGATACTTTCCCACAGGCACGATTGGCTGGCACTGCTTCATGAATTTTTTTTGGTTCTGGTAGGTTCAAATTTTCCATAATTTCTTTAAACTCTTGGAGTGATTTTCCTGCGATTCTTGGATTCAGCTGTTTTTCTTCTCCAATGGTTGTGGAAAGAAATCCTTTGTAATCATGTCCAGGTAAAACGATTGTTTCATCTGGAAGTGAAAATAGTTTTTTTGTGATAGAATTGTACAATTCGTCCGCACTTCCACCTTGGAAGTCAGTCCGCCCACACCCTCGTACAAAAAGTGCATCCCCAGAAAAAAGATATAAACCATTTAACAGAAGAGAGATGGAGCAAGGTGTATGACCAGGTGTATGAATGACTAAAAACTTAAGATTCCCAACCTGAAATGAATCTCCATCTTTTAAAAATTTTGAAGCACAAACAGCACCAGAGTTTTCGGAAGCATAAGATTCACAATTGGTTTTGTCCCTCAAATTTCCTGCCGAAGTGATATGGTCAGCATGCATATGTGTTTCTATAGTGAGGGATAGTTTGTATCCAAGTTCTTGGATATAGTTTAAGTCTCTATCTAAACGTTCGAGTACTGGATCAACAAGAACGGATTGTTTGGATTTTTGATCGAGGATTAGATAGGTCCAGGTTCCTGATTCTAAATCATAAAGTGGCCGAATTTCTAAATTTTCTTTGGGATTGGTAATCATATTCGAAAAATCTCTCCTTTTGGTCCAAAGGCAATGGATTGCCAAAATTCAGGGTTAGAATGGATGTAAATACCATACCCCCTATAGTATATAGATTCTATTGACGAAAATTCCGACAACTAGAAATTGGAAAAAAAGGAGAAAGTATGAAATCTTTCCTGATTTTCGGAGCCATTATTGGGTTCCTCTTTGTTTTTGTAAAACGCATCCAATCCAAAGGAGAAAAAGATATGGTAAAACAATGGATTCAAAATGGGGCAGTTGTTGTTGATGTGCGGACCCAGTCAGAATTTGCGGAAGGTCATTATTCCGGTGCGATGAATATTCCTGTGGATGTCCTTCCGTCTCAAATCAATCGATTGAAAGACAAAGAGGCAAAAATTATTGTTTATTGTCGATCTGGTGCCAGGAGCGAAAGAGCCAAACAAATTTTACAAGCCAATGGTTATGCATCTGTTTTGAATGCAGGTGGACTTTCGGATATGCCATAACGGCATCAATTTACTTTTTATGAAACGACACCGGTAGGAATCTTTGATTTGTATCGGTGTAACGTATACAAGTCGGAAAGTTTGGATTGGTCTTCGACTGAGAGTTCCAAAAATTCAGCACCCATATGGTATTTATGAAATCCAAATTCTTCTTTTCTGACTACTTTGATCTTCGCATTGATTTCTTGATTTGTATCTGATTCACGAAGTTTGACATCGAAGGATTCGTTCAGTGTGATATCATCTTCCGTATCAAAGGCAATCCCTGTCACAGAAATATTTTTAGAAATGGTTTTGAGAGTTTTATCTGGTAGAATGAAAAGAAGCTCTAGGTTGGCATCAAAACGCAAACTACTTCTTTTTTCATTGGAATATGCAACAATTTGATTTTTGCCGGAATATTTGGCTGTATACAAGGCACGGTCTGCTAAGTCATACATCTCTTCGCAAGTTTTGACTTTTTCAGGATAAGATACAATCCCCCCGCTAAGTGTCACAGACTTACCGCTAAGTTGGATGGTGCGACAAGCTTCCAAAAGTTTTTCTGATGCAATGAGCGCTTGTTCTTCATTTGTTTGTGGAAAAATCACTGCAAACTCTTCACCGCCAATGCGACAAGCTGTGTCTTCCATTCGTAAACAAGATGTTATTTGTTTTGCAACCTTTGTTAAAATCTCATCACCTGTGGTATGACCGTAGGTATCATTGATTTTTTTGAAATCATCAATGTCCATAATAAGAAGAGTTAGGTTTTGGTTGTATCTTGTGGATTGTTTGAATTCTCGAATGAGTGCAGTTTCGAAATGCCTACGGTTGTATAATCGAGTGAGTTCATCAACTAATATCAGTTTTTCGGTATCAGCAAAGAGTTTCATCTCTATGGTTTTTGGATTTTTGATTTTTGGATTGATGTTGGTAAAATAATCAAATAAAGCAACGCGAAAGCCCACTTGGCGGCCCATACATTGATTGAGTTTGGTTTGGTTGTGGACGATTTCTGACCAAATGAATTCGGATTCATTTTCTGAAATTTCAAGTGAAGTGAGGACTTTGAAGATCGCAGAATAAATTTGTGAATCTTCTAAATGGTATGTAGGAAGTTCTTTGATTTTTTGGAATAGATATTCCTCATGATTTGGATTTCCCTCCAAAATTGCCATGATAGTATCTTCGATTCTTTGACCAGGGCGGTCTGTTGCATTGGGTTTTAACATAGCACGCTAAAGGTTATCAATTTATTTCCTACGATTTCCCAAAGTTTTAGAAAAGGCACCTGTTGTAAAGACAGGTTTTATTCCTAAAACTTTGTTCAGAATAGAGGGAAATCCCTTAGTTCGAAGTTAGCTGTTTGGATTGGGTATGGATGGCATTGATTTCCTCATAAAGAAGTTGGACCGAATCCGCAAGTTTTTGAGTGGTTTCATCTATGACGGTAACTGCATGACTGATTTCTTTACTACCGGACATCTGTTCTTGCGCAATCACACCAATTTGTTCGGATAGAACATGTAATTCGGAAAAGGTAAGTCTCAGTTGTGAATTTAAGTTCTGTTGGTCCGTGACATGACCTTCTAAACTTAAAATTTCGCTTTCGATTCGAAGTAATTCTTGGTTCTGGCTTTCCACTTGGGTTTTGACTTCTTTTGAGTATCTGGTTCCTTCATTGATTTTGATCCCGGCATCCTTCACAATTTTTGCGATTGTGCCTGCATTGGATTGAGAACGTTCAGCAAGTTTTGCAACTTCTTGAGCAACGACCGCAAATCCACGTCCATGTTCTCCAGCTCTTGCCGCTTCAATTGATGCATTTAACGCTAGTAAGTTGGTTTGATCTGCAATTTCCGACATCATTTGGTTGATTTCTTCCACTTTTGAAAAGGCTTGGTTGAGTTCTGAGTAAATACTATTGAGTTCTTCAGAGGAGGATTTTACTTTTTTGCTAAAATCAGCAGAGAGGCTTACATCCTTTGCAATTTGAGTGGTTTTGTTTTTTACGTTTTCACTAATATTTTGTAGAGATAAAAAGTTTTGATCTACAATTTTTACACGAGTCACTTGGTCTTCCACAAGATTTGCCGAGCTAATTGCCGAAGAAGAAAGTTCTTCTACGGAAGCAGAAATTTCCTCCACAGAAGCTGCTTGGTTTTGAGATTGGTTGTGTAATTCATCCGACATGGATTGTAATGTATCTACGGAAGTAGCAAGAGTATTGGCAGACTGTTCCAATTGAATGGATTTGTTTGAAATAAAGTTTTGTTTTTCTAAAGTTTCTTTGAGTTTTGTTTTTAGGTCAGTTTGCATCTCCCGAATTAGTGCTACCACGAACCGTAAACTGAAAATCACTCCAAAGAAAAAAATAACTTTTTGAACTTCTGTTGCAACGATGACATGGTTTGATCTTAACATATCAGGGCTAGGTTTACCGACAAGGGCCGCACCAAGTTTTGCTGATAAATAAATTCCACCTAAGTAAAGAAAGGTGGAAATGATCCCCACCACAACAACAAGTTTAGATTCGAAAAGAAAACTGGAATAAATAGCGATAAACACAAAAATAATGTAAAAGATTCCTGCGTTGATTGTATTACTTGCATCACCTTTTGTATAATTATTATAGATGTCTAAGTAGAAGAAACTAACCAAAATGAGTAGGTCAATGAAGATAATGGTAAATGCCCATGATTTTGAAATTTCTTTATCTTTTCGTAAATAATGTCCCGGAACAATTCCATTGAGTAAAAAGATGAGAGAGCCGATAAAATTTGGTATAAAACTTTTCGTGGCAAAGTTGGCAGCAACTCCTAATAGAAACACTGCACTCAATCCGTACTTTGTGTACACAATGAGTGAAACCCCTTTCCGAAAGAGAGTCCTTTCAAATAGACTGATTTCGTTTGTTTCTGCGGACATTCCCTAATCTCCTTCTTGGATGGTGGAAGTGGTGATTCCCATAGAAATCACCACACACCCAGTTCTACTGTAACAAGATTTATACTATCTTTGACGATAAAAAATCGATATTTTCATTCTGATGCATGAACTTGCAGTCACGAATATTCAGAACTATCCTTCTTTATCAGCTTAGAAAGAGATTAAGTATCAATTAATCAAATGATGGTTATCTTTTTCCGACAAGGATTTCTTCTAAGGCCATATCTTCTAGAATTTTTCCTCCGCGTTCATTCAAATGAATGGCATCAGTTAAATAATAATATCCGTTGGAATCACCTAAATCATTCCAACTGGAAGTGGAAGAATAGTATTTCAAAATTGTCCAATACATTCCCCAAGTGCTTTGAATATAAGGTTTCTTTACATTCAGTTTGGATTCATCCAATCCTTTGGAAAGTGTTTCATGAAGTGGTTTGTAAATCGCTTTTTCTTTGGTGACCACTTGTTTGGTAAGTTCTGCAAATCTTTTTGATCTTTGGAATGGAATGGAGTTTGGGTCCTCTCCCAAAACGGGTGGAGAAAAAACAACTAGTTTGGTTTTGGTATCTTTTTGGATTGTTTGGATGATCTTGGTTAGGTTGCGAACAAAACTTTCTTCTGTCACTGGATCTTTTAGTTTCCAAAGGTTTGCATATCGATTGTATTCTTCTTCCGAAAGTGTGGCTTTTAAATCGTTGGTTCCAATCAGAAGGAAAACAATATCAGGATTGAGTTGTTTTAAATTCTCAAGTTGTTCAAGAATTTGATCTGTCAAACGACTATTAATTCCTTCGTTGATGATTTGGTAATCTGCTAAAGAAGGGTGTTTTGCAATGGAAGCTACATAATCGTAACTGACACGACCGTGAGTGATGCTATCGCCGAGAAATACAATCTTCGGACTTTTGTTTGATTTTGTTTCAACTACCGCCTTGAGATTGTTTGTTGGAACTTTTGTTGCTTGGAAAATTACGCAGGACTCAAATACTAAAAATAAGAGAAGCCAGAGTTTTGCTAGGTGTTTCATAATTTTTGATGGTAATTAAAAACAAAAAAGGAAAAAGCAAAATTTGAAAAACGAACAGAAAATATCGGCTATTTATGCTTTAGAGAATTTGACTAAGAATTGTGAAAAATGATAATTTGTCTTTTTGCAGGTAACCAAATGAAAATAGTTTTTTTCTTTCAGATTTTAGTTTTCATATTCTTTTATTCATGTTCTTCCACAGGAGATAAAAATTCACCCAGGAAAGCGAATCCTAAAGCAATTGAAAACCTTGAATGGTCCGGGTACATCGGATTAATGAATTGGTATGAAGCAGCAAGTCAATGCAGCGCCATTGGAATGCGTTTGCCTACATTTACTGAAATACAAGATTCTGAATCAAATGGAATCACAAAAAGTTGGCATGAAGATATCCTGAATTATCTGAACCAAAAAAAAATGGAAATCAGCGATAACACAACTTTCGATATTTATTGGACATCAACTCCAGATGAGAAGGGCAATCAAGGTATTTATTATGCATATTCTTTTGAAAGTAAAGCTTATCTAAGTAGAGGGACTGCTTTCAGACAAGTCCGCTGTGTAAGTGGTAAATCAGAAAGAACTTATACTCAAACTTGGATTACAAAAACATATAGAGGGATTTCATTTTTCCCAAAGAAGAGACAAGTCGTAAAGTCAATGCTTATTGCAGTTCCTGAAATAACAGATCGATATGATTCCATTCAAGCACAGCTAAAGTATCCAATCTCATTTTTTAAGGCGGACTGCCAGCAACAATCGGAATGTTTTTCATTATTAATTGATGTCTCAGTAATTCCAGAAAAAACAAAAAATTTCAAAACTTTAGTTCAAGATTCTATTAAAAAAGACTTTGGTTCTCCGCCTAACCGAATTCAGGCTTGGGAAAATAATCTAAAATTTAAAACGGATCCAATGGAAATATACTTTGGTCAAGGCGAATTAGTTGGAAATAAAGCAATTGCATTCTACTATGACAAAAAAAATGAAGAAACCTATCGTGTAACGATTAACATGATTTTTATGCCTAACTTTTCACAAGAGGATTGGGACAAAATTATTTTTCATGTTTTTATGATACTAGATAGTATTCAGATCAATTAACTGAAGGTAAAATTGATTGTTCTATGCTTAAGATTGTATTGGAATCTACTCCAATACAATCTTATAGTCAGAAAATATCGACAACCAAACTACTTGAGAGTTCGTAAAAATCTTTCTAACCAAGGTTTTAGATTTTGGAAATCTGGTTTTTCATGTTTCAGTAACAAACGAAAATATAAGGATCCATAAAGGATGTCCATACAGACATCAATTTCCTCGTCTGACAAAACTTGAATTTGTTTGGATGAAATGGCAAAACGAAAAAATTGTTTGGCTGCATCTCTTCTGGGGAGTAAATAATTTTCTAAAATTGATTCGGAAAGTTCGTTATCTTGTTGCCCAGCACCAATGAGGGTGGAAATCACTCGTCCAAATTTTCCAGTGAATACGCCAGAGAGAGCTTCCATTTGTTCCAAGAGTGCTTTTTCAAAAGGTACTTCTTTTGGGAATTCCAAATAAGGTGAAATCATATGAGTGACTGTGCTCATCGCTAAATTTGCTTTGTTAGGCCATCTTCTGTAAATGGTGGTTTTGGCGACTCCGGTTTCTTGGACAATATCATCGATGGAAAAACCATGATACCCTTTCTTTGCTAACATTTCATATGTTGTTTTTAAGACCAAGGGTTCTAAATCTTCCGATCTGGGGCGACCCGCAGTTTTTGAAGCCATTTTCTTTTTTACAGCCATAAAACAAATTTTTTTAAAAAAGATTTGACTGTCAAGTATATTCCGATACCGCTGGTATCGTATAACGATACTATCGGTATCGGAATTAGAGGAGATTAAAATGAAACCAGTTTTGGTACTAGCAACTTTGTTATTAGGAAGTGTTGGATTGTTTGCAAAATCTGCATCACCTACCGGGGAAAAGGTTTTAGAAACCTTTTTTAACGAATTTGGAAAAGGAAACGCAGCAGGGGTGTTGAATTGTTTTCACCCGCAAACAATCATTACAGCCGTTCGTAATGAAAATCGCAGTGAGAATCAATTGTATGGAACTTACAATGGCATTGCCGGTGCCGAGGAGTTTTTAAAGAATATGGGTTCCCAGTTGGATACAAAAAGGTTCCAAGTGGATCAGATTGTAGGTAAAAAAGATTGGGTGTTCGCAAGTGGAAATTTTTTGCATACCATCAAACAAACAGGCAAACCTTTTGAAAGTGAATGGGCATTGAAGGTGCAAATCAAAGATGGAAAAATTCTTTCCTATCACTTTTATGAAGATAGTGCTACTTTTGTGGTGGCTTCTAAAAAATAAATCGATTCAAATTGATCATGGATCTCAACCACCTTAGTAGATTCAACCTTCCTAGGTGGTTGTTTTTTTAATGTAATCAACATTTTTGTGAACGAAAAATGAAAGTAGATTGATTGTGGTATAGGGAATTGTCACAGAAGTGTTGTTCGTTGCAAATTTAGATAGAGGAAAAAACATATTCCAACTAAGAAAGGATCGACGATAGAAATGATTTCCTATGATTAACTATAATGAAACTCAAATCATCTTGTCCCTTATCTTTTAAAATCATTTTCTCCATATCATTCTTGTTTTATGGTTGTATTGGTGATTTCTTTTTTGATACCCAAAATGAATTGAATGAAAACAAGGTTTCGAGAGATGTAGCCTTACGTCAGTTTTATGGCGCATTGGTGGTGAAACGTTCTCTTTGCCCGCAATCAATTGATGTAACTTTAACTAGTGCTGCTTATTATACCACCAATGTAGGGACTGGATGCAATGGGATTTCTACAACAAAAAAATCACAATTCTCTTTTCGAAGTTGCGAGTCTGTTTATCATTACGTAGAGAAAAAAGATTTAACCGTATGTTTGAATGAAGTTCTATTTTTCCCTTGTGAGTCTATTGTGAAAGCTTCTGGAAATATTCGTCCCAACTTTCCCATTTGTCGTGGTTTGTTTGGTCCCGGCCCTGAAACACCATTATCCATGTGATTTTTGATCCATTACGAATCAGTTTAATAAAACTCACTGGATAGGAATATAGATATCCGTTATGCGTTTATCATCCTCCTTTTCAAAAGGATTCAAGTAACATTCCCAAGGTGGTTGGTTTTTTAATTTGTAGGATGTTGTTTTCATGTAATCATTCAAAATCCAGTTATAAATTTTGGGTAAATTATGGTAACTACCTTGGTACCGGATTTGTAAATATTTTCCACCCGGTATGGACCCAATTCCAAATCCTTCTGGAATTGGATTTTGTGAAGAACCCGCAGTAATTCCCAAATCAAAACGTATTTTTCCTTTGGGTGAAATCTCTGGGTCATCTTGGCTAATGCCGATCCATTTGTGATTTGAATGGGAAGAACTCCAATTTTGGATTAAAGATTGTAAGGAGAGAACTTCCTTAGTCCCCGCAAGTGGTCCAGGAAGTTCTTCGTAACTTCCTATATGGCGGACATAAACAATCAGAAAAGTAGAAATGATTTTGATTTGAAATCCGAATTTTGAAATACCATCGGGGATTGTTAGGTGGTTTGTTTTCTTTTTTATATTTTTTTTCTTTTGGAACTGTTTTCGAAACTCGGAGGGAGTAGAACCAATCACTCGTTTGAATGCTTTTGAAAAAGCTTCGTGAGATAAAAAACCTGTTTCGATCGCTATTTCTAAAATGGGGAAGTTTGTAATTTTTAATTCGTAAGCTGCTTTTTCTAAACGTAACCTGCGAATGTATTCTTTGACGTTTTCCCCTTGGATGGATTTAAATAATCTATGGAAATGCCAATCACTATAACCTGTAAAAAAAGCAACTTGGTTCAGACCAATGGTCTCATCCAATTGTTTTTCTAATTTGTTCCAAACAGGATAGAGGTTAGGTGGTTTCGGCACGGAAGAACCTTTTTTCTTTCTAGAAGAAAGGTAAAAAAGTTTCCTCCGTTTGTCTTTCTAAATTTTAGTTTGAATTTCTGTTTGAACAATATCAATTCCAATTCCATTTGGATCCACTAAGGTAAAGTGGACATCTCCCCATTCCTCAGTAGTGAGAGTTAGGTCGATGGGTGCTTTGTTTTGTTTCATTTTCTCAAATTCTTTTGTTACATCTTTTGATTCAAAAATAAACCAAATCCCCTTTCCTTGGTAAGAATTTTGGAAATAGGGTTTTCTCACCTGTGGTTGGTTTGGTTTCATGATTGCCAATTCTACCTCAGGGCGATTTGGTAAACAAAGTAATACAAACCAATCCGATTCAAATTTTGTGATTAAGCCTAACCATTTTTCGTAAAATACTTTTGTTTCCTCTAGTTTTTCAGTGATGATCCCAGTTTGGATTTGTTGGAATTCCATATTCTCTCCTTATGATAATTCTATTTTAACGGAGTTTGGATTCCATACTGGATCGTTTTTGCGATTTTTCTTTGGGCGCATTGCTTACGCAACAGGGCTCTACGCTTCAATCTTTGCTTCGCAAAGGATTTTCGCTGCGATCCCTTGCGCTTCTCTCTTGACTGCATTTTTAAATCAATTACCATAAAAGACTACAGATTGAATCGAAAGGTGAAAAGGTATGTCTCTATCTACATTCAAACAATCAAAAACTATTTTGTTCTCTTGTAGCATGAGTCTTATTTTTCTCCTTGGGTGCAATCCTGTTCAAAATTCCTTTTTTCTAAGAGTGGATAAAGAGTTTTCTACCCAACCATATGGAACAGTGACAATCCTTCGTGAAGCGGAAATTCAACATATGCCATCTCCCGTTCGCAAATATTTAAAATACACTGGTGTCATTGGAAAAAATAAAGTTCAAAATGTACGAATTGTTTTTGATGAATTGATGTATAAAAATCCGGAAGCGAAGCCGATGGTTTCCTCGTCTGAGCAGTATAACTTTTTTTTACATCCTGCGCGCCATTTTTATATGAAGGCAAGTATGATGGGAATTCCTTTTCGTGTCCTTCATTCTTATTCTGAGGAAAAGGCGACGATGTTAGTTCGTGTTGCTTCACTTTTTAATGCCGTTGATTTAGATAATGAAGAGTTAACAATGGCAGAAACTGTCACCGTGTTAAACGATCTTTGTTTATTTGCCCCCGCCGCATTGATTGACCGAAGGATCTCTTGGGAGGCAAACGGTCCTTTGTCTGCGAAGGTTTTTTTTAAAAATGGGAAGTATCGAGTATCTGCAGTCCTCATTTT
This sequence comes from Leptospira mtsangambouensis, assembly GCF_004770475.1. Classification (NCBI taxonomy): domain Bacteria; kingdom Pseudomonadati; phylum Spirochaetota; class Leptospiria; order Leptospirales; family Leptospiraceae; genus Leptospira; species Leptospira mtsangambouensis. The sequence goes on from NZ_RQHK01000003.1 coordinate 223,721, forward strand.
TAATGAGTTAGGTGAGTTGGTTGAGTTTATATCAGATGACAGGTCTGCACTTCAAGATGATGGTTCTTTAAGGAAAGCACGTTGGTCCACTCCAGTAAAAGATTATAAAGAATTGAATGGAATTAAGGTGCCCACTTATGGAGAAGCCATCTGGAAGTATCCAGAAGGTGACTATACATACGGAAAGTTCTTCTTAAAAAATATCGAATACAATGTAAAAAATCGTTATCCGTAAACGAAAAAAAAAGTCAAATAGGGAATTTATTCTTTTTGTCCCTCCAACATTTCGAGAGCCCAAAGTTTCTTTGTATAAAAAATCATTCTCTCAAAATTATCTTGTCCATGGTGGATTGTATCTTTTGATTCTTTTGTTTTCATAAGAATGGATAGTTCTTCTTTGAACTTATTGTGACAAAGTTTTTGGTTTTCTACATTTGTTTTTTCTAAACAATCGTTTTTATTTTTACAAACGGAATCCAATCCAAATTGATCAATAGGACAAGAACTGTAAATGGATAGATCAGGAATTTTGCGGCAGTAACAACCAAAATTGATTTTATCAGTAGTTTTTTGAATTTTGGTCAAGAGAGAAGAAGAAAAATCGGAAGGGGATGCGTTTGTTTTTTGTTTCTCTCTCGGATTCTTTCTAAATTGAATTTCACTTAGGTAATTAGAATCTGTAACACATTCATAAGGAAACTCTAAACAGTAATCAATGAGTTGATCGTTTGAAATAAAAGTGAGATCTGATTTTGACTTAGGATCCCAAATTTTTGGTTTAGAGAGAGGGTTTATATATTTGTAGTATTCTCGTTCCTTGTATATTTTTTTTAGTTCTTCTTTTTTTTGGGAGAGAATTCTTTCATCCATCAAACTATATTCTCGAAAGGCCATGATGGGAAGGTTAGGATTTGTTTTCTTTTTTTCCTCTTCCAGTTTAGTTTTTAATTTTTGTTTTGAGTCTGCATCAAAATACAATAAATAGCCAGTTAGGTGGTATTGGTTGCAGTAGTAACCAGCAAATAAAGGGACAAATGATAAAGTCCAGAGGTAGTCATGAGATTGGTAAATTTTTAAATCTTCGATGGCATCAAAGGGTTCGTCATTTAAAAACGCAATTCGGTATTCTCCATTTTCCCAGATTTGAATCCAGATAGTTCTTTCAAGTAGGTTGTTTGAAAAAATAGTCATTCTATCGCAAGTGTTTGCCACGAAGGGGAGACGTTTTGTTGTTAGGTAATCTTTTTTAGGAATCTCTAGTTGTTGAAAAGATTGTTGGCCAAGACAACTGAAGAAGAAACAAACAATTGGAATTAATAGTATTCGATGCATAAATAACTTGAGGTTTCGTAGATGGCAACGATGGTTCTTTCATCTATAAGATCGATTCTTTTGATTAATTCGGTTTCATTTCGTTCACAAATTCGTTTTTTTTGATTTTTAAAATTTATGTTTTTGGTTTCGCCAAGGACGATGTCCCCAATTCTGATGATGTTCCCTCTGAAATTCGGAAGGGTCTCGAACTTCCCCTTTTTTTCATCAAAATAAACTCGAGTTTGATTTTTTGCAGAATCTATGTTTCCGAATCCATCGAAGCTGGGATAGGTGATGCAGTTTTGAAAAATTAACAAAACTAAGGTGGCGATCCATTTCATTTTATATCTGAATCTAGTTTTGTTGCTTAGTTGGATCAATCTTTTTTCATAAGATTGATTTTACTGAAATCAAAAATGATCCCAGATTTTCATTGATTTTTCCCGCGAAAAAGGCTATATTCGATTGTGTGGATGTGTAGATTTAAATCTAACCTGAATCATTGGTTATACGGAAGTTTTTTAAAAATATGAAGATAAGTTTTACAAAAAAAATGATCTTGGATGGTGAGTCCGAAGAAAATGAATATACCACTTTCTTGATTCGGTCTTACTTAAAAGAAAGTTTTGTTGAAAGGATGATTAAAATTAAATTCTTCCAGTATAAACCTGTGTATATTTCCTTTACTTCTTACACTTTTGGAACCGCTATCTGGATAGAAGGAGAAGGAATTACGGAAGCTAACTCCTGGGAGTCTGAAGGCCAGTTGATCGAAAAATCTAAATTAACAAAACATTTTCAGACATCTTTTGAAAATTCTTCTGTTTCCTCCGATTATGCTGTTCAAAAAATTATTCCGGATGTCCTATCTGAATTACTTGATGAAACTTTGGCGGAAAACATTCAAAATTTAGTTCTATTGAATCGAAACATCAGTTCAGAAGAGTGGGAGTTTTTCATCACTCGTTATAAAGATTTAACAAAACAATTTCTCGAAACTTTTTTAAAAAAAGAGAGTCAATAATTTCGATTCTCCTTACTTTAGTTACAATTCGGATGATATACAAATATTCAAAAATTGAGTCATTGATTGGTTCTGTGATCGTGAAAAAGGTCAACTGAATTTAAATTCTCGTTCTGATATGAATCTAAAAATCAAATTAACTATATATGTTTTCTTCGTTATTTTTTTTCTCTTTTGTCAAAAGAAAGAAGAGGTAGATGGAACGATCTATTTTTCTGATAAAGCTTCTGTACTAAATTCGGATTTTGTTAGGAAAAAAAATGAATATTTAAAGAGTTTAAAGCAAGCTGATAATATAGACATAAGGGTTTTAGTGATTCCTTCCACTGGGCAATTTACCATCGAAGATTTTTCTTTGGCAGCTTTTGAACAATATAAAATTGGTGGTGACTTGAATAACGGGATTTTTGTGCTAATTGCAACTGAGGATAAAAAACTGCGAATTGCTACCGGAACAGGGATTGAATTAATTGTTCCGGACGATTTTGCCTCGCAGATTATTAAAGAGATGATTGTTTATTTGCCTAGAAACGATCTTGAAAATGCCGTCAATGTTGCGATCAATAGATTACATGAAAAAGCAAAGTCCGTTCCTTGGACTACTGAAAGCAAAAACATTGAAAAAATTACATCAGATGATTTAAATAAGATATTCGAAATTAAGGGAGAATACATTTCGAAACGAAAAACATTAGAATCTTTTGCAGTGAAATATCGGACAGATTATTTTGCTAATGTAAAAGTTAAAAACAAAAACGTTTTGGTTTTTGAAAATCAGTATCTAAAGAATATGATAAAATTGGAAAAGAGTAGAAAGGCGACTATGTTAGTTAGGCTGATCAGTTTGGAACCGGAAACGTATCAATTGCTAAATATCAAATAGATGTGCTTCTGGAAAAATTTTAATCACAGATGCAGTTGATTTAGATAATATTGAATTAGTTAAAAAAGCTGTAGCGCAGGATGAAAAAAGTATCGATGCTAAAGATAAAAATGGATTCACCCCATTGATGTCCGCAGTCATCAATGGGAATGTGGATTTGGTAAAATTCCTTGAATCAAACGGTTGTTCTGCTACTTTAAATCAATGAGAAAGGAATCTTTAAAAAAGCTCAAATCATCTTAGGAAAAAATCCGCTGTTTGGAGAAAAGGCTTTAGAAATAGTTAAGAAAATTCGATTCAAACCTGCGTTAAAGAATGGAATACCAGTTAAAAGTAGTCACAGAATCCCAAATCATTTTTCATTCGATTAAAAACTTCCACCCTGCGCCAGGGATCTGAAGGGCTTGGTCCGAAGGACGGGAGCGTAAGCGAACCCCGGAGGAGCCCGGTCCTTTTTTGGATGGATCTGACTGTTTTGGAAAAGATCGGAGGCGCCCCCAAAAAAATGGTGATTTTGCCTAAGTCTTATCATCTTTTTCTGCGAAGGAGGGCCCAAAGTTCTATTTTGAAACCTACGAATTCCTTTCCCCTTGACAATCTGCCCAAATTCCAAATCCTGACAGGAAAGCTTGACAAAGGTGCTTTTGGATGAACAAAACCCAAATCGGGAACCTGCTTCTCGTGCTATTTTTGGGACTGATGGCGGGAGCTGTGGCTGGAGTGGTCTTAGACCGACTTCTTGGTACAACTTACCTCTCTCGGTATTTGTTCGAATCACCAGTATCTCTCGAGCTTTACATAATTAAAGTCGAGTTCCAGCTAACCCCTGCAAGTATCGTTGGTCTTGTAGCGTCTGGATATCTCGCACTAAAAAAGGGGTAACTATGTCAGTAATTTCCATGAAAAGTCTGCTAGAAGCAGGCGTACACTTCGGTCACCAAACACGTCGTTGGAATCCAAAAATGAGTCCTTATGTTTATACGGCTCGTAACGGAATTCATATCATCGACCTTCAAAAGACTGTTCAAAAAACAAAAGAAGCTTACGACGCTTTGAAAAAACTTACCGGTCAAGGTAAGAAGGTTCTATTTGTAGGAACTAAAAAACAAGCTCGTGGCGCGATTGAAAGAGCCGCACAAGCGTGCAGTATGTACTATGTATCTAACCGTTGGTTAGGTGGACTTTTGACTAACTGGAACACAGTGAAGAAGTCAATTGCTCGTTTGAAAAGACTAGAGCAAATGGAAGAGAACAACTCTTTCGAACAAGAAGCTAGAACTAAAAAAGAAGCACTTTCACTCAAACGTGAGCTAGAAAAACTCCGCCAAACACTTGGTGGAATTAAAGATATGGCAGTTGTGCCAGAAATTCTTTTTGTGATCGATCCTAAAAAAGAAGAAATTGCTGTGAAAGAAGCTAAAAAACTTGGTTTGAAAGTGTTCGCAGTGATTGATACAAACTGTGATCCAGAACCAATCGATTACCCAATTCCAGGTAACGATGATGCAATCCGTGCAATTTCTTTATTCCTTGATACTATGGCAAATGCTGTACTCGAAGGAACAGGTGGAGAAGTCATCCAAACTAATTTTGCTGAAGATATGGACGCAGAACAACTTGCTCTTGAATACCAAGGTGAGTATGATGAGTCTGGAAAATTCATTATGGACGATGAACTTCCTCCAGTTGCAAAAGACATCCCTGTTGATGCAGAAGCTGCTAAAAAAGCAGCGGAAACAGCAGCAGAAGTAAAACCTACTACAGAAGGATAATACGAATGGCAGTTAGCTCCGAACAAATCAAAGATCTCCGCGAACGTACTGGCGCGGGGATGATGGACTGCAAAAAAGCCCTCGAAGAAAAGGGTGGCGATATTGAAAAAGCGGTTACATACTTAAGAGAAAAAGGTTTAGCGAAGGCAGCAAAACGTGCTGGTCGTGAAACTGGTGAAGGAAAAGTCATCGCTTACATTCACGGAACAGGAAAAACAGGAGTTCTTGTCGAACTCAACTGTGAAACTGACTTCGTTGCAAACAATGAAGCGTTTGAAGCTCTTGGCAAAGAGATCGCACTTCAAATCACTGCGATGAACCCACTTTACGTAAACGAGGAATCCATTCCTCAGTCAGAAATTGACAATGAGATGAGTGTGCAAAAAGCTCTTCTTGAAAAAGAAGGGAAAAAAGCAGACCAAATCGAAAAAATCCTTCCTGGTAAAATGAAAAAATACTTTGAAGAGATTTGTCTCATCCACCAAAAATCGATTCGTGACAACTCCAAAACCATCAATGACCTTCTCCAAGAAGCCATTGCGAAGTTTGGAGAGAACATTACTGTTGGTAGGTTCTCGAGGTTCCAAGTAGGTGGGAACTAGTCCGCGTTTCAAAAGAATTTTAATCAAACTCTCCGGCGAGGCTCTTGCCGGTGAGGGTGAACTTGGTATTGATACCAATAAAACGTTTTCACTTGCCGGCCAAATTAAGGAAGTTCATGACTTAGGTCTCGAAGTTGCCGTGGTTGTCGGTGGGGGAAATATGATCCGTGGAGAAACGTTAGCAAAGTCTGGAATGGACAGAGCTACTGCAGACTACATGGGAATGCTTGGCACCATTATGAATGGTCTCGCCTTACAAGATGCATGCGAAAAACAAGGGATGTTTACCCGAGTTCTCTCCGCCATCGAAATGAAATCCGTTGCAGAACCTTATATACGTAGGCGTGCAGTTCGCCATTTAGAAAAAAATCGTGTCATTATTTTTGCCGGTGGAACAGGGAATCCTTATTTTACGACGGATACAACTGCGTCACTACGTGCAGTGGAAGTAGGATGTGAAGTCATCTTAAAGGCCACAAAAGTGGACGGAGTGTACACTGCGGATCCAAAAAAAGATCCAAGTGCAAAACGTTACTTAGAAGTTTCTTTTATGGAATCTATCAAACACCGCTTAAAGGTAATGGATTCAACTGCTCTCAGTCTCTGTATGGACAATAATATGCCCATTATCGTGTTTGATATTTTTAAAGCAGGAAATTTAAGAAAATTAATCGATGGGGAACCAATTGGTACGCTAATCTCCAATTCAGAGGAAGTGATTTTAGATGGTAGATGAAATTATAAAATCCATGCAGTCCAAAATGGACAAAACGGTTGAGGCTTTGAAAAAAGACTTCGGTACCATTCGTACGGGAAAAGCAAGTCCTATGATGGTAGAAGATGTTAGAGTTGACTATTATGGAACTCTCACACCTCTCAACCAACTTGGTAAAATTGCTTGTCCGGAACCTCGAATGATTCTCATCACTCCTTTTGAAAAAGGAATGTTGAAGGACATTGAAAAAGCTATTTTTGCTGCAAGTCTTGGACTCACACCTAACAATGATGGAAATAGTATTCGTATTAATATTCCTGAGCTAACAGGGGAAAGACGGAAAGAACTTGCAAAAGTGGTCAAACAAAAGGCCGAAGAAAAAAAAGTTGCCATTCGTAATATCCGTCGTGATGCCAATGATGAATTAAAAAAACACCAGGCAGAAATGTCCCAAGATGAACTCAAAGGCCACCAAGATAAAATCCAAAAAATTACGGATTCTTATATTGCTAAATTGGGAGATTTAGAAAAGGAAAAAGAAAAAGAGATCACCACTCTTTAATTTCCTATGAAGTTAAACACAATTCCTGCCCACATTGCTGTCATCATGGACGGAAATGGAAGGTGGGCCGAAAGCCAAGGGAAAAAAAGAACCGAAGGCCATAGAGAAGGGGCGAACGCAATCGATCGTCTTTTGGATGTGGCTTTGGAATACAAAATCCCCAATATATCTCTCTATGCATTTTCTACAGAAAATTGGAAACGTCCGATTACGGAAATCCAAGCTATCTTCGGTTTGTTAGTTGAGTTTATTGAAACCAGACTTGATACCATTCATTCCAAGGGAATTCGGATCCACCACAGTGGAGCACGTAATAAACTTTCTAAAACTGTCCTCACCAAAATTGACCATGCGATGGCGGTCACAAAAAAGAACAAAAAACTAACCGCCAACTTTTGTTTGAACTATGGTGGTCACGAAGAGATTCTCAGTAATTTTACTCGGATCATGGCTGTGCGTAAGTCCAAAAAAGAATCTTTGGACAAACCCATTAGTCCCAAAGAATTTGAAAAATATTTGTATACATTCCCTTTGCCGCCAGTAGATTTATTGATCAGAACTGCGGGAGAACAAAGGATTTCCAATTTTCTTTTGTGGCAGAGTGCCTATGCTGAAATGTATTTTACAAATACACTTTGGCCGGACTTTGGAAGAACTTCTTTGGAAGAAGCCCTTCTTTTTTTTGATTCCCGAAAACGTAAATTTGGTGGTTTGTTATGAGTGAGACAACACTCCGTATTCTATCTGCAATCGTATTGACTTTTGTCTATGTGTTTATGATCTTCCATAGTTCCTTTTACTATTTGGAGTTCTATGCCTTTGGTTGTATTACGATTTATTTGGGTTTAAAAGAATTGTATGCGTTTTGCAGAAGAGAAGATTCCAAACCTTTTTTTGGAACTGGCCTTATCTTTTCCCTTTTGATATTTTCCGTATACTACATTCAGTTTTTAGGGCTTCAATTTGAAGTCACGCCTCCAGCTTTTGTTTTGCAACTTTCTAAGATCCTCCGAGAAGGATTTCATCCGATTCCTTTTTTACTGGTTGCCCTATCTCTCACTGTTTGGATTTTACAAATTCTAAAACGCCCGTTAGATGGCGCATTGTTTTCGGCAAGTGCTACAATACTCGGTCCAATCTATTTAGCAATTCCCATCGGACATTTTTTACTTCTACTCGCTTTCCCTTTTGGTGCTTATTATATCTTTTTAGTATCTGTGATTACTTTTATGAGTGATGCCGGTGCTTATTTTGGTGGTCGTTGGTTTGGAAAACATCCTGCGGGACTCAAGATCTCTCCTAAAAAAACTTGGGAAGGCTATGTCACAGGAAATATCACGGCTGTTGTTGGTGTCCAAATTCTCAACGCCACTTGGGAACATTTCAGTGGTGTGAAGTTGCCAATCGGAGTTTTGGAATCGATCCTAGTTGCCTTTGTGGTATCCATTATTTCTGTGATGGGTGATTTGGCAGAGTCTGCCATGAAGCGAGATGCAAAAATCAAAGACTCAGGAAGTTTGATTCCCGGACATGGTGGGGTTTTAGATTTAGCAGATGCCCTTTTATTTACAGTTCCTGTGATTTATTATTATTTCCTATTTAAGGGAATTCTCGGTTACGCGGTCTGATTCTCAGTTCCGGATCGGTCTAAGGCTTAGATGGTTGGAGTATCCGTATTAGGAATTTCTGGTTCTGTTGGCACTTCTACAGTGAAGGTACTCCGCCAATTTAGAGATTCCTTTTCTTTATGTAGTTTTTCCGTTCATTCCAATTTAGATCTTGCGAAATCACTCATGGATGAATTTTCTCCGGAAGTGATTTCTGTCACCGATCCGAAGTTAGAAGGTAAACTCGGATCCAAATACAAATCTACAACCATTCTTTATGGAGAAGATTCTCTATCGGATTTGGTTCGACTTCCTTCAGTTTCCGTTGTGGTGACAGCCGTTGTTGGTGCACGTGGGGTAAAACCTACCATCGCCGCCATCGAAGCTGGCAAAAAAATTGCCATTGCCAATAAAGAAACACTTGTGACCTTTGGACCACTGATCAACCGTTTGGTGGCAAAACACAATACATTGATGGTTCCTGTGGATTCCGAACACAATGCACTCTTTCAGCTCATTGAAAGAGAAAAAAGATCCAATATTCGTGCTATCACTCTCACTGCCTCGGGAGGGAGTTTTCGAACCTTACCTATCGAAGAGTTGGAACATGTATCCGTAAAACAGGCGCTAAACCATCCGACTTGGTCGATGGGGCCAAAAATCACAGTGGATTCTGCGGGATTGATCAACAAGGGTCTCGAAGTGATTGAAGCACATTATTTATTTGGGTTTTCTTATGACGAAATTGAAGTGGTGATCCACCCGCAATCTCTTACCCACGGAATCATTGAAACTATGGACGGTGCTTGTTTGCAATACACAAGCCACCCTGATATGATTTATCCCATTGCACATTCTTTATTTTATCCAACGCCAACTCCAAAGATGCTAATGGAAAGAAAACCTGGAACTTGGAAGACTTTGGAATTTTTTCCTCCTGATCTAAGTCGTTATCCTGGACTTCGTTTGGCTTTCCAAGCGGGGAGGGCAGGGGGAACGGCACCATGTGTGTTTAACGCTGCCAATGAAGAAGCTGTTGCTTTATTTTTAGATGAAAAAATATCTTTTACCGCCATTCCAAAGTTAATCGAATCGGCATTGAACAAAATGGAAAATGCCTTTCCGAGTGATCTGGAAGGGTATTTAGAAAAAGACCGGAAAACACGTGAATTAATTCAAAATGAATTTCTAAGAGGGGGAGTGACTATATGATCGTAATGATATTTGGCGCCGTATTCATGTTAGCTGTTTCTGTTTTTATCCATGAATTGGGGCACCTCCTATGTGGAAAGTTAGTCGGAGTGGAAGCTCGGATATTTTCTCTTGGTTACGGTAAAGGGATTTGGAAAAAAAGAATTGGGAAAACCATCTACCAAATCACAGCCATTCCTATTGGCGGGTATGTACTTTTTCGTGGAGATGATTATTCTAAAAATAAAAAACCAAAACAAGGGGATTTGCTTTCCACACCTCCACTCCGCCGAATGATTCCTGTTCTTGGTGGTCCGTTCGCCAATCTGGTGTTAGGTTTTGTTTTATTGTTTATATTGGAGCTTTCGGGAGATAGCCCTTCTTCCAATCGTATTTTTATCGAAGATGCAAACAAGGTTTCAAGTCCTGCATATACTGCAGGCCTTCGCACTGGAGACCAAATTGTATCCATCAATGGGAAAAAAACAGAAAGTTTTGAAGATATTTTTACCAATGTAAGTTTGACCACGGGAGATCCTGTAGAAGTTTCTTACAAACGAGGAGAGGATGTAAAAACCGTACAAGTTGTACCGAATTTATATTCTGCTGGAGGACATCCCACCATTGGAGTGATGCCATTTGGAGAAAGAAGGGTTGTGGCAACTTTTACTTACGGGGAACAACTGAGCCACTTCATTGCCAACTTACTCGATCGCGAAGATAAATCTTCTGTTTACTTTCAGGAAAAAATCGAAGAAAGAAAAGATGAAATCCCAGAAGAACTCTTAAAACAAAGAGAAATCCAAGAACGAGAAAAATCCCTCCGTAGGCGTGCCTTATCATTTTTAAAAGATGGGGATATGATTTTGCAAGTGGCTGGAGTGGATGTTCATACTGTTCCTGAGTTGCAAACGGAGCTCGGAAAACACCAGGGAAAAACCATTCCTGTTGTTGTGGAAAGAAAAACATACCCACTCCTCACACCTTGGGCGACTGAAACTGTAACGATTCAAATTCCTGTGTTAGGTGCCAATGTATTTGAATTTTGGGATATCAGACATCCTAAATTTTCTGAACTAGGAATTCCTTATTTCCGATTGGATAGTTATGATTCTGAAATTGAAAATCGCCTTTCTAATTTAAAGATTGAAGACAAATCCTTCGAAAAAGCCGATGCAATCAGCGAATACTTAAAACAATCTTCGGGTAGAAAAGATATCTGGATTGGAAATATGAAATATTCCGCCGATGTCAATTTAAAACCCATTGGGCTTCTCGGATTTCGTGCTTCGATGAAATTTGAAGCAGAGAAGTTACAAAAGGAAACAACCGTCTATTCTTCGTTTGTGGGTGCTTCCTCTAAAGTGTATGAAAATGTATCCACTACCTTAAAAGGGATTGGGATGTTGTTTTCTGGGCTTCTATCTCCAAAAGAAAACTTATCAGGCCCCATTGGAATTGTACAAATAGCAGGAATTAGTTTGGAATATGGTTGGGTGACTTACCTTGACTTTGTTGCCAAAATTTCCCTAGCCCTTATGGTGATGAATTTATTACCGATTCCTATGGCTGATGGCGGACATATTGTACTGTATGCCTATGAAGCCATTACTGGTAGACCACTCCCAAGAAAAGCAATCGAAGCTATTTTTCGGTTGGGATTTTTCTTTCTCATTGGCCTTGGACTTTATGTTTCATTCAATGATGTGATGCGTATTTTTTAATTTTTGTTACGTTTAGTTTTATATAAGTAAAAGAGAAAAGATCGATGAAAGCTAGTTCCTATTTGATTCCTACTGCAAAAGAAGATCCACAAGATGCAGTTGTCGCTTCCCATAAACTGATGACAAGGGCGGGACTCATTCGTAAATCCGCAGCCGGGTTGTATTCTTATCTTCCTCTCGGGTTAAGAGTTCTAAAAAAAATTGAAGGCATTGTTCGTTCCGAGATGGACCGGGCCGGTGGTTTGGAATTCCAACTTCCCATTTTAACTCCGAGTGAAATTTGGAAAGAGTCTGGCCGTTGGGATAAAATGGGAAAAGAGATGTTTCGTTTGAAAGATCGTCATGACAATGAAAGTTGCCTTGGTCCCACTCATGAAGAATCTTTTTGTGTACTTGTGAAACCAATGGTTCGTTCTTATAAAGATCTACCGATCAACGTATACCAAATTCATACAAAGTTTAGAGATGAAATTCGTCCGAGATTCGGAGTGATTCGTTCTCGTGAATTTACAATGAAAGATGCATATTCATTTCATTTAGATGATGAGTCTTTGGACAAAACCTACCAAACGATGCGTAAAACTTACCGAAGGATTTTTGCGGGAATGGGTCTTTCTACGATCCCAGTACAAGCAGACTCTGGAAATATGGGTGGGTCTGCTTCTGAGGAATTTATGGTAGTGTCTCCTATTGGAGAAGAAACACTTACGATTTGTCCTTCTTGCCAATATTCAGGGAATATTGAAAAAACTCCTGTGATTCGAAATGTAGCGCTAACAAAACAAGCGTTTGTCGGAAAAGATAAAATTCATACTCCATCTAAAAAATCAATTACAGAAGTTGCTGAGTTTACGGGGACGAAGGAAGAAAACCTCCTAAAGGCAGTGGCTTTATGGGCGGACGGAACCTATGTCCTTGTCTTTTTAGAAGGTGACCGGGAACTCAATGAGAACAAACTAAAAAACCATTTGGGTTGCAATGAACTAAGACCTATGGGCCCGGCTGAAATGGAAAAACTTGGTCTTGTTCCTGGATTCATCGGACCTGGATTTCCAAAATCAGAATCTCTCAAAATCATTATTGATTCTCTGATCGACTGGAATTTTGGATATATATCCGGTGCGAACGAAGTGGATTACCATATAGCAGGGGTTAAGCTCAGTGATTTTTTCAAAGAAGAAGAAGTCACAAAGATCGATGTATCGCAATCCAAAGTAGGAGATCCTTGTCCTAACTGTGGAACTGGTCTCACTGCAGAGAAAGGAATCGAAGTAGGTCATATCTTTAAGTTAGGCCAAAAGTATTCCAAAGCATTTGATATTACTGTTTTAAATGATAAAGGAAAAGCTACCACAACGACTATGGGTTGTTATGGGATTGGTGTAAATCGTTGTATGGCCACTGTCATCGAACAATGTAATGACGATAAAGGGATTTTTTGGCCAGTCTCCATTGCACCGTTTACTGTTTGTTTGGTGAGCATTGCAAAAAACCCAGAGGACATTGCCAAAATTGAATCCATCTACAAAGCACTTGTGGCGGCAGGAATTGAAGTGCTTTGGGATGATCGGGACCTTGGTCCTGGTTTTAAGTTCAAAGATTCCGAACTCATAGGATTTCCCATCCGATTGACACTAGGAAAAGGATTTTTGGAAAAGGGTGAGATTACCATCCTTGACCGAAAATCGATGGCAGAAGAGACCGTTAACTTTACCACAAATGAAGATTTGGTTAATCGCTTACAAAATCAAATCAAGAACCTTCATGCTACCCTCCAAGCCGAAGTGGAACGTGCGGGAACATGAACTTCTTACGATTTTTTCTTTAAAATCGGGAGAAGCGATGGTAAGAATGAGAGAGTTGTGATAGAAGGTAGCCATTGGGTGGCGGGTGGTTAACCCCACCCAGTTCGATCAGGGCGGGGAGAGTATACCCAAAAACCCCCACCCCCCACAAAAGAAGCAGTTTTCATATTCCCCCATTCCCGTATTTTGGGATATATGGGCAAAAACCTACCTGGATATTTTGGTGAATTCGGTGGCCGTTACTCTCCGGAGATTCTAACGGAAGCATTAGAAGAGCTTGAATCCACCTATCAAAAGTTAAAGAAAAGTAAAAAGTTCAAAAAAGAACTCGAATACTATTTAAAGAACTATGTCGGAAGACCTAGTCCTCTGACTTATGCTGAACGTCTCACCAAACAATGGGGAGGTGCTAGGATTTGGCTCAAACGCGAAGATTTAAATCATACAGGTGCACATAAAATTAATAATGCCATCGGACAGGCGCTTATCGCTCGTTTTATGGGAAAAAAAAGAATCATTGCTGAAACTGGCGCTGGCCAACACGGCCTTGCGACGGCAACTGTCGGTGCAATGTTTGGAATGGAAACCGTAGTGTATATGGGTGCCGTCGATGTGGAAAGACAAAATCTCAATGCTAAAAAGATTGAGATGTTAGGTGCAAAAATCCTCCCTGTCACAGCAGGAGAAGCCACTCTCAAAGAAGCTACCAGTGAAGCTATGAGAGACTGGGCCCTCAATGTATCTACAACTCATTATATTGTTGGGTCTGCGATCGGACCTCACCCGTTCCCCACAATCGTTCGTGACTTCCAATCTTTTATCGGAACAGAGGCAAGAGCAGAGTTTAAAAAACGAAATCATAAACTTCCGAACGCCATCGTAGCTTGTGTGGGTGGAGGATCCAATTCCATTGGAATGTTCCATGCCTTTTTAAAAGACAAACATGTTGCCATCTATGGCGCGGAGGCTGGTGGACTTGGACCAAAACCAGGAGAACATTCGGCAACTTTGACATACGGGAAAACTGGATTTTTACATGGTACAAAAACCTTAATTATCCAAGATGAGTTTGGCCAAATTGTACCAGCACATTCAGTTTCTGCAGGACTTGATTATCCAGGGGTAGGGCCAGAGCATGCTCACCTGTCCCAAACGGGAAGGGTGGATTATCGAATGGTGACAGACGAACAAGCATTAGATTCTTTTTTGGAAGTCACTCGTGTGGAGGGAATCATTCCTGCCCTAGAAACAGCTCATGCCTTTCATGTAGCTCGTGATGTGGCAAAAGACCTTGGAAAGAAAAAGGATCTCATCATTTGTTTGTCTGGTCGAGGCGATAAAGATGTAACGGAAGTTTTGCGACTCTTAGGTGAAAGAAAGTAAATGAGTAAAATAAAATCTTTATTTGAGAGCAGAAGATTTAAGTCAGCCTTTATCCCTTATTTCACTTTAGGGGATCCAAACTATAATGACTCCATCGAATTTGGAAAAACCATTTTAGACAATGGGGCAGATATTTTGGAACTCGGGATTCCTTTTTCTGATCCTGTTGCAGATGGACCCGTCATCCAAAGGGCGGTGGCTCGTTCCTTGAAGAATCCCTTTTCTTTTGAGGAAATCTTCCGAGTCACAAAAGCCATCCATGATCACAAACCTGAGACTCCTCTTGTCTATCTCACTTACTTCAATCCTATTTACCATTGTGGGATCACCAAGTTTTTGGATAGAGCCAAGGAATCAGGAATTGTCGGCCTTGTGATTCCTGACTTACCTTTTGATACAGAAGAAAGTGAAACTTTGTTTCGAGAACTAAAAGTTCGGGATATGGATCTCATCCATTTGGTCACTCCGGCCTCGGAAAAAAAGAGAATCCAAGCCCTTTCCAAAACTTCCTCTGGGTTCATTTACTATGTAACTTCTTTTGGAGTCACTGGAGAAAGAAGGGAGTTCTCGGTGGATTTAAAGGAAAGAATTAAGTTTTTGAAAGATACCATCCGGTTGCCAATTTGTGCAGGGTTTGGAATTTCCACCCCGGAACAATCCAACCAAATTTCACAGTATGCGGACGGGATCATCATCGGTTCTGCGATCCAAAGGATCATTGAAGAAAACGGGTTAGACCGTACAAAAGCAGTTTCGGCTTTGGCGGATTACATTTCAAAGATCAGGGCATCGATTTCCTAAATTTTTTTCCTGTATCCTCCAAAAACATTTGAGTCTCTTTAAAAATTCCGGGAAAATGGTCGGAAATTCCCAAACGAATAAAGAGGCTCTATGTCCGACAAAGAATCAAAATCGCTTTCGATTTTGGACTATCTCAGTGTTACCGTTGCCGCACTAGGATCACTTGGTGTGATCATTTCTGTCGTCATGACAGGGTGGGAATACGAATTTTCCTTCCTCATTGGCGGTTTACTCACCTTACTTACTTCTTCTTATTTTGTATATAAAACCATCGAAAAGGTTTCTAAAGACAAACAGAAGTCAGGTGCGATTTGGTTGTCCTATGTGATCGCCATTTTTATGTATACATTGGTAAACACCTTCCAACCACTTAAGGATTTGGAAGAAAATTCTGTTTCCACACGGTTCCAATTTTTACGCGGCTCCAACACCAAAACAGAAAGTGAAGGGGATACTGGCCGAATTGAATACATTCAGTTCCAACCACCAGCTAAGGCTCGTAAGGATATCAATATCATTGGTATCACAACAGAATCACTCGAAAAATTACAAGGAACTTGGCCTCTTCCTTGGAGTTATTATGCTGATATCATAGAAACATTCAAAGAATCGAATAACATTCTCATGTTCGATATTTTCTTCGTAGATTATAAACCCGGTCAAACAGAAGAGATGACAGCAGCTCTTCAAAAGAACCGGAATGTCCTCTTTGACTACCCTATGGAAGTCAGTGCGGAATCAAAAGAAGCAGTTCTCAATTTGGAAAAACGAATTGATATCCTTCGTAAGTTCCAATTGAAAAATGTCATCGATGAAAACGATGCGGGGATTTCTTGGGTTAAGTTTCCACAACCACCGATTGAACCCATCAGCGAATTGTCAGCTGGTCTTGGTTTTGCGAACGTAAAAAAAGACGAATCTGGTTTGAATCGTAAGATGCCACTTGTGGTAAAAGTGTATAACTCAGGTAGAGATAGAGAAACAGAATATTTCCCTTCCATCGACTTACTCATTGTTTGTAAATATTACGGTATCGATGTGCAGAGAGATGTGGAAGTCAACATGGGGCATTATGTAAAATTGTCCAATATTCCCAAAAAAATCATCAGAGAGTTTAACATCAAAGAACGTAAGTTTGAAGAAAGGGATGTGATGCAAGTCCCGAACGAAAAAAGAGAAGTGGTCATCCCGATTGATTGGGAAGGACAAATGGAAATCAACTTCGTAGGTGGGCGTTATTCCTTCAAACAAAATGAAATTTTCGAAGTCACTAATGATTGGGATGCTGAGTTACTCGAAGCAAACCAAATCAGTAACAAAATCTTTCTTGTGGCAATGTATTATGCAACAGGCCGTGGGGCTTCGAAAGACTCCCACTTATCTCCGTTTGGTGATATGTCGGGAATTGAACATCACGCACATGCGATCAATACCATCCTAAACCAGGACTTTTTGTCTACAGTACCAAACTGGGGAATTTTCCTAATTTACGTAGCTCTTGGTGTGATGATTGGATTTTTACAACCAAGGGTAAAAACACATATTGGTTTTGTGATTATGTTAACTCAGCTTTTACTTTATGTAGTGGCTACGTTATATATTTTCCAAGCCTTCAATCTCATCACGGTTCTTCCATCTGTTACCATCGAACAGATTGTGGTATTTGTTGCCATCATTGGATTTAGAATCTTAACAGAAGAAGAAAACGTAAAATACATCCGTCAAACTTTCTCTAAATTCGTATCCAAAGACGTTGTGGACGAACTCCTCAAACACCCTGATAACTTGGCACTTGGTGGGTCCAAACGAGAGATCACAATTTTTTTCTCTGACGTTCGCGGGTTTACAACCATCTCCGAACAGTTGGGACCAGAAGATTTGGTGAAATTACTGAACGAATATCTATCAGCCATGACAGATATCATTATTGAATACAAGGGAACCATTGATAAATACATGGGGGATGCGATTATGGCATTCTGGGGAGCACCTGTTCCTTTGGAAGACCATGCTTACTATGCTTGTGTGGCAGCACTTGTTCAGTTGGATTATCTAAAAGTCCTCCAACAAAAATGGGCAGAACGAAATGTTCCGGTGATCGATATTGGTTGTGGTCTGAATTCCGGTCCTGCAGTTGTTGGAAACATGGGATCTTCTCACAGGATGGAGTATACTTGTATGGGTGATACGATCAACCTTGGATCCCGTTTGGAAGGGTCCAATAAAATGTACACCACAAATGTGATTATCTCTGAATACACATACGAAAAAGTGAAAGACCGAGTGGTCGCTCGGGAACTGGATTTAGTGCGAGTAAAAGGAAAAACCCAACCTGTTCGGATTTACGAATTGCTTGGAATCACAAACCCAGAAGATATGGAGAAAATGAAGCGGCCTCTCCAAAAGGCGGCAACATGAAGTTTACATGCCATCATATCCCTATCTCGACAAAATCCAATTTCCGGAAGATCTAAGAAAGATAAACGAAGAGGATCTCCCGAAGGTTTGCCATGACCTTCGGGAATACATCATAGACACCCTCTCAGACGTGGGAGGGCACTTCGCTAGTAACCTAGGCGTTGTGGAACTCACAGTCGCGTTGCATTATGTGTTTCAAACCCCAATCGACAAAATCATCTGGGATGTGGGACACCAAACTTACCCTCATAAAATTCTTACAGGTCGAAAAAAAGAACTCCCCACTGTTCGTAAGTGGCAAGGACTTTCTGGGTTTCCCAAACGAGAAGAATCCGAATACGATTTGTACAACACTGGTCATGCTGGAACTTCGATTTCCCAAGCTCTTGGTGAGGCCTGCGCCCGTGATCTACTTGGAAAAGACTATAAAGTGGCTGCCGTGATTGGAGATGCCTCCATCGCCACAGGAATGGCTCTCGAAGCCATGAACCATGGTGGTCATGTCAAACCGAATATGTTGGTCATTTTGAATGACAACTATATGTCGATTTCCAAAAACGTAGGTTCTATTTCAAATTATCTCAACCGTATCATTTCCTCTCAAATCTATAACAGGGGTAAAACGGCATTTTATGGATTTTTAAAATGGATTCCACTCATCGGGCCCGCCTTACAGGCGCTTGCTCATAATATGGAAACTTCGTTTAAACATTTTATGATGCGTCCTGGTGGCCTTTTTGAGGATTTGGGTTTTACTTATTTTGGTCCGATTGATGGTCACGATGTGAACCGCGTGGTTCAGATGTTACAAAATCTTTCAAAAATCCAAGGCCCCATCCTTTTGCATGTTCTAACGCAAAAAGGAAAAGGTTATAAACCTGCAGAAGCTGATCCCATCAAATATCATGGTGTCACACCGTTTAACAAAGAGTCGGGGAAAATGGCTTCATCTGACTCCAATAAAATTGGTCTTTCTAAAATTGTTGGAAAAACACTTACCGATTTAACTGACAAAGACAAACGAATTGCTGTCATCACCCCTGCGATGATTGAAGGTTCGGGACTTAGAGAATACCAAGAGGCCTATCCTGCCCATACATTTGATGTGGGAATTGCAGAACAACATTCCGTTGCTTTTGCAGGTGCCATGACAAGTGGCGGCGCCATTCCTTATATGTGTATTTATTCCACCTTCCTCACTCGGGCAATGGACCAACTTGTGGAAGATGTTTCTCTTATGAATTTGCCAGTTCGATTTGTGATCGATCGTGCAGGGATTGTAGGTCCTGATGGGGAAACCCACCAAGGTCTATCTGATCTTGGGTATTTGGCGGGACTCCCTAATATGGACATCATTGTTCCTAGTTCGGCCCAAGACATCATTGATAGCCTTCACTTTATGAAGGATTATACAGAACATCCCATTGCCATTCGATTCCCTAAGGATAGTGGCGACTTACGCGAGTTAAAGTTTGATTCTCCTCTTTCGATCACTAAGGCAAAGGCTCGTTTGGTAAGTGAGGGAGAGGATTTACTCATTCTTTCCGTTGGGTTTATGTTACCGATTGCCACAACTGTTGGGGATATTTTAAAACAAAAAGGGATCTCTGTTTCGGTTGTGGATCTATTTTGGTTACGCCCTTATGATACGGATCTTGTGCATGGGCAAATTCAAAAAAACAAACGGTTTGTGATTTTGGACGAAAGTTATATCCATGCAGGTGCTTCTGGTTTTCTTTTGAATGAAATTCCTTCGGATCTTCTTGGAAAGTTTTTAAAGACCTTTGCATTGCCACCCGAACCCATTCACCATGGGGAAAGGAATCAAATTTTGGACCATTATCGACTGACCGCTTCGCAAATTGCCGAAGAGTTGATTCTATCTTTGAAAAAATAAATTAGTTTTACAGATATTTTTCAAGTCTTCCGAAAATGAAAGAAAATGCGAGGATCTCATTGTCTTCTAGTTCTTTCCAACTTTCTTTAGATTTAGCCAAAGACCATTTTAAAGTCGGTGATTTAGACCGAGCTGAATTCCACCTTCGTTCCAGTTTGGAATTGGAAGAATCCGATGAAGCCTATTTTTATTTAGGTTTGGTGCAAAACGCTCTGGGCCAATGGAGCGATGCTCTGGCTTCTTATTACAAAGCCGTCAGTTTAAACCACGAATACGGTAATCCATGTAATGAAATTGGTGTTCTATTGCTCCGTATGGGGAATGATAAAGAAGCAGTGTATTGGTTGAAAAAATCCGTTCGTTGTGAACGAAACGATGCTCCGCATATTTCTTATTTTAACCTTGCTACTTTGTATAAGTTATGGAATAGACCTGAAAGATCCTTACAATACCTTCACAAAGCTTTGACTCTTAAAAAAGATTTTTCAGAGGCAAATGATCTTTGGAGGGAATTAAAGTCCGACGAAGAAGCACCTTCCAACTAAGGACTAAGAATATTCATTTGGGAGAGGGACTGGAATTTCTCCCAAATATTTGGGTATTTCCATTTTCACTCCGTTCCATTCCAGATAAGTAGTTTCTTCCTCTTCTGTAAGATGATCAGAAAGTTCTTTTGCTGCATTCCAAGTGAATCGGTATTTGATTTTTTCTTCTGTCGCACGTAGACCAATGAGTCCACCATCACTTGTCTCATAAATTTCAAATTCGCCAAAAGGATAGTTTCTTCCATCGTCCGTATAAAAGATGAGTTCGGAACCAGTTGGTTCTACATGCAGGACATGACAGGGGCAACCATCAATTCGAATGTATCCATGCTCCGAAAGTTCTCCAAACCGATTTTCAATGTAAACTCCCTTCTCGTTACCGTGCAGATTGTTTCGGAAATATTGTAAAATTTCTTCTTTATCGATTCGATTTTCACGAAAGATCCATTCGTCTGTTGGAGAAACATAAATTTCAGAGTCAAATATTCTTGGCATATGATTTTTATTTATACCTGTAGGCATAACCTTTCCAATAAGGAAGGTTTGATTTTTGTAAGTAAGAATTGGTGGAGCGTCCCTTTTGGTCCATAGTTTCAATGGTTGCAGAGTCAATGGTGGATTGATTTTTTTCAGTCATCCAAACTCCATCAATTTTACGTCGGAACATATCTTTTTTGACCCGAGGTTCATAATCTTCCCAAGTGAGATCTTCCGTATTACGAATAATGACCTCGCCTACAATTTGGAAAAGACGTTTCGGACGTTCACGGAGGATTTCTACTTCCGCCCAGGATTGCACCTTATAACGCGAATCATTTGGCCTGTAATCGGGTTCTGGGATAAAATCCACCGTAGAACATCCAATTACGAGTAAGAGTAGGGGAAATAGGGAAAAATTAAATCGCATTCTATTCCTTAGACAAAAATATGCTATACAATGCTAGAATTACCATAGGATAAGCAATACAAAGATTTAGGCACCAAGCTTTCATGGAAGAAACAGACATCGGGAAACGCAAACGGGAAAATGTACTTAAGATTGGTTACTCAACCTTGGATGAAATCGAGGAAAAAGTAAAGGCCTTTCGAGTCATGAACCAAAATGCCGTGAAAAAACGGTATCTCATCACGCGAGATCCCATCCTTGACCCTCAAGGAAAGGTTCTCCTCGCCAAAGCACAAGAGATCGATGTGTCCGCTGCCAAACTCCTTAGGCGCCATTTTAAGGGTGTGGATATGTTTAAGGTCTTCCAACCGGATGAGGGCCTTGTCATCATCTCCGATATGTCCACAATGGAAGGGGTTTCCTTTTCTATGGACATTGTAACCCAGATTATGAACTTAGGTGGTGGTGCTTACGAAGGGTTTATTGACCGTGTGGATAGTTTCGAGGACTTCATTGGACTACTCAAAAAAAACCTATTCCCTCGAATGATCATTGTGGGATACCTTCCCAAAGAAAAAATCCAAAACGAAATCATCAATTTTGTAAAAGTAAAACGATTGGACAATTACCTTCGAACCTTGGAACTCACGCATTCTGTTTTTAAACCCACTGCTTATTTCCCAAAAATCAAACAGGTGAATATCTCCCAAGAAGACCCCAAATCCTGGGGCCGTTTTGTGGTAGAGATTGTGAGAGAATACACAAGACCATATTTTGTAGAAGAAGTTTAGTTAAGACAAAATCATCGCACGGTTGAGCATAGCACCGGCGATGTTTCCAGAGTGGACGGCATTTGCCACCGAACGAAACATTGACGACATATCGCCGACTGCATACACGCCGGGAACATTCGTTTCATAAAAGTTTGTCACTTCTAGATGACCACTTGGTAATAGTTTGCATCCAATTTCTTCAGGTAACTTAGAATGTTGTATCATTGGCAATCTAGTGTAGAGTGCTTCGATTTGATTTTCCTTTCCTGATTTTAATTTGATGGCAGAAATTTGGCCCTCTTGATGGGCCAGGGACTCTACCAATTCCGTAACAATCTTAATCCCTTCATTTTCTAATTTAGTTTGTTCTTCTTTGGAAAACTGAATGGGACCATTGGTATATACAGTCAATTCTTTGGTCCAGTGCTTTAGAAATTTAGAATGTTCGAATACTCCCGGTTCGTTCATCCAAAGTCCAGTTTGGTTCCCAACAAATTCATAACCATGGCAATACGGGCAATGGATGACAGATTTCCCCCAAGACTCGGCAAAACCAGGAATTTTCGGTAAAACATCTTTCAGACCAGTGGCAAAAATAATTTTATCTGTTTGGATGGGAGAAAATCCATTCCCTTGCACTAAAAATCCCGATCCTTGTTTTTGAACTGTTGTTACTTCACCTAACTGAAGTTTAAAGTTTGGATATTCTTTTAAATTCAATAGGGCCTTAGAACGAATTTCACTGGGAGATTCTCTATCATGTGTGATGAAGTTATGGGAAGCAGGAGTGTTTTTGTTACATGGCTTTTCAGAATCGATGACAATGATTTTTCTAAGGGAACGAACCAGGGAAAGGGCGGCAGAAAGTCCCGAAAAACTTCCTCCGATAATGGCTACTTCGACATTTTGAATGGATTCCATAGATGCAATTATGTTGCATCTATGGAATTAAGCAAGGATTAAACTTCGTAAAAAGTTAAATTCTCGTAAAGTTCTTTGGGGAGATTCCCGCTGGCATCCATATACTTTTTGTATTTGTTTTCGAATTCTTTGTGTTGGCGTGTCCGAATGTTTTTGAACCGGTTGTGAAGTTCTGAATACGCAGGTTGTGAACTGACCTTTTCTCTGATATTTTTGTGAAAAGGGATATGACGATAGAAGATGGAACGCACCACTCGGTTGACCCGCTGTACTCCTTCAGCTTCATACCGAATCCACATGGAGTAGTCATAAGCAAATTTATCTCTGTCCGTTCGGAAACGTTTGAATTCAGAGGAAATTTTTTCTTTGAGTTCTGGAGAAAGATCTTTGCTCTTTTTATAGAACTGCACATAATCCGTGTAATCTGCCGTGATAGAAGGAATTCCCACGTTATTCCAATCCGGACCAAGTATATTTTTACATAGTTCCCAACGGAATGCAGCAATGGCTTCCAACATAAACGTTTTTAGGTCTCCGGTGACAAAGTGAGGAATACAAATTCTTCCTCTTGATTCTTTTGAACCGGCTCCACGAAAGACTGATAGATCCTGCCACATCATAATCTTTGGTCCAATGGAAGGAACTAAGATAAAGTCAGGAATGATTGACCTTTGGACAAATTCGTTTTTGATTCCAATTTCTTCGTTTCGGTAAATGACTTCTCGGTTGAAGGCAGTATAATCAACTCCTAAAATATATTGTAGGGCCTTTTCTACATCTTCTTTGGATACAAAACATTTTTCTAAAGGAATTGTGATATGGTATTTTGTTAAGATTGGAAAGTGGCTAGCAATATTACCAGACGTCAAACGAACGTTTGGCTCATACATGGAGGAGATTTCTGAACCAAGTCTTGCTTCACCCGTATCGTAATCAGGTGGAATGTCTTTTTCAGATTTGATTCCCGAATCTTTTAGATCCATTTTGAGTTTTTCAAAAAACGTTTGTCCTAACTCATCCACAGAAGTTGGGACTTCCCTTGAATAGATTTTTTCTAACCAATCGGTTCCGTAATGGATGGGAGCACTTGGGTTTCCCCCTCCTTGGTATAACCTACCCACGAGTTCAACAATATGGCCTTCATCCAAAAGGCTTTCATCAAAGTATCCATATCGTAACATGAGTTCAACGGCCTTTGGTGCTTGTTTGCCAGCCTGTAACCATTTGGTAAAAGATTTTTTATATACTTCCCAATAGGTTTTTGCAATGGTCCTTCTGATTTTACGATTGTCTGGTTCTGGATCCAAGGGGTTTTTGAAGGATTTGAGTTTTACCATAAGTGTAGAAAACTCTTTTACGGCTTCTGGATCTGCTTGTGAATAATTTAGGATTTGGCTTGCTGAGTTTAAAAGTTCTACTTTGAGAGCTTTGGTATCGATTCCTGCATGAATGGTTCCGCTTCCTTGCGCACTTTCTTCTTTGTTTTTTCCTGCAGCAAGTTCATGGCCATATTTGTTTGTGAGTTCGGTCTGTTTGGTTTCTAGTTTGTCTAGATTGTTCCCAAGGGAAGCATAAGGAGAACCAAAAATTTGTTTGTATTCATCTAAAAGTGTTTTGGATTTTTTAAGTGCCCATTCTGTAATCGGCAATAACACTGTAGATGGGATTGTAGAATATCCAGTGTTAAACAAATCCAATGTTAAGTTGAATTTTTCAACAAGGGCGTTCTCTCCCACAAACATAGTGTTCATCATCTCAGAGAGTTCATTTGTTTCTTTGATTAGAATTTCGAACAACTCTCGATAGGTTTTAACATAACTTTCTGCGGCACTTTGAAGTAGGCTTGGATCGGACTCAAATAAGGCTTGTGAAATTTTTGGGTTCACCGAAAGAATTTTTCGAATAAAATGAAATTCGGCATCATTCCATTCTATGGATTCACTATAATTACGTTCAAAAAATTCGCCATGGTCTTCTTCTAAAAAATGAACCGTAGGTTTGTCTGGTAAAATTCCTCCATGTTCTTGGAACCCAGCCAAGTTGTTTCGAATGAGTCTCATCACTGGATCAATGATGTTTTCATCTCGTGTGATGAGTGCCCCTGGGCTGACATCTGAAAAGATAGAAGGATTTAAAATATAATACACTGCTCCTAAGTTATCCATGGTCTGTTCGAACTTAGCCGCAAGACCTTTGATCGATAACACTCGTTTGTAGAGTTCTCCAATTTCTTTGAGTAGAGTGCGAACAGCCATCACTCCCACAGAAACTTTGGAAGTAAGAGTTTTTTTTGCATTGGCTTGGTTCATCACATAAGTGGAAATCACACAAGAGGTTTTGGCTCGGATGGTATATGGGTATGGTGTCCCTTCAAGGAGTGCAAAGATACCGGGAGTGAGATTGGCACCGTCCAAACTGTAGAGAACAATGCTTGTATCTCCCAAAGTGGTTTCAATACGAACCGATCCTTCATGGAGGATGTTCATGGAAGTTGAGGCTTTGCCTCCAATGAAAAGGACTTCACCTGGATTGACTGGGATCTTTTGGTTATTTTTACTGGTATCTAGAGGCATTTGGTTGTTCGTTTTGCGAAACTTTGGTTTCCGTCAAAACCTACTAAAGAAGCACCAAATTGCAAAATACTTTTTAGAAAAATACATCATGTTGAAGCCCCAAATTAAATTAAGTGCAAAAAAAGAAATTTATGTCCCCGGAGATAAGTCCATCTCACATCGGTCGGTACTCTTTAGTGCACTCTCCCAAGGAAAATCGGAAATTCATGGTTTTTTAGAAGGAGAAGATCCCCTTCATACCTTAAATTGTTTTGCCAGTTTAGGGCTTTCGGTGGAGCCCTTACGGAAAGGTAGTTATTCCGTACAAAGCCCAGGAAAACAGAACTTAAAATCTCCCAAGGGTGTTCTAGATTTTGGGAATGCGGGAACGGGGATCCGCCTTTCTGCAGGACTTCTTGCCGGACTTCCACAAATCACTGCCACTCTAACAGGGGATGCCTCTCTTTGCAAACGCCCCATGGCAAGGATTATGAATCCACTTCGTGAAATGGGAGCAGACATTGTATCGGTCGAAGGGAATGATCGGGCTCCTCTTCGCGTAACGGGAAAACAACTCAAATCTTATTCTTATACTAGTCCCATTGCTTCGGCACAAATTAAAAGTGCTTTGGTGCTTGCGGCTCTTGCTTCTGAGATTTCTATTGATTACAAAGAGTCGGAAGTTTCCCGCGATCATACAGAAAATATGATTCGATTCCTCGGAGGAAACATCAAACACCATTCCCCAGTTCATTTTACTGTTGAGCCACCTTATCATTTTGAAGGGGCAAAGTTTGTGATCCCTGGAGATATTTCCAGTGCTGCCTTTTATATTGTTTTTGGACTTTGTGCGGGTGGGACAGAACCTCTTCTCATTCGTAACATTGGACTCAATCCTTCACGTGTGGGGATCATCACAGTTCTTAGAAATATGGGTGGAAAAATAGAAGTTACCGCCAAACGACAAGAATGTGGTGAAGAAATCGGAGATTTACTTGTTTATCCTTCCAAATTAAAAAGATCAGTGATTACAGAAGATTTGATTCCGTCCATCATCGATGAAATTCCGATCCTTACCATTGCTGGGTTGTTTTCCGAAGGGGGATTCCAAATTTCGCATGCGGAAGAACTGAGAGCAAAAGAATCTGATCGAATCCAATCGATGGTATCCAATTTAGAAAGACTTGGTGTAACAGTTATGGAGTCCAAAGATGGATATGAATTTGGAGAAGTAAAAGAAATCAAAACTTCTGCGATCGAAACATTTATGGACCATCGGATTGCTATGAGTTTTGCGATTCTCTCTAAACTTTCGGGCGTAGAACTAACATTTGATGATACCAGTTGGGTTGATACCAGTTTCCCTGGATTTTTTGAAATTCTAAAATCATTCTGAAGCAAATGGAAAAATATTTCTGTTTCTTCCGGAATCAGTCATTAGTAATGATTGATCAATTCTACTTCTCGTCTAATTGTAACAATCAAGTGGTGCTTCGGCTTTTTAGCGTGGTATATGTATGGCTTCTCCCTTCCAATATTTCAGTGAATACTTAAATTTTTTCCTCCTGTTTTCCTCTCTTCTCGGTTTCCTATATGCAATCGGAGAATTTTTTAGTTATCATAAAAATAGAAAACAAATTCTTTTAGGAATCATCTTCCTTGGAACTAGTTATTTACTTTTTAACTTTTACCTAATATCTTCTGGAAAAATCAAGGGGCTTTATCCTTTATTCTTAACCGATTTACCCATTGTTGCCTGCCTTGGGGTCCTATTGGATGAATACTTTCTTATGATTTTAGAAGGAAAATTCCGATCGTTTCGAAGGCTTTCTTACCGGATTGTTCCCTTAACTTCATTATTTGTTTTGATTGTTCTTTGGAATATTTGGAACAAAACCAATTACCTCGAAATCCAAGCTCTCGGATTGAATCCATTTTTATCTAGACCTTTGTTTTTAGTTTTGCCCACCATTCTAATCTATATTTGGTGTTTGCTTCGAATCTTTAGAAGGATATCCAAACAAATTCGATGGAGTACGTTCCGAAAAAATTATACATTACGAATTGGAATCCTCATTGTTGGATTTTGTTTGGCCTTATCTTTTCATGGACTCATCACTTTGGCAAGAGGTGGACAAACCGCTCACCAATTGTCAGGGATTGCCATTGGATTTTTTTTGTGTTTTTTGTATGTATTGAGACAAACTTACCCGGATTTCTTTTTGGAAGTTCGCAAAATTGTGGAAGATGAAAAAAAGGCCAAGATCTCACAGATTTCCAAACTAGACCACAATGAAGTGCGAAACAAACTCGTGAATTTATTCGAAAAAGAAAAGATTTACCGAGAAGAAAAACTAAGCCTACGTGAATTAGCAGAAAGAGTGGACTTAAGTTCGCACCAACTCTCCGAATTTTTAAATACGGAAATCAAACAAAGCTTTTACCAATATACAAATTTTTACCGAGTGAGTGAAGCAAAGGAAAAAATCGAAAAAGAACCAGACCGGTCCCTTCTTGCCATTGCCTATGATGTAGGATTTGGGTCCAAATCTACCTTCAATGAAGCCTTCAAAAAAGAAACGGGAACCACTCCAAGAGAATATAGAGAAAAAATTCTGAAAAAACATCCAGTTCGATCCAGTCGGTCGTAGTTTTCAATCCAATTCGATCGATCCAGACGATCTGGATTCTTTTTCGTAGTAGGATGGATTCAAGTTTGAGAGGGGAGTTCAAAAAAATCCCACTAAGAACAAATTTGATCGAAAGGATAATCCCATGAAAAAGAAAATCAGTTTAGTACTCGCTATCGCGTTTGCCACTCAAGCAGCATTTGCAGCACCCGCTAACCAAATGAGCGTAAAGGAAGCAGCGAAAATATTAGTAACCAATGGAATGACAAACAAAGAAGCACATGAGTATCTAAAAGCTCATATCACTCCGCAAGAGTTTGTAAGAATCAGTAGAGAAATTAAAAATGCTGAATTCGCAGGAACTCTTGACCAAGATTTAGAAGGAATTGTTTCTTCTATTCAATTGAAAAAATCAACAGGTAACTACTTACACGGAACAAACTTCAGAGTTTTTGAAAACGTTTTAGCTTCTGTGACTGTAGTCGCTGTTGTTGGTTTGGTCATTCATAGTGGTGGATTTGGTAACGTGGTTTCTGGCGGAATGTATGATTCCGTAGGACTTGGGTTCTAATCCATATTTCTGACTATAAAACAAATTTAATGATCTTGTTTCTATCCACTCTTAGTGGCAAAAAGAAACAAGATCCCTTTTTTCCTACAACAGAACCATAGAGTATAAAAAATGAAGAGTTTAGAGTTTCATAAAAATCATTGGCAACAAAAATGTTACATCTTACTTTCTCTTTTTACATTCCTCTTCGGTGTGAACCTATCAGCAGAAGTAAAAAAAGAAAACCAAGTATTGGATTGGGATGGGAACCGTAAACAGTTTGTCCATAAGAATATAACATTTGAAGACCTAGGTCTCAAATCCAAAACAAATTATATATTAGAAAATTTTTCCATTTATTCTAAGTTAGAACAAGAACCTATTCCACTTGAACAAGTAGAAGGGAATTTGAAATTACTGACGTTAGGATTCCAACTTCGGAAAATTGAATCTAGATTTAAAACAATCGTAACAAATGCAGGAATAAAAGATAAAAATACAGAATTTAATCCCAAGGTTCGAATCCGAGTGGATGCCCCATTTGCTTATTCACCTACGGATTATTATGATTCCAAAGTTTCATTAAAAAACACTGCTTTGACCATCCCACCAGCTGAATCCAACGGAACTTGGAACAGTGAATTGTGGTTTGCTCCTAAATGGGATTTACCTGTTTTTGGAACATTTGCATTTGAACGAATCATTGATACAGCTTCTTGTCCTGATGCCATCTATCACGAATACACTCATTTGATCACAGGAAAGTATCTTGGGAACAATGCCATAGGTCGTTCCCTTGCAGAAGGGATATCTGATTATTATGCAGCATCTCTTTTGGATCATCCTGAATTGTATACGCACAAAACTTGTGAGGCAGTCAAACGCCAACTGATTGTTTCTGCTTTTCGATTGGATAAAGAAATTGGAATTTATGACGCAAACATAGAATCCGATTTTAAAAAAGATTTCGCCTTTATTCCTTCTTTGTTATGGCAGTATCGGGCTTTGGTGGGAAGTGAGTTAGCAGATGTAACCATTTTTCAGGCAATTGCAAAAACCAACGCAGGAGATCGCTTTTTTCCGGAGTTTATCAATACACTTTCTGACTCTCTCTTTACCGAAGTAAAAAAGAGAAATGGAGAAGAACAAGCAAAATCATTGGCCATGCAATTAGAATCAAAAGTTTGGATTCCACATGGAGTGTATTCGAAATTAAGCAAAAACCAGTCTGTATTTTCTGTATTTCCAAAATCATCGGTTCGGCTTTCCAATTCAGATGAAAAGTCAAATGAGTTTTGCGGCCAAAAGAATGAATTAGAATTCTATTGGAAGGAAGTGAATTTAGAAGAACCTACACTAAGATTTTACTGGAATTGTAATTCAGTTAAACTCCCACTCATCATCCAGATGGACCAAACAAACCCAATGAATTATTTGTTTTCATCTAACTTGCATTTTTTGAACGGGAAGTTGAAATTTGCCAGCCAAAATGCAGACAAAGTAAACCCTAAGCTTTCAACAGAAAATCAAGTTTTATACCTTCAGATGGTCAATTACGTTAAGGATAACTATTTTTATCGTAAAACGATGGAGAAAGAAGTGAGATTGTATTTGGATGGCGGTAATGATGCCAGCCATATTGATACCATCCGTATGGAATTTGCTTATTTAGGTAATTCTAAAAAAAGATTTCGATACACTTTCCCCGCTGTTAAGGATGGGGTTTATGGATCGGGAATTTGATTTTATATTCTGCGCCAGAGGCACCTTGAAAGGTAATCGTACCATTCAGTTGTTTGGTTAACATAGACACTAAGGTCAATCCAAAACCCAGTTTATCTGGGTTTGATATTTCCGGATCAAATCCTTTTCCGTTGTCACTGATGAGTAAAAAGAAATTTTCTTCTTCTGCCCAGACTTTGATTTTAATTTCCAACTCTTTGGATGAATCTCTTGCATACTTTAAACTATTGGTGAGCAGTTCGTTTGTGATGATGCCAATGGCTTGGAGTTGTTCTGCGGACAATTGGAGACTATCAATTTCCGTAATCAGTTTTACTGGGTAAGGAAATAAAGAAATAATTTCCCCTGATAAAGGGATTAGATATTCATCTAAAAGTAATTCGTGAAATGCTTTCCCCAAATACAATTTGTCGTAGAGAAGGGACATGGTTTTGATGCGACTGGTTGCATCCTTTAATGAGTTTCGGATTTCTTCGTTTTCCTGTGACCCTGCTTGTAAATCCAAAAGATTATAAAGGATGGTCATATTGTTTTTGATCCGATGATGGACCTCTCTTAAAATCATTTCCTTTTCCGAAAGTAGGGACTTAACTTTTTCTTCAGCGATTTTTCTTTCTGTGACATCATGAACGATGGAAAAAAGAAGATGGCGGTTGCTTGTTTCAATTGGAGTGGAGTAAACTTCTACTTGTTTGATGGCCCCACTGGCAAGTTTATGCGAGAAAGCAAAGTAACTTCTCGATTCTGCAAGTGCACGCAGCCTTTCTGCTTTTACTTCTTCAGGAGGTAAAATATTGATTTCTTCAATTTTCATCTTTGTTAAAACTTCATGAGGATAACCATAGAATTGAACTGCTGTTTGGTTGGCACTAATGATATCCCCTGAGTTTGGCTCAATGATGAGCATTACAGATGAATTTTTTTCAAAAAAATCCCGAAACCTTCTTTCGCTTTCTGTTAGTTTTTCGGAAACAATGGATTTTTCGATCGCGATGCTCACAAGATCTGCTGTTTCCGTAATGATAAAGATATCAAATTCTGTAGGGCTTGCAATTTCATGATGGTAAATGGCAAAGGTACCAATGATTTCGTTTGTATGGGAGCGGATGGGTTCAGACCAACAAGAGGACAGACCCACACTCAAAGCTATGTCTTTATAATTTTTCCATAAAGGACTTGTTCCTATATCTTCAACCACAACTCGTTTGCCAGTGTATGCCGCTGTGCCACAAGAACCTGCCTCAGGTCCAATGGTAACGCCTTCAATGGAATCATTATAAATTTTGGGAAGAGAAGGGGCAGCCCCAATTTTAATTTTAGAATTTTCGATGAGAACAACAGTACATAACATTGTGGGATTTAAAGTTTCAATTCCCAATACAATTTCGGTTAGTACATCGGTGAGCGGAGCATTTCCTACAATGAGTTCTAAAATCCCACTTCGATAACATTCAAAGTCGGCAATTCGTTCTGGATCAAGATTGCGATTTCTAAGCTTCACGAACATCCCACCCGAGTGTCGTTACACTAAGGAGGAAAAAAACTTATGTCAAGGGAAAATCGTTTACCCTCGGTTAGCCTTTCCTTCCATTCAGAATTCCTCTGGACGAAATCAATTCCTGTTCTAATTTTAGAATATAAAACCATGAGTCTATCGAACATAGAAAAAGTCATTGCCATAGACGGGCCTGCTGGCTCCGGAAAAAGTACACTTGCACGAATGATCGCCCATAAAATCGGGTATCTTTACTTGGATTCGGGGGCCTATTATCGTGCGTTAACTCTTGCTATATGGGAAAAGTTTTTAGAAACAAAAGAGGATGAGTCTAAATTTCCTTTTTATACGGAAAAACTTGCTGATGCCACTCTTTTAGAAAAAGACGAAGCAGAGTTCGGTATTTCTGTGGCTAAAATTCCCGTACATTGTGAACTTTCTTCCACGGGAGAAAATTTAATGTTCCTGGGCGAAAGGGACATAAGTTTGGAAATCCGCGATCCAGAGATCACTAAAAAAATTCGGTACATTGCCCCTAGGCGTGCATTTCGCGAAATTATAAACCACCATATCCGAGAATTTGCAAAAACCCACCAATTGGTGATGGATGGCCGGGACATTGGGACAGAAGTTTTTCCCAAATCCAAATTTAAATTTTTTCTGACCGCCTCTGTGGAAGTGAGGGCCAAACGCCGATACGATGAATTAGTAACAAAAGGCTTCAAAGCCGACCTAGACCACATCAAAGAAGAGATTGTGGCAAGGGATGAAAGTGACACCACTCGTACTGTGGCTCCCCTGAAGCAGGCTTCCGACGCAATCCTGATTGACACGAGCACCCTCGACACGGAAACTGTCCTAAATACTATCCTGTCCAAGGTTTCATCCTCTGGGCAAATCTAGGTTTTGTATCCCGGTAACCATTGAATTCAACCAACCCATCCTCCCCCAAAAATGAGACCACTTCCTTCGGCGAATTATTAGAGAAGTGGGAATCGCAGTCACAAGCACAAGAACAAGAAAACTCCGCAGGAAAAGGTACCCTCATCGAAGGGACTGTAGTCGATGTCATTGGTGACACTGTTTTCCTTGATATTGGAGAAAAATTGGAAGCTCGTGTCTCACGTGAAGACTTTTCTGAAACGCCAAAACGCGGTGAAAAAGTCAGTGCGATCATCAAAAAGCGGGTCGACGGATATTGTGTCCTTTCCAAAAAAGAAGCGGACCAACGAGTTGGTTGGGAAACCATCAAAGATGCAAGCCAAAACGGATATCCTCTCTCTGGTAAAATTGTTGGAGAAGTAAAAAACAAGGGATACCTTGTGGAAAGCGAAGGCATCCAACTTTTCCTTCCTGCATCTCATGTAGGGGTTCGTTTCAAAGAATCCACCGAAGGTGGAAAAGAGTTTTCATTCAAAATCATTGAACTCAACGAAAAAACAAGAACCGGTGTGGTTTCTCGTAAAACTCTCCTCGACGAAATCAACGGAGAGAAGTGGGAAGAACTCCTCGGCAAAGTAAAAGTTGGGGACAAAGTGAACGGTAAGGTTGTGAAAATTGCCAATTTTGGTGTTTTCCTTTCTGTTTACGAAGTGGTTGGACTTCTCCGCCAAAACGATATTTCTTATAAAAAATTTGCTCCTTTCAAACAATACTTCAACATCGGTGCCGAAGTAGAAGTGGTTGTTTTGGAAGTAGATAAAGAGAACAATAAACTTTCTCTTGGAATCAAACAACTTTACGAAGATCCTTGGATTTGGGCAAAGAAAGAACTCGAAAAAGGAATGGTGGTTCGCGGAATCGTTACCTCCCTTACCAATTTCGGTGCTTTCGTAGAACTCAAAGAAGGACTCGAAGGTCTGATTCATACCACTGAACTTTCTTGGGCAAAAAAACCACCTCATCCAAAAGATGTTTTGAAAAAAGGCCAAGAAGTTGACTCTGAAATTTTAGACATTGATTTCGAAGCCAGACGATTGTCTCTCGGACTCAAACAACTCCTTCCTAACCCTTGGGAAGCTCTTTCTGCTAACGTTCGTGCCGGAAATGTACTCGAAGGTAAAATCACAGGAATCACTAAATACGGTGCTTTCGTAGAAGTGGAAAGTGGAATCGAAGGACTCATTCATATCTCTGACATCACTTGGGATGAAAAAGAAAAGAATCCATTAAACCTCCTTAAAAAAGGCCAAGCGGTTCAATACAAAATCCTAGATGTGAACTTAGATGCACAACGAATCAGCTGTGGATTAAAACAACTTTCTGAACATCCATACGAAGCTCTTCGCAAAAAATACCCACCGGGTACCCTTGTAGAAGGTCGAGTGAAGTCGATTGTTAGTTTTGGTGTTTTCGTAGAAGTGGAACCAGGTTACGAAGGCCTAGTTCATATCTCCGAAATCCCAGATGGCCGTAACATTAAGTTAGAAGATCTTTACAAAGTGGGCGATTCTGTTCGCACAGTTGTCGTTAAAATTGAACCTAACAACAAAAAGATTTCTCTCTCTATCAAAGATTTTGATAAAGCAGTAGAACGTGAAGAGATGGCAAAATACATGAAGGAAGACAACCAACCTTCACGTGAATCCATCGGTTCTTTTATGAATTTAAACCAAAACCGATAGGTCCATGGATAAGTTTCATAAAAAAAACCAAATCGAACAAAAGAAACAAGCAGAACTCATCCAAAAGGATGAGTTCGCTGATTTTGAAGGTTCTAAAGCTGAACTCGCATTTTTAAAGTTCACACATTTTTTAGCGCGCAATCGTAAGTCTGTATTTATCAGCCTTTCTTCCGCCATTGTTGTGTTAGCTTGTGTCATTGGATTTTTTGAATACCGTGCATATCTTTTTGAGAAAGAAACGGTAACCTTAGAAGATTTGAAACTCACCCACCAAAAATCAAAAGTGGGTCTCGATGTTCAGATCCAAAGTTTAGAAGCTTTTTTACAAAACCAAAGTACCGGAAAGATGGAACTTCGAGTTTGGAAAGATCTTTCTAAACTTTATGCTGAAAAAGGTGAATTCGGAAAAGCTGCCGGATACTTAGAAGACGCTGCTAAAAAAATTGATACGCCCAAAGAAATCAAAGCACTTTATTTTTACGTTGCTGGGAACTATAGAGAACGTGAAAAAAATAATGCCAAGTCTTTAGAAAACTATAAGATTGCTGCTACGGTGATCGAACCTGCAAGAGAACTCAATGGATTTAAAGCATGGTCTTATTACCAAGCAGGTCGATTGTCTTACCTTAACGGAGATAAGGCGGGTGCCAAAGAGTATCTAGAAAAAGCAGTCAAACTAGACGTGGCAGAATCTGGGGAAGATGTAAAACTTCTCTCTAGTTATTTACTCCTCAAACTCGGGAAAAACTAACCTATGTTAACTTTGGCTCTTCCGAAAGGTAGGCTTGCCGAAGAAACTGCGGTTCTTTTGTTATCCAAAGGATGGTTAAAAACATTGCCATCCGAGGGTTCCAAAGAACTCACCTTTGTCTCGGAAGACAAACGCCTCCGCCTTTTATTTGTCAGATCCCAAGATGTTTGCACCTATGTGGAAGAAGCTGCGGCTGATGCCGGAATCGTCGGTTGGGACATCCTCCGAGAAGGGGGATTTGACCTCATTGCTCCTGTGGATTTAAAATTAGGGGCATGTAGGCTCTCTCTTGCCTCTTTTCCTGACTTTGATCTCTTTGCCAAACGCTCCAAAGTGCGAGTGGCGACCAAATACCCCAACCTAACTAGGGAATATTTTTTTTCCAAAGGGATTTCCTGCGAAATCATCAAACTTTATGGTTCGATTGAACTGGCACCAATTGTAGGTCTATCTGACTGTATCGTGGATTTAGTTTCCACTGGTGGCACACTAAAAGCCAATGGTCTCAAGGAATTTGAGTCGATTTTATACAGTACAGCCCGTTTGGTCTGCAATCGCTCCTCTTTTTATCACAAACACACCGAATTACGGTCTCTTATCGAGAGCCTAGAAAATTAAAATATTGTTTTCACATTGGTTTTCCAAAACATAGTAAAAACCAGTTATAATTCCATAGAGGATAGCCATGGCAGTCCCAAAGAGACGTAAATCAAAATCGAAAGTTAGAACGAAAAGAGCCCATCACGCGATTGGCAAACCTAACTTAAACCCGTGTTCCAATTGTGGATCATTTGTTCTATCCCACCGTGTTTGCCCTTATTGCGGTTTTTATAAGGGAAAACTCGTAGTCGCTCAAAAAGTTAAAAAAACGACCGAAGATAACTAACCATTATGTGGGTCGCCGTGGACGCGATGAGCGGAGATTACGGCCCTGAAGGTATCGTCGAGGGCGCGGTACTGGCAGTTCGAGAATTCGGGCTGTCTGTGTATCTCGTTGGCGACGAACAAGAGTTACTTGATATCCTGTTAAAATTTGATTATGACACAGAGAAAATCCGTGTCATTCATTCTTCCGAAATCATCGGTATGAATGATTCTCCTTCGATAGCAGTCCGCGCTATGGAGGATTCTTCCGTAGTCAAAGCAGTTCGTTTGGTGGCAGATAAAGAATGTATCGGTGTGTTTTCTCCGGGAAACACTGGTGCAACTATGGCCGCCGCCTTATTACATCTCGGCCGCCTACCTGGCGTTTTACGACCACCCATCGCTGCGCATATTCCGAGAGAAGAAGGACCACCTGTACTCTTGTTAGATGCCGGTGCCAATGTGGATTGTAAACCCGAATACTTAGCACAATTTGCGGTGATGGGTGAAATTTATTCCCGTGAACTTTTTGGAATCCAAAATCCTAAGGTTGGTATTCTTTCCAATGGGGAAGAAGACAAAAAAGGAAATACGGTTTCTGTCAAAACCTTCGATCTTTTAAAAAAAATACCATTTAACTTTGTAGGAAACGTGGAAGGTCGTGATCTTTATGGTGGTGGCCGTGAAGTGGACGTTGTTGTTTGTGATGGTTTTATAGGAAACATTGTTCTCAAAGCAACAGAAGGCCTTGCAAAATCTATTTTTAATGTTTTAAAAAATTCCATCAGACAATCCAGTCTTGCACAAACTGGTGCCTTACTTTTAAAATCAACATTTAACGCTGTGAAAAAACGTTTAGACTATGCGGAATACGGTGGTGCTCTTCTACTCGGTGTAGAAGGGATTTGTATGATTGGTCATGGTTCATCCAATGCATTGGCAGTTAAAAATGCAGTCAGAGTCATTTCAGAGTGCGCCAAACACGGAATCAACGATAGAATTCGGACAAGACTTAGTGAATACAAAACGATCCTTAGTGATTCGGTTTAAATAGAAGGATTCATTTTAATAGATTTTAGATTTAAAAATGTTTTTAGGAATTAGAAAAAAAGAGGAAAAACCAAATGATTAGTTTATCAGGAAAAACAGCCATCGTAACAGGTGGAGCAAGAGGAATTGGAAAAGCAACTTGTTTGAAACTTGCTTCTCTTGGAGCCAATATCGTTGTAGCGGATATGAACCCAGAAGCAACGAATGCAACCGCTGAAGAATTAAAAGCCAAAGGTTATAAAGCAATCGCAGTTGTAGCAAACGTTTCTGTTGAAGAAGATGCTCAAAAACTAATTGATTCTGCAAAAAAAGAATTTGGATCTGTTGATATCCTAGTGAACAACGCTGGGATCACTCGTGACACTCTCCTTATGAGAATGAAAAAAGAGCAGTGGGATTCGGTCATCGCAGTAAACCTTACTGGAACTTATCTTTGTACACAAGCAGCCATCAAAGTTATGATGAAACAAGAAAATGGTGGGTCCATCATCAACCTTTCATCTATCTCTGGTGAAAACGGAAATATTGGACAAACAAACTACTCTGCATCTAAAGCAGGAGTGATTGGTTTCACAAAAGCTGTGGCTCTTGAGATGGCATCTAGAAAGGTTCGTTGTAACGCAATCGCTCCAGGTTTTATTGCAACAGAAATGACAGAAGCAATCCCTGAAAACATCAGACACGGTATGGTGCAAGCAATTCCACTCAAACGTGCTGGTCTTCCTGAAGACATCGCAAACGGAATCGCATTCCTTGCATCAGATGCATCTTCTTTTATCACAGGTCATATCCTTGATATCAATGGTGGTGGATTTTTACCAGGTGGCGGTCACTAAGATTTAGGACTTAAGACTTTCATCAGTTTTCACTCTGGTTTATTGAAGACTGATCTTAAGTTTACCATCTTACCATCCTTTGGTGATAACAGATCCCCTGATTTCGATACTTCGAGATGAGGGGATTTTTATTTTCTTTTACCGAGTTTCGATTGGTAAGAGAAGGCTCTTGGGATTTCGATTGTGTAAACAATCCCTTCTGTTTCTTCTCCAAAAAAACCAGTTTCTTCCAATACGCTGAGTACTTCTGAAAGATTTTTTTTAGGGATCAGAATGTTGGCTGCCTCTCTTGCCGGTGTAAATGCGTTTTTTTCATTTTGGGAATGAAGCAATTTATTGAGGGAGATTGTGGAACTGGAAACTCCCACTTTTCGTAGATTGGCTAGGCTTGATTCAATAGATTCCTCTTTGCAGTTGATGACAACATTTACCCCTTCAAAATAATTTCTATGACGAGCCGATTGTCTGAATTGATTGGATTTTTTTCTCCATTCCATATTTCCATATAACTGATCTAATGCGGAAATGATTTGGTCCATACTGGCTGCTTGTTTGGGTCCTTCCAAACTGACTTTTGTATTGAGTAAACCGCGGCCAATTGGGAATTCAAAAATAAATCCTCTGCCTGGTAAATCCAATCGACCCACCTCGATGATAAAGTCCATCGCATGTTCCGCATCCGATGAGTGGACAACCAATTTTAAAATTTCTTTTTCTTTTGGGATTGTGATTCTTAAAAGCCCCAACTGATCCCTTAATCCTGTCCCTGTTCCATAACTAATGGTAGGAACGGCCACACCGTTTTGTAAAATCAAACGAGCAATGGGTTCTGCTGACCCGCGAGGTAAAATACAAAAAATTCCAGTGAGTCCTGAAAAACCAACAGTTTTGGTTTTTTCTTCTGTTGTGACAATGTAGTCGGTTGGGAGAGGACTGTGGAATTCAATCGTCTCTGAATACACACTGCCGTGGCCTGGAATGTTTAGTTCGGCCGCATCTCGGAAAAGAGAAAGTAAAAAGTTTTCAGCAGAGGCCTCACAGGAAACTTCAAAGATCGTAACAGGTGTATCAATGATAGAATGATTTTGATAAAAATCAAAAAGAAGCCAACCTCGTTTGGCAAGGACTGGATACCTTCCTGGTTCCATATGGAAATAGTGGATATTATTTCGTTTTAAGGCCGAAACAACAAGGTCGGTTAAATCTCTATGAACGATTGCAGTGATTCGTATCGCTTTTTGTTTAAAATGCATTTTATTTCTCTTTTAGTTCCGAATCACGTAACGAAAGTTTGCGGGAGTTCTCAACAAACATACCCATAATCAAAACAGATAAGATCGGAAAAGCAGAAGCTGCGGCTAAAATTCCAAATCCATCGACAGTTCCCATTTGGTTGCCGATCCCAAGTCCCATGGCGATGATCAGTGGAACAGTGATGGGGCCTGTGGTTACTCCGGCGCTATCCCATGCTATATCAATAAATTCTGATTTGCTAAATGTATTTAAAAAAAGAAGTAAAAGATAAATGGGAACAACAATCCAAACCAAAGGGATTTCTAATAAAATTTTTAACATACCGAGGAGAGTTCCAAGTCCCACTCCAACCGCCACAGATTGAATTAATAATGATTTTCGAAATGTACCAACAGTTGTTTCTTCTACCGTGTTTCCTAAGGCAGATAATGCTGGTTCGGCGAGTGTGGCACTATATCCTAAAAAGAAAGCAAATACAAGAACTACTAAGTAACCTAATAAATTGTCTTCTTTCCCAAAAATTGGTCCATGGATGGGAACATATTCATACACTTTGTTTTTTTGATTCCAGTTTTCTTCATGGTATGGGATTCCTGTGTAGGACTTTCTTTCTTTTAGATAAAAGAATTTTTCTTCCTTTCCATCTTCATTGACTGCTTTCAAAACAGATTTTGGGTTAAAGTTAGGAATAAATTTTGTAGAGTCAATGAGTTCAATGGAACGAAACGTGGAGGGAAGTTTTCCACCTACTTGGTCCCCCAGTTTATTTAATCCGAAGATGATTCCAAAGTTAAAAATGCTAAGGCCAATGATAGAAAATCCAATCCCCAAAAATACTTCTTCGGGGTAGGATATTTTTTCTTTAAGAATTAATCCCAAAAACAAAAGTAAAAAAATCGATAAAGGTAAAATGGCCCGAATTGCTAATTCGAAAGCATCAAAAATATTTTCTTTTGCCTTTTTGAAAAATTCAGGTGGGCTAATTTTTTTTGGCAATGATACTTCTTTTGTGAAAGGGACTTTGTATGAATCACCAAGCAGCAGTTTGGCTTCTTCCAATTTGATTCCTTGTTTAAAAAAAACTTCTTCCGACATTGGTTTGGGTAGTTTTCCAGAAAAATACATTCCAACTAAAAACACAGAGAGGATGGGAAAAAGAGAAGCAAGGGTCACGACTCCATAAGCACTACTTTGGTCATTTTTTTCTGCTACTTTGGAAATCCCAATCCCCAGTGCCACAACCAGGGGGACAGTGACCGGTCCCGTTGTCACAGCTCCCGAATCCCAAGCAAGGCCAGATATAAATTTTAAATTTTCATCAAAGTATGCATATATACTTACACCTAACAGAATCACTATGGTTGGCACAAGGATTCGCATTAAGGAAAATCCAAATAAAAATCGTAACATCCCAAAGACAACGGAGATCCCAACACCTATGGCAATAGAAAGGTAAAGAAAAAAAGACCCTTCGTTTAACAAAAAATACAGTAGGGGAGCATCCCAAGGCGCCACCTTACTCCCGCAGGCGCGAAGGATGGCGATGGCTGGCTCTGCCAGGGTGGCACCAACTCCCATCAATATGGAAAACAGAATGATGCTAAAAATTCCTAATTTCTGCGGAAGGCGAAGTCCCAATGCCTCACCCAAGGGCATAAGGCCCAAAAACAGTCCTTCCAAAAAGAAAGCCAAACCAAGAACTACTGCAGAGATTCCTAAGGCAATGAGACCTGCTTCTTTGATGGGAATTCGCAAAATGAATAATTGAAAGAGAGCAAGATACAGAACAATCCAGATGACGGCTTTGATTTGGTCCCAAATTTTTTTTTGAAAGTAGGGGAGGATTAAGGTAATGGTCTCACGAAACCCAATGTGGATGGATTCTTCTTTTTCGTTCCTTGCCATAAATACAAACTGACTAGGAAAAACTTTCTTGGAAAGGGAATTTCTAAAAGAATGTCTCCCTACTTTCGCAGGGAGACGAAGTGTAAACTGGGAAAGAGATTAGTACTTATAAGCCTTATCTTCTTGGATGAATTTTTTTGTAGTCGTTGCCGTGAGATTTACAACAGGGCGAACCACATGGGTTGGTTCATTGTACCAAAGGAAAGTTGATACATTGGAAGTATCCGTTCTCCATTTGAAGTCAGTTGGCACTTGGTTGACGGAATTTGTTCCATGTCCCGCTACTAGTGCCGTCCATTCCACGAGAGATCCATCATAATAGACTGTTGGGTATCCAAGGATATTCAACGAGGCAAATCCATTGACTTGGGCTTCAAAGTTTGTACGGCATTGGCTGACAATTGTGGTACCTGGTGAGTAAACAGCTCTTGTTGTATCAAACAATGTTTTGATGGCTGCTTTGTCTAAGAATTCATATCCATCCGCATTGTCTTTGAGTAGGTCGGCCCATGGAAATGTTTTGGAAGATTTGATATTCCCTTCGAAAGGAACAAATGTTTGGTTCCCTGCACTGGCAGAAGGAGCACCTGATGATTGAAAGGAAGTTGTGATGTAGGCTTGGTTTCCTGGGTTTGTTAGAAGTGCATTTCGTGCTACATTTAAACCATCCGCTGTCCCATTGTATTGTGTGGCTGGCCTTGCATCGATAATCTGCTGTTTGGCGGTAAGGCCAGGAAGATTTGCAGTGCCCCCAGATTTTGCGATCTCATAAATATCTTCCAATCCAAGGGTAAGCACAGTATTATCAACTCGTAGTTGTTTCACTGAAAATCCTGCATTCCTTTCTAAGTTGATTCCTGACCGACTTGCAGAAAGCGGAATCCCTGCACCAGTTGCTTTTTTGTTCAGGTTTCCATTGAGAATTGCCAAGTTTTTGATATCGGCTCCCCAATAACGTAACCAATATACGGCTCTTGTTACATCTTGTACGGCTCCGGCGCCCACTGCTTTTGCTGGATAAGCTCCTGCGGAGATTCCATTCCCTGTACCAACGGTAAAAACAACTAAGTCTTTAGAGAGATTGATTCCAAAAGTTTTTAGCCAATCATCGACAAACTGTCCATTGGCTTGGTAACGAACGGAATTGGAGAATAAGCCCGTGTCTCTTGTTTGATTGAAACGGAATCCTCCACTCGGTAAATCGACAGTTTTATAATCATCTAATAGGTATACGTAGACACCTTGGCTTGGATTTTCTGCAATGTAGGGGGAAGCAGCACCTCCCGCTACACGGTCAGCTGCATCTGTTTGTAAGATGATGAGGTTTCCTGTGATGTGGCTTGGTTTGTTTGTTTGCCAATTGTTTACAAATCGAGCCAAAGTTTGCGGAGTGATGAGTCCCCAATTGTTTTGGTTGTAGTCCGCTGCCGATTCGTTCGCTAAATCAGTGGCCGTATTCACTTTCACTTGGTTTGCGGCAAAGAGAAGTAGGCCCGCGAGTAGTGTGTTATTGTCTTCTTTCTTTTCTGCACAAGATATCGAGAAGGAAAGTAGGAGGAAAGTGGTGAATGAATGGATCCATTTTTGAGTCATGGAATTCTCCTTTATTTATTTTCTTGGGATTGTTTTCGTAAATAGAAGGGATTGGGGGAAGTCAATTCCGCTATAACAGAAAGTAAATCTGTTAAAATGGAACAAAGCATTGGAAATCAGGTCAGGATTTTGGAATTGGCATGGTCCTTTGGGGTGTGGACTGGGTTTTCTGAACAAATCGAAGGAAATTTCTTTAGATTAATTTACGTTAGGTGATGTTAGAATGATGTCAAAGGTTTCAAGAGGAAAATAATCTATTTAGACTTGCCAA
This sequence comes from Leptospira mtsangambouensis, assembly GCF_004770475.1. Lineage (NCBI taxonomy): Bacteria > Pseudomonadati > Spirochaetota > Leptospiria > Leptospirales > Leptospiraceae > Leptospira > Leptospira mtsangambouensis. The sequence goes on from NZ_RQHK01000003.1 coordinate 266,662, forward strand.
AAATTCCGACAATTTCATTTTAAAAAAACGCTAGGCGTACATATATACCTGGCGGAAAACGATTTAACACTTGCCCCACTGTTCACAGTGGCCTGGAGGATATAAAATGGCAGATTTCGAAAAAATTAAGTCAATCATCGTAGAACAACTTGGTGTTGATGAGTCAGAAGTTACACCTGAAGCTCACTTCATCAATGATCTTGGTGCTGACTCTCTTGATACAGTTGAGCTAGTAATGGCTCTTGAAGAAGAGTTTGGTGTGGAAATTTCTGACGAAGACGCAGAAAAAATCCAAACCGTAGGCGATGTAATTAAATTCATCGATAAACTTAAGGGGTAATTCCCAATCCAAAAACCGGGTTCCCCGAATAGAGGAACCCGGATCTTTGAACCCTTGTCCGACTCGATTCGTATCAAACTCCCACCTGAAAGAATTTCCTCTCTTAAAGAACTCCAAGTTTTAACAAAGACCCAATTTAAGGATATTTCTCTTCTCCACCTAGCATTTGTTCACAGGTCATTCGCAAACGAAGACTCAGATCGTTATTTATCTGACAATGAACGTTTGGAGTTCCTTGGTGACTCGGTCCTCGGAATCCTCGCTGCCGAATTTTTATATCGATCCTTACCCAAAGGTAAAGAAGGGAAACTTGCTAAACTAAAAAGCAAAATGGTTTCTGCGCCCGCCATTGCGAAATTAGCGCGTGTGTACAGGTTCCCTGAGTATTTACTCCTCGGCAAAGGCGAAAGGGACAAAGGGGAAGCCAATGCCAATTTACAAGCAGACTGTTTTGAAGCTTTCCTTGGTGCTTTGTATTTGGACCAAGGATTAGAAAGTTGTCGCAAGTTCCTCACTCCTCATTTCCAAACGATGGAAAAGGCAGTGGAAGATGCCGAAGAAACAAAAGATTATAAAACCATTTTGCAGGAATTTTGCCAAAAGAAATGGAAAAAATTACCTGAATATTCTGTTATGAAAGAAGAGGGTCCTGACCACGATAAAGAGTTCCTCGTTTCTGTTGTTTGCGATAAAAATTTCCAAACAAATGGGGAAGGAAAAAACAAACGTCGGGCAGAACAGATGGCAGCTAAAGCGGCCTTACGTTTTTTAAAAATACTATGATCGATTTTTTATTAAAATCCAAATCGATGAGAGTTCGGGTTGCCGCTCTCATCCAAGACCCCAAGGGTAAAATTTTGCTTGTACAACAGCAAAAAAAACAGTCGGGGTATTGGTTACTTCCCGGTGGTGGGATTGAATTTGGTGAGTCGGGAGAAGAAGCACTCAAACGAGAACTGAATGAAGAATTGTCTCTGGAAGTGAGTAAAATGGATTTTTTATTTCTAAATGAATCCATCGATCCAAATAAAAAACGTCATCTCATTCAAATTGTTTTTTTAACCAAGGTCAAAGATCTGTTACCCGTTCTCAATCCGAAAGAAAAAGCAATTTCTGGGTTTGGATATTTTACTACCAAAGAAATTTTGTCTATGGACATTCGTCCCGATATAAAACATTACTTCCGGGCAAAAACAACAAATAAACCTAGATATATTTCCAGCCCATGGGTGAATGAACCATGAAGTTGTCAGAACGTGAAATTATTGGACAGGGATTTCGTTACCCAATTGAGTTACACGAAGACTTCCAAGGCCTCACTGAAAAATTAAATTCACTTCCCAAGGTTTCAAAAATCTATGTGCTCACGAGCCGAGAAATAGCGGGAATTTATGAAAAATACATTACCAAAGAATTAAAGTCCTTAAACTTCCCATTTTCCTTTATTTATCTAAAACCTGGTGAAAAAAATAAACATATCGATCGGGTAAAAAAAGTCTACAACCAACTCATTGAAACGGATGCAGATAGAAGAGCTGTTGTCATCGCCTTTGGTGGTGGAGTGGTAGGTGACTTCGCGGGTTTCATTGCTGCTACCTACCAAAGAGGCGTACGTTTTGTACAGGTTCCGACAACACTACTAGCTTGTGTTGATTCCTCAGTAGGGGGAAAGGTTGCCGTAAATGTTGATTCCGGTAAAAATATGGTTGGAGCGTTTTACCAACCAGAGTTTGTTTTTGCTCCCCTCTTTACACTTTCCACTCTCCCAGATAAAGAATGGAGTTGTGGTTTGGCAGAAATCGCAAAACACGCATTTCTCGATGGTGGAGATTTTTTAGAAAAAATATCCAATTCAATACGTTCAGAATACTCTGCAGATTCACCAATTCTTCGTTATGCGATAGAGGAGTCTGTGCGAGTTAAATCCGGGATTGTTGGCCAAGATGAAAAAGAATCAGGTCTTCGTGCGGTCCTAAATTTAGGGCATACAACTGGTCATGCCATTGAATCGTTAACCCAATACAAAAAATATTCTCACGGGGAAGCGGTTTCTGTGGGCCTTGTGACTGCTCTATTGTTATCGAAAGAATTGGTTGGATTTTCAGAATCAAATTTTCAAAAGGCTATCACCCTTATGAAAAAACTGGAACTTCCCACTCGTTTGGAAGAAAAACCGGAAGAAATCTTAAAACATATGGAACATGATAAAAAAAAGGAAGGTAGTTCCTTAAAATTTGTTCTCTTAGAGGATTTTGGAAAACCAAAATTTGGTGTTCCTGTAGAAAGAAAGATGATCCTCGAAATTTTAAAACGCCAAAAAGGAAAACTATAGAATGGGTAGGGGAAGCCTAAAAGAATTCTATTTGGATTTAAATCCATTAACTTTACTTCGTAGTGCTAACCGTGATTTTGCGGAAACCATGATTCTGTTTGGATACATGGTCATTGTTGCTATATTTTGTTATAAAATTACCATGATTCTTGTGGAGAGGATCAAACCAGCTCCCGATGCGGTTCATGAATACAATCGTAGAAAAGTAGCCCGTATGGGATTTCTTTTGGTGTTTGGAATTGCTTACCTTCCCATTGTGTTTTCAAGTTTGTCGCTTTTGCCAACGGTGCTTGGTCTTGCTGGTGCCGGGATTGTCATTTCACTGAAAGAAGTCTGGTTGAATATGGTCGGTTGGTTTATGATTATGGGTGCCAATGGATTTAAGGTGGGAGACCGGATTGAACTGGATAATATCAAAGGTGATGTTGTTAATATAGGTTTTTTTAAGTTCACTCTATTAGAAATTGCTTCAGACCCAAGATTTGAACAATCAACAAATCGACTCATTCACTTTCCAAACTATAATATTGTTTTGTATCGATTCTTTATTGTTTCGGAAACTATGGATTTTGTTTGGGATGAGTTTAAGGTTTATCTTGAGATCAATTCCAATTGGGAAAAAGCAGAAAAAATTTGTTCCCAAATCCTTCATGAAGAATTGGTTTTGGCTCCTGAATTGGTAGAATCAAAAATTCGAGAGATGTCTAAAAACTATCTGGTTCGACTTGGCAAAACAACTCCTATCGTATACACTTCTTTAGAACCTGAAGGAACTATCCTGATGTGTTTACGTTATTTAACTCCCATTCGGTCAAAGAGGCTCAATCGAATTCTTATCTCGAAAGAAATCCTAACTAAGTTCAAAAATGAAAATGACATCTACATCCACACACATTAAAGACAGTTCGATCTGGGTCTTTGTATCCTTATTAGTTGCGGTTTTAGTTTCCGGTTTGTTGTTCGGTCCTTGTAAAGCAACTGCCGCAAGACCTGGTTCTATTCCTAAAGATGCAAACTACGAAAAAAAAACAAATCTCTACCTTTTGGTAGGGGATGGGTTTTACCGTGAATGGTATGAAAATGGAAATTTAATCACTGAAGTGCCCGTTGATGCTCTTGGCCAACCCAATGGATATGGTAAAAAGTTAAATTACCTCACTGGGATTACCATCATGGAAGGGAATATGATCAACGGTGAGCGAGATGGACTTTGGAAGTTTTATTTCTCAGATGGTAAATTATACATTGAACAAAATTACCAAGCAGGGAATCGCAAAAAACAGCTATGGATTCGATCTGCTGAACTCGGAAATGAAACCGGCTCTTACCATAGATACTTTCGTAGTGGTCGGGTGAACGAAAAAGGTTTTTTTGATGGCGGTTTGCGTACAGGCGATTGGGTTCGTTATTATCCAGATACAAAAGTAGAAGAAAAGGGTAGTTACGAAAACGATAAGAAGGTGGGTGAGTGGTTTTATTACTACCCAACTGGTGCAAAAGAAGCATCTGAAATCTACTCCAATGAAGGAGAATTGATTTCAAGATCTACATTCTATCCGAATGGAAAGGTTTGGTGTTTGGTGCGCAAAGGAAAAGAATCGGAGTGCCACTAGCTAGGCACTCAAAATTCTGTGGCTTTTCCAAAAAGCCCCAAATGATTTTGGATCAAATCAATATTAAAAAGTAATAAACTAAACAAAAACGTTACAAAGAAAACAATAAGAATTGTACTAAATAAAGACAAAAACCCATTTCTTAAAAAACGAAATTGTAAATAAGCAAAACTAACAGTCAGATTTTTCCAATTGCTACTGTTTGGTTCCCCACCCACTTTTTTGTAATTGAAGATATAAAATAAAGATAAAATCCCAAGTAAAATGAAAATAAAGTAACTAAACTCTGTTACATAGTGTTTTTGTAATAGGAAAAGCGGAATATAAATTAAGTTTCCGATTAAAATCCCAATTAAGATGATGATGGCCACATGAAACACGGGAGCAAAAATAGACCCAGTTTTTGTGTTACTTGGTGATCTCCCTTCTTCTTCTAAGGAAGAGGAAAATTGTAGTGATTGGAATCCTTCTGCTAGTTCTTTATTTTTTAAAATCAATCGATAGGAAACTACACTGATTCCGTATGTGATGATTATAAAAACGAAATAAAAATAGGATAAAATTTCCTGCTGCATTGCCAGGTTGAGTTGGTAAAAAACTTTTGGTGCCAAAACAACAAAAGACACAGGATAAAAAACATTTGCCAATGTTTTATGAAACCACGCTCGGTAGGCATAGGAAACTGCAGTTGAAAATGCTAATAACAAATAAAACAAAGAAAGTCCGAGTAATAATTTTTGACCAACTAAGACTCGTTTGATATTTTCTTTTGTATCTTCCTGCTCTGTATCGACAGGAAGTTCTCTTGATTCCAGCTCAACCAAAAATGATTCCAAATAGGAAATTCGATTCAGAACTCCATTCTCAGTAACTACTTGAGGTTTCATTGATTCCATTGCCGATTCGGAATTTTCTGTGGCGATATAATCGGGAAGCTGAACCGTATAATCAACAAAGAGGGAATGAATGAGAATGATGGCAATAAATGCCGAAGTGATGATCGGAAGTCGTTTTTTTATTTTTTCCATAGAAGTTTATAAGATTACAAAAATAGTCATCATACCAATCGCAAGAACGATTAACATAATGATATAAGGCATTAAATGAAAACTCTCATCAGCAGAAAGTTTTTGGTTCTGTTTTGCTTTAGTTACGGCTGCAGTGGGAGAAGCAACTGAACCTATGATATTGGCTGCCCCTTGTTGTGCATCTGTTGTTTTGATTTTAACAGAATTCTCTTCTTCAATGATTTTTCCGTAGATTTGTTCATTGATTTTGATGACAACTTCAGAAAAATTTTTGTTATTCGAGATGTTTACAATTTTTGCGGGAATTTGTTTAATTGCACCAGATTCTTCTTTGAGTTCCAGAGTATTGATGATGGAATCTGTGATTCCATCACCAGGAACCAAACGAATGTACACATTGTCGCCTGCTTTCAGTTCAACGAGAGGGACTCCATTCACTGGGGAAAGTTGGAACTTAAATTGAACAATTTGTTTGTCAGCTGGGATTAAAAAACCGGAGGCTTGGGGAACTGGTGTTGGAGGAGGTGCTTCTTTTTTTGCAACTTCTTCCTCGTCCACAGTGGTTTTTGAAACTTCACTCGGGTCAATGAGTTCAAAATGGATTTCCACTTTTGGTTCTGTGTTTCCCGAGGTTCTTTTGTGAATTTCGCTAAAAACAAAGTCCAAACGGTCTGTTAGGTTGTGATCCATGTAGTGAAGGATCTCTTCCAAAAAACTTTCTGATCCAAATTTTGTTTTGATCAGCTCTTGGAGGGACTTTGTGATGTTTTTTTGTTGTTCCCCTTTGTAAATCACCCGTTGCATTCGGTTATAAAAGTCCTGAAATGTGGACCGAACTGGCAAAAGGGACAGTGGGCTTGTACACGAAACTCCCTCAAACTTCACCGATTTGGTTTCAACCGGGTCAATGACAGCCGCAATCATGGTGTAGACCATATTGGCTTCGTCTCGAAGGTTTACTTTGACAGAATAATAGTTTGGTGTCTCAGGCATAAGGTTCTTTTTTGACAGTATCCATCTTTTGAATAAAGCTGTCAAAAAGATTAGGTCATCATGGGAATTGTCTCTTTAATCACTATCCGTTACATCCGAGGGTCCAGAGTACTAGGATTCCTCTCCATCAAATCCAGGCTGTCGTTCATTGTTATGGCGGTGGGAGTGGGGCTCCTAGTGGTTGTCCTCTCCATTTTCAACGGATTCCAAAAACAAGTGAAAGAATCTCTTTGGCAAGGGGGACCACATATCACGATCGAAAACTCATATGGGTCTGGAGCGATTTATGATTATGAAAAGGTTATCGCTCACCTAAAGTCAGATCCGAAATTGGCAGAGTCTTTTGTTTCTGTCGAAGGAAACATAACGAGTCATGGACTCATTCAAAGTAATAACAACTTTAACCCCATTATGATTCGAGCAGTCCCTGTGGACTTTGTCGAAAAACTAGTGGAGAATGGGTTACCAAACTTCCCTCGCATTTTGCAATACGATCGGGATGAGATCCAATCGATCAACACGAAGAAATTGGTTGTTGTGGGAAAAGAAATGAGTGCCATCTACGGGTATGGGCTTGGTCGTGAAATCACAATGGCTGTTCCCGGTGGAAGATTCACTGTGGAACGTGGTGTCCAAGTCAATGTCCAAACCTTTCGATTGACCGGACTTTTTAAAACAGGTTATTATAATTACGATTCTAAGTTTGTGTTTTTGTCTCTTCCGCAAGCTCAAGAATTTTTTAAGATGAGTGGAGCAGTCAATCAGGTTGCTATTAAGGTTCGTTCCTTGGATGATTTAAAACTAACCAAACATAGAATCTTATCAAGGTTAAACGAAGACAACTGGAACAAAAAAATTCAAGATGAAACATCATGGTCTGTTCGAACGATCGCTGAAGAACAAGAAAACTTTTTAGCTGCACTAAGGCTTGAAAAAACAATCATCTCCATCATTGTATTTTTATTTATTGTCCTTGCTGCACTTGGGATGGTTGCTACTGTCCATTCATTGATTCGAGCAAAAAGAAGATCCATTGGAACTCTGAAGGCTCTTGGCCTTGCTTCCAATGATATTCTTTTGATTTTTACATTAAATGCAATGATCGTAGGGATTTTGTCTTCGCTCGTCGGTGGAATGGCTGGGATCTTTATTGCGACTAAGTTAGAAGTCATCATCAACGTAATCTCTGAGATCATCAATGGAATTGGTGGACTATTAAACCCTGGGGATTGGGATCCAGTAGAACTTGTACCAAAAGATATTTATTATTTTGATCATATCCCTGTGGACATTGATATTTCTTTTATCTTTATGGTGACAACGGCTGCGACCATTCTTTCGGGTCTTGCTGGTTATTTCCCTGCACGTATGGCTGCGAATCTAAACCCTGTGGATACAATCCGAAATGACTGATATGAATATAAAACCAACTGTTTCCGTTCGCAAATTAGAAAAATACTATCAAGTTGTTGATAAAAGATACCATATCATTTCTGGCCTAGATTTTGAAGTTTTGCCTGGCGAAATTGTTTCTGTAGAAGGAGCATCGGGAGTGGGGAAGTCCACTCTTCTCAATATCCTTGGTGCTATGGATTCGTTTGACGACGGTGAGGTGGAAGTTTGTGGAGTGAGTCTAAAAAATCTAAACGAAAAACAAAGAGAAAGTTTTCGTGCCGAAAAAATTTCTTTTATCTTCCAACAACATCTTCTGTTACCTGATTTTACCGCTTTAGAAAATGTAATGATGCCACTTCTCATTGCAAAAATGAATCCAGGTTTGGCAAAACAACAGGCCACTGAAATTTTAAAAAAGGTAGGTCTTGGCGAAAGGACAGATAGTTTCCCATCCCAACTCTCCGGTGGAGAAAGTGCAAGGGTCGGTGTGGCAAGGGCACTTGTGGGAAGGAGGCAACTCATTTTGGCAGATGAACCAACAGGAAACTTGGATCGGGATAACTCTCGCCATTTGATGGATTTAATCAAAGAACTGCAGAATGAATTTAAGTTCTCTTTGATTCTTGTGACTCACGACTTGGAGCTTGCCTCTATGGCTCACAAACGAAATCGAATTGTTTCTGGGCAGCTAACGTCCGTTACCTGAGATGAGCTTTTGTCGTTTTTGCGGAACCACAGAAATTCAGTTTCGTAAAAGCGGCAAGTTTGGTTGTGTTCATTGTGTTTCCAATTTTGAATTCCCAAAACCAAAAAAAAACAAAATCATCCCAAAAAACTTAAGTGAAGATTTGGAAAATTTTGTAAAAGAAAATACGAACCATCTCTCTTTATTGTCTTTTCGAACTCGCATCACAAGAAATCTAAAATCAAATCTTTTCCCTTTTTATGAAACTTATGAAGATAAGTTGAAACGGTTGTTAGTTGACAATAAAATGGATTTTTATCTGTATCCAGATGGTATTTTTTCGAATCCCCCAAGGACTGCGGAACCGGAACGGACAATGGGTTTTTATTTGGGATCGGAAGACCATATCCGCTGGGAATCCATCTGGGTTTTCCCACCGAAAAATTCGCTTCTTTTCCCCCTAAGAGAAAAAAAGAAAATTTCCCTTTTTCGTTTTTTATTCCAAAAATCTTACTGGGCACATGTTCCTGAATGGGGATTTGTTTCTTCCTGCCCCACCAATTTGGGAATGGGAAGGCGAGATTCTGTCCTACTCGGAGTGGATCCCGAACTGGCGATTGGGTTTTTTTCAAATTTACAAACATTGTATGAATTTGGTATAGAATTTGCTCCTTCCTCCGATCATAGATTCAGGAACATCGGAAAAGACCGGGTTCTTATCGTAAAAATCTCGTGGAAGAACGCCTCAGTGGTTCAAAAACGTCAGTTTTACAAAATTCTTGGTTTACTAGGCTCGTATTAAACCGGTACGGTCGTGATGGGAACAAAGAACGTTCGTCTAATTAAAAAAGGCAGGGTGCGGCATGTTGGAATTCACAAAAAGAGCAAAAAGAGTCATCAACGAAATCGCCCAAGATGAGGCAAAACGTTTGGGTTCCGATTTTATCGGTCCTGAGCACATTCTACTTGGGCTTCTCCGGGAGGAGGACTCTGTCGCGATCAAGATTCTAACGAATCTAAATATCAATTTAAACGAACTTCGTAAAGAAGTCGAAAAAAGAACTCGTGAGGGTTCGGGTGCCTTGCTTTTGGATGTAAGCCAAGGACAAGACAAATATCAAAAAATGATCGAAGTTTCTAAAGAGGAAGCAAAACGCCTCAAACATAACTATGTAGGAACCGAACACATTCTATTGGCATTATTACGTGATAATAATAATATCGCAGGCGGATCGTTATCATCTTTTAGCGTAAATTATAACGTTATTAAATCTGAAATTTTACGACTTCTCGGAGCTCCGCCTTCTGGTGCTGTGGGTGGAAATACGGGAACACAAGGTGCAACCCAAGGCCAAACACAACAACAAGCGGCTCCAAGACAAGAAAAGAGTAAAACTCCGATTTTGGATGAGTTTGCACGGGATCTAACCCAACTCGCACGTGAGAAAAAATTGGATCCGGTGATTGGTCGTTCCAAAGAAATTGAACGAGTCATCCAAATCCTTTCTCGTAAAACCAAAAACAACCCAGTTCTTGTGGGAGAATCAGGTGTGGGAAAAACGGCAATCGTTGAAGGTCTTGCGCAAGCTGTAATCGAAAAATTGGTTCCTGATCTACTTTTTGATAAACGAGTGTTATCTCTTGATTTAGCAAGTCTCATTGCAGGTACAAAATACCGCGGTGAGTTTGAAGAACGATTGAAAAAAATCATGAAAGAAATCGTTACTTCTCAAAACATCATCATCTTTATTGATGAGTTGCACACTCTCATTGGAGCCGGTGCTGCTGAAGGAGCTGTGGATGCGGCAAACATTTTAAAACCAGCGCTTGCTCGTGGGGAATTACAATGTATTGGTGCCACCACTAACAACGAATACCGTAAATACATCGAAAAAGATTCTGCTTTGGAAAGAAGATTCCAAATGGTGAAGGTTTTAGAACCTTCTGTAGATGATGCGGTTCTTATCCTCGATGGTTTGAAAAAAGCATACGAAGCTCACCATAAGGTTCGTTATTCGGAAAAAGCGATCGAACAAGCTGTGAAGTTATCTCACCGTTATATCAACGATCGTTTTTTACCAGACAAAGCCATTGATATCATTGATGAAGCAGGTGCTAAGGCTCGTCTTGCAAATTGCCAACGTCCAAACGAAATCAAAGAGATCGAAGAAGAAATCAAAGGCCTTTCTGTTAAAAAAGAAGATTTGGTTCGTAGCCAAGAGTATGAAAAAGCGGCAGCGGTTCGCGATGAAGTGAATCGTAAAAAAGGCCAGTTGGAAGAAAAAACCAAACAATGGCAAGAACGAATGGAAGGGTATGCTGTTTCCATTGAAGAAGAGGACATACTTTCCGTTGTGAGCCTTTGGACAGGAATTCCATTGAAAAAAATGGAAGAGTCCGAAAACACAAAACTTCTCAATTTGGAAGAAGACATCAAAAATCGTATTGTTGGCCAAACTGATGCCATCGAAAAAGTGGCTCGTGCCGTCAGACGTTCAAGGACCGGTCTCAAAAGTGAAAAACGTCCTACTGGATCGTTTATTTTCCTTGGGCCAACTGGTGTGGGAAAAACGGAACTTGCAAAAGCACTCGCAGAACAGTTGTTTGGGTCAGAGGACAATATGCTCCGCATTGATATGTCGGAATATATGGAACCTCATGCAGTATCCCGTTTGATTGGAGCTCCTCCAGGTTACGTAGGATATGATGATGGTGGCCAACTCACTGAGTTTGTCAGAAGAAAACCATATAGTTTGGTGCTTCTTGATGAAATCGAAAAGGCACACCATGATCTTTTTAACATCCTACTCCAAATCATGGAAGAAGGAAACTTAACTGATACGAAAGGTCGTAAGGTAAATTTCCGCGATACCATCATCATCATGACATCGAACATCGCTGCGAAAGAAATTTCGAAAGGTGGAAGATTGGGTTTTGAAGACTTCGCAGAAGAGAGAGAAACTTATAAAGCAGAACAAGCTCGTGAACAGTTGAAAAAACATTTTAATCCAGAATTCCTCAACCGTGTGGATGAGGTAGTTTACTTTTCTCCTCTCAAAAAAGAAGAGATCGTAAACATTGTGGATATCATGTTAAAAGACTTTAACAAACGTTTGACTGAGAAGAAAGTTCTTGTGGACCTTTCTCAATTGGCAAAGGAACATTTTGCTACCATTGGATACGACCAAAACTATGGGGCACGACCACTCCGACGTGTGTTCCAAAGAGAATTGGAAGATTATATGGCAGTACAATCTTTGAAAGGTGTTTATGACAACCCAACAAAGATCTTCGTTGATCTTGCAGAAGGAAAACTAGTGTATTCAGAAACTCCTTGGTCTGATTACAAAGAAATTCCGAAAAAAGACGATGGTTCTTCTCCAAACACAGAGGAAAAAGATTTGGCTCTCGTTTAGAGAGCCTTTCGGAAAGGCGAACGGAAATGGCAATCCTCATTCCCCTCGTCTTTCTGTTTTCTTATTTTTTTATCCGCAAAATTTGGTTCCAACTCCGAAAAATCCGTACTGTAGGCACAATTGAACGGATTGAATTGGGATTCATTCGCCCGAATCTCATCCTTCCCGAAGTAAAAGTCTATTATAAATACTACTTCCAGTCGGGACTCTATTTTGGGTCCGGGTATCTCAACCTTTCGGATTTCCTCTCCCACCAGGAATTCCACGTCCATATGGGTCCGGGAGAAAACCCCATTCTTTACACCGCAGATACCGAAATCATCACCGAAGAACATATCGAACATTACTTGCTTTCCAAGGGGGGAAGCGTTTTCCTATACCTGGACCCCATCGAACCTTACCATTCCAGGATTGATTCGGTCAATTTGAACTCCATTACAGTTCCATCGGACCTTTTATGAAACATTTGATTTATGCTTTTGCCGTTACCTGTCTTCTCGTAACATCCCTTTACTCTCAAGAAAAAGAACAAGTTGGTTCCGCTTATTTCCAAGCTGTGGATGAATATAAGGTTAAAAATTATAACAAGTCGATTGAACTAGTCAAAAGCCTTTTGACTGATGGGAAGTCTTCTTATGAGTTTTATGCATTGCTTGCATTTAACTATGATAAGTTGAACGACTTTGAAAATTCTTATAAAAATATGTTGGAAGCAAGAAAACGAAAAGTCGACGATGAAGACCTTCTTCAAGCAAGTCTTGCGATTCTAACACGCCATAAAAAATGGAAACCAGCAATTGAACTTGCTGAAAAAACCATTCCTTTATACCCACAAAACCCAGAAGTTAGATACTTTTATGCCTTAGCTCTTTCCGAAAAAGGTGCGTCCAAAACAGCACTTTCTCAAATCGAAAAAGCAAAGGCAGGAAGCCCAAATGATTTTCGAATGTTAGAGTTGGAAGGGAAAATTTATTATAATCTAAAAAATTATGACAAAGCAGATGTTAGTTTGAGATGGGCATCTTCTTTAAACCAAAATTCAGCTGAAATTTGGAACAACTTGGCTCTCGTTCAAGAATCATTATTTAAAACTAATAAAAAGTTGGGAAAAAAATCACAGGCGAACACCTATTTGGCGGAAGCAAAGGATTGTATCCGAAAAGCTTCTGATTTAAATGGCGAAAGTAATACAATCAAAGAAAATTCTAAACGGATTGTAGCACTGAACGACTTGTGAAAATTAAGTTTCATACACTTGGCTGTCGGTTGAATTTTTTTGAAACCGATGGTATGTATTCTGTATTAAAAGACAAAGGTTTTTCTCTGGCGGAAGCACAGGAAGAGGCTCAGTACATTGTTGTGAATACATGTACTGTGACAAATAAAGCTGATGTAAAAAATCGAAATATCATCCGCAATGCCATCCGTACAAATCCTGGTGCCAAGGTATATGTCACTGGTTGTTATGCGGAGACTGATAAAGAAATTTTACAAAATATCCCCGGAGTATTCGGTGTTTTTGGGAATTCCGAAAAAAGTGCCCTTCCTTACAAAATCTTAGAAGATTGGGAAGGTAAGGATAGTTATCCAGAAAAAACACTCGATCGTTTTGCTTATTCCGATGTTCTACCAGAAGGTCATACTCGTTCTTATCTAAAAATCCAAGATGGATGCAATCGGAAATGTTCTTATTGTAAAATACCTGCGGCTCGTGGAATTGGTGTTAGCCGAAATTATAATGATGTTTTAGACCAGGTCCGGTATCTCCAAGACAATGGGGTTGGGGAAATCCAGTTAACAGGTGTTAATTTGGGTTGGTACCGGTTGGAAAATGGCGAAAAAGGATTTCTCAATCTTTTGGAAGATATTCTAAAGATTTTAGAATATTCTAGAATTCGCCTTTCTTCGATTGAACCACCAGATGTGGGTTCCGGTTTGTTGGACTTAATGAAACATCCACGGTTTTGTAAATTTTTGCACGTTCCCATCCAAAGTGGGAGTCGTAAGGTTTTGAAGGATATGCGAAGGACTTATCATCCTGATGCATTTCGTACCAGGATCGAACTTGCCAAAGAAAAACTCCCAAACTTGTTTTTAGGAACAGATGTAATTGTTGGATTTCCATCGGAAACCGAATTAGAGTTTCAAGAAACAAAGGATTTATTGGTCGAACTTGGATTTGCAAAGTTACATGTATTTCCTTATTCAGTTCGTAAAGGAACTACTGCTGAAACCTTTGGAGATCCAATCCCTGGTGATGAGAAAAAACGCAGAGTGCTAGATTTGATGTCACTTAGCTCCACACTCCATACAAAATATGCAGAATCGGTCATAGGGAAAACCTATGAAGCCATTCTCGAAAGTGATGGCAGATTAGTGACTGATAATTATTTGAAAGGACGATTGGAAAATTCCAGTATCTTTCATACTCTACAAAAAGGCCAATTCGTTGATGTTAGGTGCTTGGAATACAAACCCGCCAAAGACAAAGAAGGTGAGTTCGTTTTCGGTTTGTCCCTTTAGTTTTTTATAGAAAAAGAATTTTCAAAAACTTTCGATCATTGACTATTAGGTCATCATGGACCGCAAAAAGTTATCTATCATTGGTTTTATCGTTGTAATGGTTCTAATCGTTACAATTTACCTTTTTTTTAGAAATTCCCAATCCAATCGATTGAAAATCGAAAAAGGATCTTTGGTAGAAGCCGTTTATGCTTTGGGAACTGTGAAACCAGTGGAAAGTTTTAGTTTAAAGTTTGGAATTGCTGCTTCCGTTCGAGAAATTTTTGTGGAAGAAGGCCAAATGGTCACAAAAGGGCAAGCCCTTCTGACCAACGATTCAGGAATCACCTTTCGATCTCCATTTACTGGCACCTTAACAAAGTTAAATGTTGCTAAAAATGAAACAGCAATGCCTGGACTTCCTCTTTTGGAGATTCAGAATTTAAAAGAAGTATATATTTCAGTATCATTGGACCAAGAGTCGGCTTTAAGAGTCAAACCAGACCAGGCAGTCCAACTTAGTTTTGAATCCATTCGTGGAAACGTTTATAAAGGAAAAGTGGAAAGAATTTATCCATCCAATGGCCAGTTTTTAGTACGCATTGAACCTCATGAACTCCCGCAAGGGATTTTACCAGATATGACAACCGATGTTGCCATCGAGGTTTCTTCAAAAGAAAATGTCATATTGGTTCCGTTAGTTGCCGTGGATCGAGGGAAATTAACTCGTTTTCGAGATGGGAAACGTGATAAGATAGAAATTCGAATTGGGGCAATCAATTCTGAGTTTGGGGAACTCATCCAAGGGGATTTAAAAGAAGGCGACGAAGTATTGGTTAAGAACTAATATGTTGTTTCTTGCCATTAGACAAATTCTTTCGAGACCCCAACAATCAATTTTAACATTGATTGGGATTGTTTTGGGTACTGCAGGTTATATTGTATTCTCTGGAATTATGTTAGGATTCCAGGCAGTCATTACTGACCAATTGGTGAATTCGGATGGTCAAATTAAAATTTCTCCGAAAGACGAACTCATTACGGAAAGAACATTTGAAGATGTTTTTTTTCAAAACAAAATGGTTCGTTGGTTATCTCCTCCATCGGGGCGGACTGATAATTCTCGTTTAACCAATGTTCTTGGGTGGATGGATAAACTTTCGAATGACCACAGAGTTGTATCCTTTGCACCACAGTTAACAAAAGAAGTAATTTTTGTGAATGGGAAAGCAACAGCACCGGCTCGTTTTGTTGGAGTTGATCCGACTATCCAACCCAAAGTCACCAATTTGAGTGATTACATTGTTGAGGGAAAACTTGCGGATTTATCTAGAGGAACTTCCCTTGCCATAATGGGAGAAGGAGTTTTGAATAAACTAGGTGCAAAAATTGGAGATACTATCTCTGTTTATATTCCTGGAACTGATTTGATCCCTGTGAAAGTTGTAGGAGTATTGAGTACCGGGAACCGATTGGTTGATGATGTCACGGTATATTCTTCTTTATCCTCTGTCCAAAGTATTACCAAATCAAGTGGTGAAGTCTCACAAATAATTGTAAAAATTAAAGACATTCGGTCTGCAGCAGCAATCGCCGAGGACTTTCGTTACTTTAGCAAAGATAAAGTGGAAAGTTGGGATGAAGTTAACGCAAGTATACTTCAAGTCTTTAGGACTCAGGATATAGTGCGAAACTCAACAACATTTACTATTATTCTCGTTGTAGCATTTGGAATTTATAATATTCTAAATATGGTTGTGAATCAAAAGAAAAAGGAAGTGGCCATCCTTCGTTCCATTGGCTTTGATGAAAAAGATACAATCCAACTTTTTATTTTCCAAGGATTGTTTTTAGGAACACTTGGCGCCATCATCGGTATTTTTGTAGGAATTTTAGGATGTTATTATATTGATGGAATTCCAATTGGAGATCCAAAACACAATTCAAAAGCCCTGATGAAAACAATGATGATTTCTTGGGACTGGATGATTTATATAAAGGGTTTTTCAATCGCAGTTCTTAGTGCGTCGATTGCGAGTTATATTCCTGCTCGTATGGCAAGTCGTCTTTCTCCTGTAGATATCATTCGAGGAGCTACTTAAATGTTAGGAATCGAAGCCACACATATTTTTAAATCTTTCGGAGAACCACCTCAAGATGTATTGAAAGATGTATCACTTGAGATTGCAGTTGGAGATTTTGTGGCTCTGACTGGAAAATCTGGATCGGGAAAATCAACCTTACTTTATATCGTGAGTGGTTTAGACAATCCAACAAGTGGCGATGTAAAATTGAATGGAAGTTCCCTAGTGGGTATGGGAAGTAAAGAAATTCACACTTTAAGAAATTTATCGATAGGTTTTGTCTTCCAATTTCACTACTTACTTCCTGAACTCACCGGCCTTGAAAACATAACCATGCCTGCAAGAAAAACTGGATCACATAAAATGATCGAAGAGTATGCTTTGCATTTGATGGAAAGTTTTTCCGTATTACACTGTAAGGATAAGTTTCCAAGCCAAATGTCTGGTGGGGAAGGCCAGCGGGTTGCCATCGCACGTGCTCTCGTTCAAAAACCAAAGTTTCTTTTTGCTGACGAACCAACGGGGAATTTAGATACAGCTAATGGAGATAAGGTGATGGAAATATTCAAACGGATCAACAAGGTGGATGGTACCACCATTCTATTTGTCACTCATGATCCTGATTATGCTGGCCTTGCTAGCCGTCGTGTTCATATGATTGATGGTAAAATTGCAGAAATTTCTTAAAAATTCTGCTATATTGGTTTATTTCCGATTCTATAGCAGATATTTTCTAAAAAAAATGATGTTTTCGAGCGTTCATCGCCAAACTTGGTAGAAGTATGTTTGAACACTTTGAAACTGACGCCATCCGCATCCAAACCAAACGAACCGGGGAAAAAGAACATTCCACCCCACTATTTTTAACTTCTAGTTTTGTTTTTGATGATGCAGAACATGCAAGGGCGCTGTTTGCAGAAGAAGTGACCGGCAATCAATACACAAGATTTTCTAATCCGAATACAACCGAGTTAATTGATAAGTTATGTTCTTTGGAACACACAGAGGACGGAATCGCTACGGCTTCGGGAATGTCTGCTGTTTTTACTTCTGTGTTTGGCCTGGTTAAGTCAGGGGATCATATTGTATCTGCTCGCGCCATTTTTGGATCCACTCATCAGATTTTTGCGAACATATTGCCACGATTTGGAGTGACAACTACTTACGTTGATATCAACAAACCAGAGTTATGGGAACCTGCTTTCCAAGAGAATACTAAAATCGTTTATATAGAAACACCTTCTAATCCAGGCCTTGATATTGTAGATCTGGCATGGGTTGCAGCATTATGTAAAAAGAAAAAAGCAATTCTTATAGTTGATAATTGTTTTTGTTCTCCCTATATCCAAAGGCCTGCTGATTTTGGAGCAGATATCGTCGTTCACTCTGCTACTAAATATTTGGATGGGCAAGGCCGTGTGATCGCAGGTATTATTTTAGGCAAAAAAGAATACATCCAACCGATTCGTTATATGGCCCGTAATACTGGCCCATCTTTATCTCCGATGAATGCATGGATCATTTCGAAAAGTTTAGAAACTCTTGCTGTGCGTATGGATAGACATTCTGAAAATGCAATGAAGTTGGCCGAATTTTTAGAACAATCACCCGATGTGGAATTAGTTAGGTATCCTTTTTTACCGAATGATCCTGGTTATGCGATTGCAAAAAAACAAATGAAATCGGGTGGAGGAATTGTTTCCTTTGTGATCAAAGGTGGAGTAGATAGAGCAAGAAAATTTTTAGATGCTTTAAAATGGTTTTCTCTCACTGCCAATTTGGGAGATACAAGAACCACTGTGACCCATCCGACTTCAACGACTCATTCTAAACTAACGGAAGCGGAAAGACTTGCGGTAGGAATTTTACCTGGACTCATTCGAGTGTCTGTTGGTTTAGAACATATTGACGATATTATTGCGGAAGTGAAGCAGGCACTCGCCAATTCAAAGTAAATAATAGATAACGAGAGTTCTTTTTTTCTGATAAGGACTCTTGCAACATCTTTTTAGTTTGTTTGGAGATGATGTCAGCTTTTGTAACCAACTGCTCTTCAAAACTACGAACATATTGTTCATCGGGATTTACTTCAATTTCCCAAAGAAATTCTTGGATTTTATTTTTAGGTAAATAATCAAACTGAACCATTAGAGTTCCATTTGGTTTGATCCTTGTATCAAAGTATTCTTCATTCAAATCGGTGTTCACATATCTACCCACAATCGATTCATCCAAAAGAATTCTATTTTTTTCCTTTGTGATTGCATAAAAACGTAAATAGATCTTCGGAACTACATAAGTAGGAAACATATGACCAACGCCGATGGATTTGATTTCAGCTTTTACTGAATAAAGTCCATTATGTTCTATGATTTTCCAACTTGGCAAAATCGAGTTTTGAACAAAGGATTTATCATGAATCCCTTTCCAGGAGTGTTCCCTGTTTGGCATATGACAGTTTTGGCATTGTACTCCTTGTTTTGCAAAAGGGCTTTTTTCCCATTCGGAATACACTTCCATCAGTTTTTTCCCGTTAAGTTTCACTCCTTCTTCTTTACTTTCATGACAAGATTTACAAAACTTTGATGATTCAAAATCTTCTTTCACAATATAACCGTTATGTGGAAGTTTTTCGATTGGAATATCCTTGTTTGATTCTATTTTTAAGTTTGATTTTGGCGGTGGTCCAAATCGAATTTGGTTTCTGATATGACAAGAGGCACATAGAATCGAAGGATTTTTAATTCCATTTGGGAAGTTATGGGATTTTGAGCTGAGGATTTCAGGAGTTAAAAATTCAGTCGCAAGTTCTGATTTAGTCTCAGGAAGAGGTGAGTGGCAGCTAAAACAAGATCTGTATTCCTCAGATTTCAGAATTTCTTTCTGCCATAAAAAACCTTTGCCAATGGATTTTGCGTGGAAACTATTTTGCCAATTTTGGAATTGTTCCGTATGGCAAGTACCACAAGCATTTGGATCCATATTCTTTTCTAATGGAGAAAAATGCGAAGGAGGTTGCCCTTGTATTTGGATGGGATGGTTCCAGTGAGACTCCAAAAAATTTGAGTCAGAACAACTTACGAACATTGGGACTAAAATGAGAATGTTCGTAAGTTGGAAGTTCAGATATTGCATACCTATTCGTAAACAATACGATAAGGATTATCCCCCGCAAGCATTTCCACCGCCGCCGGAAGGTGCACCACTGCCACCAGACGATCCACCAGTAGAAGTTCCTCGTAAAAATGCCTTGTCTTCAGTTCTCAGTTTGTTTGCTGTTTTTGAATATTGTCTTGAGATATCCAGTTGGTAATTGGGAACATTGTTGTCTGCATTTGCTGTATTACTTTCCGAAAGTGTAACAATGTCTGTCCTCCAATAAGAAGCCGGCTGTGTGATGGCACTTGGGCTTGATCCAGAAGGCGGAGTTCGAAGTCCCAGGGCACCAAATTGTTTCCATCCTCCTTCATATAATCTTGTTGGTTTGCCAAGAATTTGGTGTAACACAAACCAAACTAGAGATCCTTTGTTTGCGTCTTCCCCATAAACATAGATTTGTTTGTTCGTTGGGTATCCTGTATTGTTTAGATACGTTTGGAGTTGGGCAAAGGATTTGAATTGGAAGGTTGTTCCGTCATACAAATCGGTAGGGATCAAATTTGTCGCAGACTTCACTCGTCCTTCATAAGTAACCACGCAAGTATTCGTAACAAATGTTGAATTTGTTTTAGTTGTACAGTTTGCATACTTAGATCCAGATGCAGTCGAGTTGGTAGTCCCCGTATAAGAAGCATTTGGTCTGCCATCAATTAGAAAAAAACCTTCTGTTGGAATTGGATCTACCTCTTCCAGATTTGTGTTCCCATTTTTAATGGCATGAATTAAATCTCCAATTGTGAGTTGCAAAACAGTATGGTCCCGGTAAAGAGTTTTGATACTCCCTGCTCGATTGCTATTAGCATACGTATAGGATGGAGTTGTAAATATACTCCCTGCTACTGTTAGATCTGCAATGGAACCATTTAGAATGGCTAACCTTTCTTTTGGAAACCCCCAATAAAGTAAGGAATAATAAGCAAAAGTTGCAGAAGATAAATTGGTTAGCGAAGATGTATCTTGTGCAAATACAACATAATCAATCGCAGGATCAATTCCATATATGGCAAAAAAATCAGATATTTTTTTTCCTTTAGGAACAATTCCATCAATTGATAACACTCCGTCATCTCTTGTGTCTGTCAGTAATTCAGGTAAATTTGCAATTGGATAAGCGAAGCTTTGTTTTCCATCAAAGAAAACATAACGCCCACTTGCGACACCTGATGTTTGCACCTGAAAAACAATCAAATTTCCAGATACTCCAACAGGTCGATTGTTACTCCAATTGGATAAAAAACGAGAGAACTTAGTTGATGTAATGAGTCCACTTTCATTTGCATTATAATCAGAATTGGATAAAGTTGCCAGTTCTCCAGGTGAATAAATTCGAAATAAAAAAGGAGTTAAGTCTAGTTTCATACTCTGTGGTAAAAACAGATATTCTGGCAGACCTTTACAACCAAGTATTTGGATGAATAAAACAGTGAATATAGCTAAGTATTTAAGTTTCATTGATAACCTCAGAGATTGTATGGTAGTGTCGCAGCAAAACCAACAGTTTTAAGTCTAGCTGTGTTATAGCCGGCGATTGTTTCCGAATAAAATAGGGTATAAAAATTTCCAAAACTGTCTGAATAACTCAAACCAACTTCAGCATTATGGAAATCTTCTTTTCTTCCCCATGCGGGCCGTTCATTTTGTACGTAAAGATCATATGGATTGATTCCGTAGATGGATGGTTGCGGATAACGAACCATATTCAATGGAGGCTGTTGCCTTGGATCGGCATACGCATACCCTCCTTGTCCAACTTGTCCACGAAGTCCTACCGTTAAAAAAAGCGATTCGAAAAATCGTTTATAAATCGCAGAGTAGTAAAGAATATCATCTGGAACTGGATTCTCACGTTTACGATAGGAAAATTCACCTAAAGAACCGAGTCCCCATACTCCAAAATCTTTTGCTAAATAGAGATTTACTTCTCCGCCACTTGCACCATCTCCAAGTGATTGCGGGTTACGATCATAATCTCCTCGTTTGATTCCTCCAACACGAAGAGAAATTGTGGGCATCCATCGGTATTTCGAATCGAACTCGTCTAGGATTTTGTAACGGAGTCCAAATCTTGTATCCATAAAGCCATATTTATCTGGAACATCTGGGGTTTGTTGTAACCCTAAATATCTGTTAAATACTCTATGTCTTCCAAGTTTACCAAAACCTAATGTTAAATCTGCGGTTAACCGATCAGTAATCCCGTATTCTAAAGCTAAGTTTGATACCGCTAAATGAACGTTATCGTCATACTTCGCTTTTTGTCCGGCTAAAAAGGCGCTGTCGTATTCGGAATGAATGAATACAGGACGTACCCAAAGTTGTCTTTCATAGGGAGCCCAAGCTTGTTGTGAATAGATACTTGAGCTAACAAAAAAAGTAAGAAATAAAAATGATTTGATATAGTTGAAGTAGGGTTTCATGTATTATTCCTTCTTTTTGTCTGGAAATTTCACATTGAACCGAATTTGGATGAAATATTCGAGGGCCTGGAGTTGTTCTTCCGTTAATTTTCCGGCAAAATCAGGAAGATTCACTCGTCTTTTTTCTGTATTTGGTAGACTACCTTGTAAGTATTCTAAACGTTCTTCTTGTTCAACCAATTTAACATTTGTTTGTTTTTCTAAGGTAATGTCTTGGTTGTAGACTGCTTTTCCAAGATGGTATTTTTCTCTATCTTGGCCTTGTGGAATGTTTGCGATCCCACCGCCACCAATTCCACCGGATGCACTTAATGCTGTAATGAGTGTTAACTGAATAAATATAATTTTTGATAAGTTCTTCATATAACTTTCCCTGTTGTATCGATTTATTTATTTTTTAGAGGGAAGTTGGAACATCCCTCTAATCTTTTTTAAAAGTTTTATCGTTTGTATGCTTTGTCTTCTTCCACAATCTTTCTTGAAGTTGTTGCGAAAGTATTCAAATTAGTAGGAAGACTTGGATCAACATCTCCAGCTACATTGTAGGTAATCACTTCTGATAATTCTGGTACATCTGTTCTAAACGGAGAATCCGAAGGTAATTTTGGTGCAGGTCCTCCACCAGTCAAACTACCCCATTCAATCCAACTTCCATCATAGTATGTAGAAGGGTATCCGAGGATAGCGATGTAAGAAAATCCAGTCACCTGTGATCTGTTATTTGTTCTGCAAAGTTGGATCGCAGTTTGTCCTGCTTGGTATCCTTTCCCATCATAATATGCTTTTAGAGTCGCTTTTTGCAAAAAACGAAATTCTGTGTCGAGTAAATCAGTCCACTTTACTTCTTTTGCACCTTTGATTCTACCTTCAAAACCAACATATTTTCCAGCTACTTCGGAAGCTGTACTTTTGATCACACCATTGTATTCATTGCTTGTTCCCGAAGAAGATCGTGCATCAGAAATAAATACACTAGACGAAAGGCCAGTAACAGTAACGTTGTTAGGTGCCTTTACCGCTTTAATGACGTCTTCCAATGGCAACATAAGAATTGTATTATCTACTCTGAGTGAACGAACAGAATAACGATTTGTGAAACCCGGAGGTGTATTTGTAGTTGAGCTGAAAGGAACAAAATTTCCATCAGTGACTGCAAGTCGAGGGAGTGTTCCATTGAGGAATGCTAAGTTTTTTGCATCAAATCCCCAATAACGGAAAGTATAAAATCCTCTGAGTGTTCCTTGGACGTGGCTATTGGCATTGGCAGAAGAAACAAAAACTACTAAGTCATTGATTGGATCAATTCCATAACGATTTAATATCGAATCAACTTTTGCTCCGTTTGCAATGATGGAAACAGTATCACTAAGTCCACTATTTCTTTTTTGACTAAATCCATCACCGCCATCAAGAGCACTTGCCCCATCAGCAAATGTAAAACTATAGACAACAACATCGTTTCCATTTCCGGCGATGTATTCTTTTCCGACTGTGGCACTGGCACCATTTTGCAGGATAACCAATTTACCGTTGATACCAGCAGGTTTTGTTCCCGCCCAATTGTTCACCCATTTACCTAAAGTTGATGGAGTGATGAGGCCATATTCGTTTAGATTGTAATCATCGTTAGATTCTTTGGCTAACTCTGCTGCGCTGTTGACCTTGATTCCTGAAGAAAGGGCAAGTGCTGCTAGGAGTAAACTTTGGGTATCGTTATTCTTATTGGCTCCACCGCAGGCTCCGATGAACCCCGCGGTAATAAGAGCAATCAGTTTGGAAACTAAATTGGTTTTCATTTGTAAATCCTTAGATTGAATTCCCGTTTTTTCTCTGTAGGGGTTGCACCAGAGACAAAAACAAGGTAAGGTCAGTCTGAAAAAGAGGGAGAAAACCAAAAACCGATTATCTTATATATTGAATATAAAATCCTATATAACGCACAAAATATTCTCGGGATGTACATTCTTTTGGACCCCCTGTTTGGGAAGAGAAAGAAGGTCCATAAGTTCCTATGTTTTTTTTATCTTACCTTTTTTGAAGCGATCCAAATGAATTTGGATTCTTCTGGGGATTCATTTTCAATCGATTCCAATTCTGAAATTGGGAAAAAAGCACTGTCCGATGTTTCTAAAAATAACTCTTTTGTTTTTAGTTTAATTTTGGATTGTCCGCTCACTTGGTAGATTTTGATATCAAATGCCGTTGGCAAATGTCCGAATTGAGTGAGCTTCCCAGTGGCCAGTTTCCATTCGACAATGCTCAAACGGTCTCTTTCTTCCTGGTAAAAAACGCGAGATTCTGCTGTGTTTTTAGGGGAAATCCAACGTCTTCCTTCGTTTGCGCCAATAAACCTGGGAGATTGTGCAAATAAATCAGGAATCATTTCTCCAATGGGAATCCGGAGTGATTTGGATAATTTCCATAAAATTCCAATGCTTGGAGTGGTTTTGCCCGACTCTATGAGTCCGAGCATTCCTCGACTTACGGTTGATAGCTGAGATAGTTTTTCCATTGATAACCCTAACTCAAGCCTTCGCCGTTTTAAGGTTTCTCCAAGAACAACCGTCAAAACTTCGTCTACATTTCTTTCGTTTTCTGTTGTGGCCGAAAAACTATCAATTTCTGTTTCCATACCCAATACTTCCCTTTGGGGCTATGTTTGATATATTGGATAGTTTGTAAAGTAAAATGAATATTTGTTTAAAATACCACAATAGACAGAAAACGGATATGAGGGCTTCGGCAAGTAGGATTGGGTCTGGGATTTCATAGAAATAAGTGAAATCTTGTCCCAGTCGAACTTTGGTAAGGTAGGATAGTTGTGGGACCAAAACCAAAATCCAAGGGAGGGTGGATGGATTGGGAGATATTAAAATGATCGGGAGAAGAACCAAAAAATACCAAGGATTGGATACGGGAAGTAGGGATAAAAATAGAAAACTATACACAAAATACAAATTGTATTGAATGAAAAATTTTTTAAACTTTTGGATTCGATTTTTTTTCTCTAACGAAAGAAATACGTATGCAGTCATCATGATCAATTGGATCAAAAAAGGAAAAACTTTAAGGTCTGCTACTCCGAATAATCTCCAGAATGGTTCATAAAACTGGTTGAATTTGAAATTTGCACCAAATTTAAGTAAGTTGGTTGTTCCAAAATCAATTGTGTTTGGAAAAAGTATATAATAGATAAAAAAGAAAATAAAAAATCCAAGAAAAAAAGAAAGGGTATTTAAAATCCAATCTACAATTTGGTTTTTCCAGTTTTGGATTTTCATTGTAACAATTAAATAAAACGAATAAAGTAACGAAAATATTTTAACATGAACTCCAAGGCCCAATAGAAAACTTGCGAAAAATCTTTTTTTATCTTTTACTAATCGAAAGAAAACAAAAGCAAAAGATAAAACTAAAATTTCAAAATGGAAGTTTACATAAACTTCTTTGATAAGAATCGGAAAACTCCAATAGAGTAGAAGTTGTTTGTTGAATTTCTTTTTGGAAAAAAAAAGAATACAGGCAGTCTCAAAAAAAAGATAACTGAGTTTAAGAAAAATTCCCGAAAAACCAGGTGAAAATAAAGCAAAAAATAGCAAAACAAAAGGGCTATAGATGGTCGTCCAATCGGGATGATTGATATTTGATAAAATTTCTATTTCGGATTCCGATATGTTTTGCTTTTGAAAATAGGTAGAGGCTGTGATTTGGTAAGGAGATTCTCCGTTACGAATTAAATTCCCTTCCCATAAGTATCTTGACCAATCGTCTTCCCAAATTGGTGGAAAAAAAATACAAAGGATTCTGAACCCAAATCCTATAAGAAAAATTAATTGTGAATGTTTTTTAAAAAAAGTTTTAGGTAAGGTTACCATCCCCAAAAAGAGAATGGTAACTAGAGAAAAAAAGGAAAAAAGAATCCATTGTATCAAAGTTTTACTACAAACTTATTTATTGAAGTTTAGGTTGTTGCATCGTTCACAAATTTCTTCCGGAATGATTCCCAGTTTCATCAGTAAACCAAAGATAAAACAACCAGCACACCATCCTAAAAAAGATTCGAGTGAAGCAAAAAAAACAAGAGTTGCAAGAGTGATTTGGTAAGCGAAGGAATAACCCAAAATAAAGAATCCAATTGCACTCAAACTAAAGAGAAATCCAATCAACTGCGCAAATCGTTTTGGTGGTCCTGCCGCTCCTACAAAAGAGATTCCAAGCCATGGCACTAAATACCGAGAGGTAAAAAAAGCAAATGGCTCAAACTTTGGTCCATAACTCAATCGTAGAGAAAATCCAAGTAACAGGAGTCCAAGTACATAGGCATTCGGAAATAAGATAGCGATGACGCCGAGGAATACAACAGTTGAAGCAACAATTCTTGTGACATTTTCATTGACCACATCCGGATAGTATCCAATTTTCATATTGCCCTCCATTTGCTTCCAAATTACGAAGAGGGTTCAATTGGGCAAGAAAAATTCGCTTTCTTGGATGAAATGTTTATTTTATTGACGAAAATTCGTCTTAAAAGAGAAAGATTTTAGAAATTGGGAGGGAACCTTTATGAAAGTATTCCGTGGTTATGGGATTTATCTTTTTTCTTTGTCTCTGGTTTGGGCTTTTTGGCTTCAATTGACTGCAGGGCCCAAGGTCCAGCCAGGAGATTCCCAAGAAACCCCTTGGTTTCTTTCCAAAGAATCCTCGTATCCATTCACTCAATTTACCATTCTCGATACACGTTCCTCCATTCAGCGTTGGAAGAATAAGGTTCCTGGTTCCAAAGTCATTACATGGGAAGAGTTATCAAGAACGGATATCCCACACAAGGGAGAATTGTTGGAATTAAAATTAGTACGTAAAAAAATCAATGATTTAGGAATCAAATTAAAAGACAGCATACTTGTGTTAGGTGATGGTGCAAGTGGATGGGGAGAGGAGGGGCGTATTGTTTGGAGTCTGCGCGAAGCAGGGTTTACACAAGCCTATTGGTTGGATGGTGGATTTGAAACTTATGAAAAGGAAATTCGAAAGAGAACAAATTTAAAGTCAGAAAATAATATAAACCCGACTCCTAAACCTTCTAAACCAAATTCCAATTCATCCTATGCAATCCAAAAAGAGGAACTTGTGAAAGGTTTATCCTCAAAAGCATACCAAATCCTTGATACTCGCGAGCCGAGAGAATTTTCGGGAGCCACACCGTATGGCGAAGTCCGTGGGGGGCATATCCCTGGAGCAAAGTCAGCATTTTACCAAGAGTTATTCGATGCAAAAGGCCAAATCAAATCGAAGGCCGAGGTGGAACTTTATTTAAAACGTTTGGGAATCAAAAAAGAAAAACCGGTCGTTGCTTATTGCACAGGAGGGGTTCGATCCGCTTTTGTCGTTGGAATTCTTCGCACCTATGGTTATAATGCTTATAACTATGCGGGATCTATGTGGGAATGGTCTCACGACCCAAATCTTCCTTTGGAAACTGGAAATTGAAACGAAACATTTACATCTCTTTTTTTCTTTTTCTGATTTTAGGTGCGAGTGTTTTGATTTATCTCAACCAAAGAGAAGTTCCCATTGAACAGGTGTTCCCTGGAAAAGTTTGGGCAAAACCAATTGAAAACCTACCAGATTTAAAGGCAGTAGGGGCACCAACCGCAAAAAATTGCGGAAATTGTCACACGGAAATTTATGAAGAGTGGAAACGTTCCACCCATGCCAATGCCCTTTCGGATATCCAATTTCAGTCAGAATTAGCAAAACCAAGTTCACCAAAATGGATTTGTTTGAACTGCCATATTCCTGTCCAAAACCAAAGAGAAACCATCATCACTGGACTAAAAAATGGAGATTATTTCCGACCAATAGAAATTGTAAATCCTAGTTTCAACCCAGAGATGAAAGCCGAAGGTGTCACTTGCGCATCTTGCCATGTTCGTGTGGATTCTGAAACTAAAGAAAGTTATGTGATTGGTGGAACAGGCGGAACTTCACCGCCTCATCCTGTAAAAATAGATCGCAAACAGTTGCTTAGTCGTTGTTACGATTGCCATAATGAAACTTATACTTTAAACGAATCACTTGTTTGTTCTTTCCAAACAGGCACAGAGTTAATCGCTACTAAATCAAATGAATCCTGTTCTTCTTGTCACCAACCAGAAGTTCGTAGGTCATTTGTAAAACCATCCCTAAACAAACCAATCCGAAGATCACACAAACATGGATTTATTGGAGGAGGAGTTCCAAAATCTTTTGAACTGTATTCTGACCAAATTCGATTGGGTTATAAACCAGGGATTGTCCTTTCCAATATAAAAGTAGAAAACAATACAGTCGAATTGACCTTAACCAACACAAATGCAGATCATCATGTTACAACTGGAGATCCTGAAAGATTTTATCGACTAACACTCACAGGTCTAAATAAAAAAGGAAATATTGTTTTTAAAGAAGAAACTACAATTGGGCAAGAATGGTCTTGGTCTCCTTCTGCAAAAAAAGTTAGTGATTCGCGAATTCCATCGGGGAAAAACTTTGTTTGGACTTTGGAACAAAAGGATCCTCTGATTGAATCTTTTCTTTTCCAAGCGGTTCACGTTCGGTTAAAGGACAAAACTTCTGACTATATGATCCTTTCTTCTAGTAACCTTTCCTCTCCGTATAAAGAAAAAGTGGAAAAAATGAAAGATTTGTATCCTCATAGTTCGATTATCATTGAATCAATCTACCAATTGAAAACAAAAAATAGAAAGGACACTCCTTTAGAAGAACTTTTCCGAAGGAATATACAGAGAAAAGGTGAATAAAGTTCTTTGTATTATTCCAGCAAGAGATGAGGAAGAGGGCATCTTTCGTGCGTTAAATGGCCTAATCGATGGTTCTGGTTTAAGTAAATCTCAGTTTATAGTCGTCAACAATGCATCAAAAGACCAAACCCCAAAGATTGTAAAAGAAATGGGTTTGTTGTTATTGGACTGCCCAAAAATTGGATATGGTAATGCTTGTTTGGTGGCATTGGATTGGATCAATCAATCAAAATTGAATCCCGAATATATTTTATTCTGTGATGCGGATGGTTCAGATGATCCTTCTGACATTCAAAAATTGATTCGGGTGATAGACGAAACAAAATCCGATTTAGTGATTGGTTCAAGGACTATTGGGAATGTTGAGAAAGGTGCTTTGTCCCCAATCCAAATTTTTGGAAATGCTCTCACTTGTTTTTTGATCGTCCTCTTTTTTCGACGTAAATTTACGGACATGGGTCCGCTTCGAATTGTCAAATATACATCCTTTCACAAATTACAGATGCAGGATCCAACTTGGGGATGGAATATTGAAATGCATATAAAGGCTATGCAACTTGGGTTTGATATTCGTGAAATTTCAGTCAATTATCGAAAACGTTTTGCGGGTGTTTCCAAAATTTCTGGAACAATTTCAATGTCTTTGCGTGTGGGTATCAAAATTTTATTCACTTTCTTTCGGTTATTAATTTTCCGTGTACGTTAGTCATCAGTTTTTGAAAGTTCTTTTGTTTTTGATTTATCCGATTCTTTTATTTGTTTCGGTACATTTTGGAAATAGAAATGAATTCAGTGTAATCCTTGTAGTGGCCTTTGTTTTGCCCCTGTATTTTTATTTTTTATCAGACATCCTACCTTTGTTTGGGAATCGCTTTTATCTTTTTCTTTTGTATGGAATTTTCTTGCGAGTAGTTGTGATTGGCTCTCCTGCAGTTTGGAGTGATGATATTTATCGTTATTTATTTGATGTAAAACTATTTTTGAATGGCATCTCACCTTATCATCATACTCCTCGAGAATTTTTTGAATTTGGGAACGCTTTGAATCTGGGGTTGGACTTTTTGTTTTTGAAGATGAATAGTCCTGATTATTATTCCGTTTATCCTTTGTTATTACAAATTTTTTATTCCTTGGGAACTTTGTTAGGTTCTATATTTGGAAACAGTTTGGTGGGAATTCAGATTCTCTTTGTTGTAGTCGAAAGTATCAATTTGGCTCTTATCCGAAAATTATACCCGCATAGCGAAAACAAATCTTATTGGTTGTATTTTGGAAATCCGATTGTCATCATCGAAGGAGTATCTCAAATGCATCCTGAGGTTCTGGTAGTCACAGGATTTTTATTTATATTTATTTTGAGGTCCAATTGGTTTCATTTGTTATCTTTTTTTATCCTAACACAATTAAAGTTAAATTTATTTCTTTTTGTTTTTGGATTTCGTGGAGACAGAAGGTTTTGGATTCGTTTGGGATTGGTTTTGATTGTTTCGCTTTTGATTTGGAAATTGACAGTGTTTTCTGATTTGTTATTGCAAGGCAGTTCCGGTATCGGACTTTTTTTTCATTCCTTTCGATTTGCTGGTATTTTGGAACCTTTTTTCTATTTCATTTTATCGATATTCGAAGCCGAGTATTTGTCTGGGGTCATTTCATTTTCTATTTTGGGCTTTGTTCTTATTTATTTATTCAAAGAAAAATATTTTTATCGCCTAACAATGATGAATTCTTTTTTGGTTTTGTATTCTTTGTTTCTTTTGTTTTCGCCAGTCATTCATCCTTGGTATTGGATTCCATGGATTTTGTTTATGGTCGAAAAAAAGAATGCCATAAAAATTCTGTCTTTCATTGTATTTTTGGCTTTTTTATCTTACGGAATGTATGTGTATTATGAATTCGTATACATCCATTGGCTGGTTTCAATTTTGGTTTTAGGTTTATATGGGAAAAAACAAATTAATTATCTTCGCAAAACAACCTGAACTTGGAAAAGTAAAAACTCGCCTAGCAGTGAGTATTGGAGAAGACCAAACTTTAAAAATTTATAGGGAGCTCCTTGTAATCACAAAAAAAATAACTTCCAATCTCTCTGTTGAAAAAATAGTGTATTGGGATCATCTTCCTATTGTGAATCCTTTAGAATTTGAGTTTGGTGATTCAACGAAAGTCCAAGCAGAAGGAGATCTTGGAGTTAAAATGAGAACTGCCTTTGAAGATGAATTCCGGTCAAATTTTGGAAAGGTTGTGATCATTGGAACCGACTGTCCCTTTTTAACAAAGGAAATTTTAGAGAAGGCATACCTGAGTTTGGATACAACTGATTTTGTAATTGGTCCTGCTTTGGACGGAGGATATTATCTTTTGGGGATGAGAGAATTTTTTCCCTATGTTTTTGATTCTATTCCCTGGAGCACAAGTGAAGTTCTTCCGCTTACACTTGAGGTTATACAGAAAAATAAAAAAACTGTTACTTTACTTGAAGAGTTAAATGATATTGATGATATCAATGACCTCAAAGAATGGAAAGGTACACTTTAAGGAAGTGGTTGTAATTTAATTTCGACACGTCTGTTGAGAGCTTGGTGTTCTTTTGTTTTGTTAGGTGATTTTGCATTACCATAAAACAATCTTCTGATTTGGTTTGGTTCCACAAAGTGGATCAAAAAGAAACGTTCTACTTCTAACGACCTTTTTTCGCTAATGATAATATCTTCAGAAGCCGTTTTTCCTTCATTTGCATGTGCATGAATGTACACAGAATAGTTACGATTTTGGTTTAAAAAATCTGCAACGGGTTGTAATCGAATTAAATCTGATTTAGAAATTTTAGAAGAATGATTCGAAAAGTAGATCGTAAATGATTTTTCATCGGAAGCCTGTTCCGTTTTTTTATAAGGATTCTCAAAAACATATCCTTCCTGCGCGACAAGATCTTTTGTGAATAAACAATATTGAACAGTGTAAGTTAACAAAAGCAAACGAAGGCTTTTGTTTAAAAGTAGATGGCGCATAGTCTAATCATCGGATAGTTTGAAAATAATCAATATGATAGATTTTAAAAATGTGATTGAAATATGTCCCTTCCAATTCATTTTCAAGTGTAAGGTGTATGAATGAAACTAAAAGATTTAGCTGAACAATTAGGTGCAAATTTCACTGGTTCCGGTGATTTAGAAATCAATGGGATTAAAGATTTGGAGCACCATACTCCCGTAGATCCAAATAGCATTTATTACGTAGCTTCTAAAAAATACTTAGCCAAACATAAAAAAGCTTCGGATGTAAAAGTAGCTTTAACAGTCGATTCGCTTGCTTCACAATTTCCTAATGCTATTATTATTCCAGAAGAAGGTTCTAAGGTAAAATTCATTCAAGTTGTCTCTTTGTTTGAAAAAAAACCAAAATATGTGGCTTCTATTTCCTCCAAAGCTAGTATCCATCCTTCCGCCAAACTTGGGAAAGATGTGACGATTATGGATTTTGCTGTGATCCAAGAAAATGTAGTCATTGGTGATCGCGCCGTTATTTATCCCAATGTTGTTTTGGAATCAGATGTGGAAATTGGAGAAGAAACAGTTTTAAAATCTGGTGTCGTCGTATATTACAATTGTAAGTTGGGGAAAAGAAACTTGATCCATTCTAATACTGTCATTGGTGCAGATGGGTTCGGGTTTTATGATTATGCAGGGGTGCGGTACAAAGTCCCTCAAATTGGAAACGTCATCATTGGTGATGAAGTAGAAATGGGTGCTCATTGCACTGTGGACCGAGCCGCTCTTGAATCCACCACCATTGGGAATTTTACAAAGTTTGATGACCATGTGCATGTCGGTCATAACTGCCGTGTTGGAAATTACGTTTATATTGCGGGTGCCACTGTACTTGCTGGTTCTGTTACGATTGAAGACGGATGTTTCCTTGCAGGGCAATCTGCGGTAGCAGAACACCTAACAATGAAAAAAGGTTCGATTTTAATGGGCTTATCGGGACTTACCGAAGATTCTAAAGAAAAAACTGCATACTTTGGAATTCCCGCAAGACCAGCATTGGAAATGCATCGAATTCACAGTTCGTTGCCAGTGTTACCAGAAATAGCAAAAGATTTTTCAAAAAGAAAGAAGTTGGAGTCCTAAAGACTTCGACTTTATTTTTTAGATTCTAAGATCCACTGTTTCCAGACATCTGGAACAAATCCAATGGTTGCGCGTTTTCCATCTCGAACGATTGGAGTTTTGAAAAGAAGAGGGTTTGTGAGTAAGGCCTCTTCTTTGTCGTATAACATGTATTTGAGATTTTTGTCTTCGTAAACTTTGGATTCTGTATCAACCAAGTCATCTAAACTGACACTACCGAGAATGGAACGAAGTTCTCCCTTGCTCATCTCTTTTTCCTGCAGGTTGATGAACTGAAAATTCACACGACGTTCTTGGAAGAAGAGTTGAGCCTTCTTCGTGTCTTTGCATTTTTTGGTTCCGAAGATTTGGAGATTCATCCAAAAATAGACTTTTTGAAATCTTCTAAAAGAGGTTCAGGACCTGACAACATCAATTCGATTTGGTCTTTGTCCAAATCATACATGACATGTGCTTGTAGGTATAAAGTGAATTCTTCTGCAGAAACTTTTTTGGCATCGAAGTTTTCTTTTAGAAAGTTATACCAAGCAGCAAGGATGACTTTTTGGTGAGCCAATTCTTTAATACCGATGGTAATGATTTTAGAAGGTTTCATGTAATTTTCTTAAAAATGATACTTTCATCAATGGATCGTCAATCCAAAAACCTTTGGAAGACTGAAAAATAAAGAACCCATGATCCCGTATTCATATCTAACCTTCGAAAAGTTTGTGCAGTGCTCACAGTGGCATCTAAGATTCGAGTGTCATCAATCACACCCACTTTCCCGTCGGCTCGTATATAGAAACTTGAAGTTTCTCCATTATAGTTTCCGCTAAACTTATCGATGGCAACATGATGATAACCAAGGCCAATTTGAAAAAATGTGTTTTCGTATAACCTGTGATTGATGGCAGTCTCTGCTCGATATGCAAGCCCACTTCCTCGTAACCTTCCTTTTTGATTGAAGTATTGGGTATCCGGAGGTAACTCACCCACTGAATATCCTCTTATGTTCCAATCAGCAGAGGTAAATCCAATCCCCAACCCGTTTTCCCATTCCCAATTTCGAAAGATAGGCATTGAAAAGTAATACATTCCTAGAACATGGTAGGAATAAATTTCAGACCGAAGTTTTGTATAATAAAGGTCGCTTGTAACTTCGGTTAGGTGTAGCATTTGCCAATCATTCCTACCAACAACAAACCCGACCCTTGATCTTGAATCCAAAAGGAAACGAACAAAACCTTCATACAAGTTGGTGGACTTTCCTCCACTCAAACTGACGTCAGAAAAAACCAATGGATTAAAGGTAGAAGAGAACTGTTTTAGGTCACCGTCAAATCGACCTGGAATTCGTTCACCAGCACCATATCGCATGCCCACTTCGATCCCTGAGGGTTCGGCGACCAAGTTACCAAGAGCCAGAGAAGAAATCATAAAAACCAGAAGCGAAAGGATCACAATACATCTTGACATAACAATTTATTCCAATTTCGTGAGGAAGAACCAATATGGAAACACTCTTTCAAAACGGATCTACGTTTAATCTGATTTTAGGATCAGACATTCTCAGCCCTTATTTCTATCTCATTTTGATTGCCTCTGTGTATTTGAGCTTTCGATTGGGATTTCCACAAATTCGTTTTCTCTTCCTCGCTCTCAAGATCCTTACGGGCAATATGGACTTCAAAGGTTCCAAGGGACAATTGGTTCATTCACAGGCATTTTTCGCAGGAATCGGTTCTTCGTTACTTGTAGGTTCTGTGATTGGAACGGCTTTGGCCATCGCATATGGCGGAATTGGCGTTCTTTTTTGGATTTGGGTCATGAGTTTACTCGTGATGCCCGTCCGTTTTGTTTCTTCAACACTCGCAGTCAAATTTAGAAACCAACTTCCGAGTGGTCGTTATCTTTCTGGACCAATGTATTTTATCGAAAAAGCTTTGCGGGCCAAATGGCTTGCCGTTGCCTTTTCCCTCGCAAGTTTGGTAACAGTCCTTTTGTTCGGTGGAATTTTTCCTTATGTGGGACTGACATATATCACCAAAGAGGGTTTGAGTTTATCCGGTTTATCAGGTCCAATTTCCATTTCTGTCATTTTACTTTTTATTGTCATTGGTGGTGTTAGGCGAGTTGGTCGCGCTGCTTCCATCCTTGCTCCTATTGGTATCATTCTTTTCATTTTTGGTTACGTATCTTTGTTTTCCGGTGGAATGATTTCCTTTTTTGGATTTTTGTCGGACGTTACAAAAGAAGCGTTTTCTATCAAGGCCTTACAAGGTGGTGGGGCATTTGGGATTTTACGTGGTCTTTCTGTTTCCCTAAGTACTTTCTTTTTGTCTACCGAAACTGCAGTCGGAAAATCTTCAGGGATTGCTGGGGTAGTTCGAACTGATTACGCCGCAAAACAAGGGTTAGTGAGTATGCTTGCCTCCTTTTTTGAAGGATTTGTGATGGCGACACTCGTTGGTTTTGTTTTGTATTCTTACGGAGCAGTCAATTTAGAAACTATTCTTTCCTTCCCAAATCGAATTTTAGAACAAAAGGAATCATTGCCAGCCATTCTATTTTTTGTATCCTTCCTTTGTTTTGGAGTTCTTAGTCTTGCTGGTTGGTTCTATAGTGGAGAACAAAATGCATTTTATGTATTTGGTGAAAAGTTTTCCAATTTTTTTAGAATGTTATTCATCGGATCAACTCTTGGTTTTGCGTATCTTTATGTAAAATACGGAATCGATGTATTTATATTTGTAATGCATTGGGGTTATATTGCAGCAGTCATTACTAGTGTGCCATTGTTAGTTTCTCTTATGTTGCTTGGTAAATCGGCCAATTTGGAGCTAAAAAAGTATCTTTCCGAATCAGGTGCTCGTTACGAAATTTTCAAAGACATTTACCTATTGTTTTTAACCTTACTTCCTAAAAACTTAATTTCCAAACTCTTTGGTTACTTCTCCATGTTTAAGATGCCAAGATTTATGATGATTCCCATCTTAAAGGCATTTGCTAAGGCTTATAAAATTAATTTGAGCGAAGCGGAACTTGAAATTAAAGAATATGCCTCTCTCAATCAATTTTTTACTCGTGCCCTTCGTGCGGAAGCAAGGATCATCGATTCGGCGGCCAACGCTGTGGTTTCTCCTACAGATTCTAAAATCACAAGCTTTGGAAATATCAGCCAATCGACCATTATCCAAGCCAAAGGGATTGATTATTCCGTAAAAGAATTGTTAGGTTCCGAAAAGTATTATCCTTACTTCACAAATGGTAAATACATTACCTTTTATTTATCCCCACAAGATTACCACCGCATCCACAGTCCATTCGCTGGTCAAATTCTTGGATATTATTATGAGCCGGGAAAACTTTTCCCTGTGAATGATTTAGCAGTTCTCAATATTCGTGGACTTTTCCCTAAAAACGAAAGGCTTATCACCTTCTTACAAACGGAATACGGCAAAATAGCTGTCATTAAGGTCGGGGCGTCTAACGTAGGTAAAATTCGAGTGACGTATGACAATAAAATCGTCACAAACAATTGGATTCGTTTTGCGAAGGAACACCATTACAAAGATGTTTCTATTATGATCGACAAAGGGTCGGAACTGGGACGTTTTGAAATGGGGTCCACAGTCATCCTTGTTTTCGAAAATGACACCATCGACTTGACAAACATCACCCTCGGTGACAAAATCCAATACGGAACCACAGTTGGGAATTTTCGTTCCAAAACGACAAAACTACCGGTGAAACCTTAAAAATGTCGAATTCACAACTTGCCACCTTCCCAAAAGAAATTTCTTTCGACGATGATTCTTTGTACATCGAATGGAAGGATGGCCATGGGTCGAAGTATTCCCTTCTGGATTTACGTAAAAAATGCCCATGTGCCACTTGTCGGGGCGGGCATGGTGGAAAAGTAGGGGATGCAACGGGCCATATCCAGTCCATCAAACTCCTTTCTTGGACCAAAGTGGGTCGGTATGCGATTTCCATTGTCTGGAGTGACTACCATAACACTGGAATTTACTCGTATGACAATCTCCGTGCCTATTCGGACGGATTTGCGAGCGCATTCGACTAATCTCTCTTACTTTTTGTCAATTCGGAAAAAAACTGAGTGACAAAAAGATTCATATTATGTCTCATTATCCTAAGTTTTCCGGAGATAAAAGGGTATGGGTGAAGGTTCACTCTCACAAGACGAGATAGACGCATTACTACAAGGTGCGGATGATACATTCGACCTCTCTTCTTTAAGTGGCGCCGCAAGTTCGTCATCGGACAACCTATCTCCTATTGACCGCGACATTATTTCTGATGTGATCGGCTCTGCATTCCAGGTGGCGGGGAACACACTTGGCACGATCTTGGCAAAAAACACTCGTTTTATGAACCCTGCCACCGAATCGAGCTCCTCTGCTGACATTCAAAAGGAACTTGGAACAAAATCCGTTAGTTTATTTTCAACAATTAGCGGAAGTTTGGCGGGACGAGTTTGTCTGATCATGGCCCAAGAAAACGCAGCAAAAATTGCTGGTGTGATGATGGGGGGAATGACTCCACCAGGCCAATTAGACAATGCTCAACTTCAAACTTTAAAAGATTCATTATCTCCTATTCTCGGAACTGTGACGGCACAGATCGGAATGAAACTTGGTGGTACCATGTCCGGTAGCCCACCGGAGATTGCTCTTGTCAATTCAGGCCGTGATTTACAACTACCAGATGACAATAATTTGGTGAAAACCTCTCTCAGTTTAAATATTGATGGAGTTGGTTCTTTTAAAGTATATTATGTAATTGCTCTGTCTATGGCTAATTCCGTTTTGGATATCCAAAAGGGTGGTGGCCAAAAACAACAACAACAGTCTGGTGGAATGAACGTCAACATGCAACCTAACATGGGCATGGGTGGCGGCCAAGGATCTGTTGGAATCAAAGGTGTTAATTTCCCATCTCTTGCAACGGCAGGTGGTGGTCCTGGACAAACAAACCTCAACCTTCTCATGGATGTGCAGATGGCACTGACAGTAGAGCTCGGTAGAACCAAAATGTACATCAAAGATATTTTGGGATTGGGTGAAGGTTCTATCATCGAGTTGGATAAGTTAGCTGGTGAGCCAGTGGACTTACTTGTGAACGGCAAACTCATTGCAAAAGGTGAGGTTGTGGTGATCGATGAAAACTTTGGGGTTCGTGTTACCGATATTGTAAGTCCTACTGACCGACTCAAAGGCGAAAAATGATCAGATCCATCCATAAAAGCTTAAAACAAAAGGGGCAAGTTATGTACTTTTGCCTAATCCTTGTTTTGGCTGTTTCCCCTGTCATTTCTCAAAATACAGAAACCAAGGAATTGGATCAAATCCTTCGCCAGGAATTGGGTGACCCTAAATCCAAACCATCCGATGTTAATAATTCCAATTCTGGTCCAAAGTTTGAAGGATCGACTAACGCAGGCAATTCGAACGCTGGTGAGGCCACAAAAGGAAAAGAAGAAACCAATCTCATCCAAGAAAGATATGCTGAAAATTCGGATGATTCCCCTTCTGCCACTTGGATCTTACTGAAAATTTTATTTATTTTGGCCATCCTTGTGGGTGCAGGTTATTATCTCATTTTGCAAATGCAAAAATCAAAATCGGCTAAGTATCCTGTAAAAGGATTCATGAAGGTTTTGTCTAGTTTGCCACTTTCGGCCACACAATCAGTTCAAATTATAGAAGTGGGTGGTCGTACACTCGTGCTCGGTGTTGCCGATGGTTCTGTGAGTTTACTTACGGAAGTGACTGCCCCAGACGAAAAATCGCAAATCCAAAAGTTGAAAGAGGAAGCGGATCCTTACGTTCCTAATTTTTTGGAAACTGTCCTCGAAAGTTTACAATCCAAAGCACAAAGAAAAATCCGAATCAACCCTTCCAAGATGGAAAGTTTGGAATTTGATGGGGCAGCAGAGATCCAAAGGAAAGCGAAAGAAGGACTAGAGCGCCTACGCAAACACCGTGAATTGTTAGAGGGAGGGGAATCGTGAAATTGCGTTTTTTATCCTTCCTTAAGAGACATAAATCGATTATTT
Organism: Leptospira mtsangambouensis; assembly: GCF_004770475.1. Classification (NCBI taxonomy): domain Bacteria; kingdom Pseudomonadati; phylum Spirochaetota; class Leptospiria; order Leptospirales; family Leptospiraceae; genus Leptospira; species Leptospira mtsangambouensis. The sequence goes on from NZ_RQHK01000003.1 coordinate 305,617, forward strand.
TTCTCATTGGAATTTTATTTCTCATCACAGCTGCTGGGTTTACTGGCCTTATGGCTCAGGACAAAGGTTCGAGGATTCCTATCCCTAATTTATCATTTAACGTAAATGAGGCGCGGGGACCTAAAGAAACAAGTTTGTCTCTGATGATTCTTTTTCTTGTGACGATTCTCTCCTTGGCACCAGCCATTGTGATGAGTGTCACTTCGTTTACGAAGGTTGTGATTGTATTTGATTTTGTGAGAAGGGCTCTCTCTTTACAAAACTTACCACCAAACCAAGTGATGATGGGTCTTGCTTTGTTTGTTACTTTTTTTATTATGGCACCTACTATTGGTAAGGTGAATGATGAAGCTCTCCAACCTTACTTAAATGGGAAAATTGATCAAACGGCGATGATGGAAGGATCCATGAAACATCTTCGTCAATTCATGATCAGGCAACTAGGAAAAGATGGAACAAAGGATGTTGCTCTATTTTTGAAAATTGGGAAAGTACAAAATGTAAAATCCTTTGAGGATGTTCCTTCTTATGTTTTAGTTCCTGCTTTTATGTTAAGCGAAATCAAAAAAGCTTTTATCATTGGGATTTATATCTTTATACCATTTATTGTGATCGATTTGATTGTTGCTTCTGCCCTTCTTGCTATGGGTTTTATGATGTTACCTCCGGTAATGATCTCTCTTCCATTAAAGCTTATTCTTTTCATTTTGATTGATGGATGGAACTTACTTGTTTTGGAACTTGTGAGGAGTTATAAATGACAGAAGTCGATGTTGTCAACTTGATGCGAGAAGCATTCATTGTGACTCTAAAAATTTCTAGTCCCATCTTAATTACTGCACTTGTGGTGGGACTGATTGTTGGGATTTTACAAACCACAACTTCTATTCAAGAGCCAACCATTGCATTTGTTCCTAAACTTGTTTCTATTTTTGCTGTGATTGTATTTTTTTCGGCTTGGATGGTACGGGTAATGACAGACTATACACGTGAAATTTTTTTTATGATAGAAAAGATATGATATGGAATCATTTGTTTTACACTTTCAATCTTTTCTCTTTGTCTTAGTTCGACTACTCGGACTTTTCCTTGTAGCACCCTTTTTCTCTTCTGAATCAATCAATTTTTCACTGCGTATGATCTTTTCCTTTATGGTTACATTGATTGTTTATCCTGTAGTGGCAACTTACATGCCACCTGTCCCCGGCCATATGATCAACTTCGGTATCCTTATTATTTCAGAAATGTTGGTTGGTGTATTTATTGGATTTCTCGTATCACTTGTGTTCGCTGCCTTCCAAATGGCTGGAGAATTTTTTAATAATCAAATTGGCTTTGGTTATACGGAAATTCTAGACCCAGTCACTCAAAATTCACTTCCAGCAATTGGAACCATGAAAAACCTAATGGCAACGGCACTGTTTCTTGTGATTGGAGCACATAGGTTTCTCATTGAAACAATTGCTTATTCTTTTGAAAAAATTAGAATCATTGCGTTTACCGGAAAGGTAAATGCTGGGTTATATCGGTTGATGGAAGAGGCGATTGGGGCTATGTTTGTTGTTAGCTTTAAAATCGCACTCCCTGTGATGGGGATTTTATTTTTGGTCTCACTTGCGGAAGGCCTTATGGGAAAGGCGGCACAACAGATGAATGTGATGTCCATGTCTTTCCCACTCAAAGTTTTTATTGGAACTCTCACTCTCATTGCAACCATTACGTTCATTGCAACTCAAATGGTACAAGGAATTCAAATTTCCATGGATAAGGCAAGTTTACTCATCCGGGAGTGGCCTAATTTATGAAAAGAAAAATGAAGTTTTTTTTCGGTAATACAGCTACATGGATGGAATCCATAACCAAATATTTGTTTGGCGGTACTTGCTTTTTACCAGTAGAACTTACCGAAAATTTGGTTACCAAGTTTTTTCCAAAAGATCTTCATTTTTCCACCGGTTATTATGAGATAGATCTCCAGCTTTTTGCTGCCGCAGATGAAGGTCGAACTGAACCGCCGAGTGAACGTCGGAGAAGAGAAGAAAAAGAAAAGGGGAATGTCCCTAAGTCCAACGAAGTGGCATCCACACTTGTTTTGTTAGGTGGAACAGGTGTATTATTTGTTTTGGGTGACACATTTATACGAAACACGGCTATTTTTATCAAAAAATACCTTCCCATGGGAATGAAACTAGATCGATTCGGGGCAGAGGAATTTCGTGTGATCCTTGCCGGTGTTTCCCGTGATTTTTTCAACCTTCTTTGGCCTATCCTTGCGATTACCCTTGTGTTTGCTATTGTTGGGAATGTGGTGCAGGTAGGGTTTATGTTTTCTCCGAGAGCACTTTCCTTTCGATTTGATCGAATCTCACCAAATTTTAAACGGGTTTTGCCAAATCGCCAAACTTTGTTTAATTTAGTAAAGTCTCTCGCAAAAGTAGTGTTAATCGGTGTAATTAGTTATGTTTTAATTTCAGGCGATTTTTTGAAAGTGCTTTTGACGGGAAATATGGGAATGATGCAGGCCATTACTCTCATCACGTATTCTGGATTTAAGATTATGATGGCTGCTGGACTATTGTTGCTGGGGATAGCAGTCGCTGACTTTTTTTTCCAAAAGTCTGAATTTGAAGAATCTCTCAAACAAACACCTTCGGAAGCAAAACGAGAGATGAAAGAAGATTCAGGTGATCCTGTAATGAAAAACAGAAGGATGCAATTGGCAAGGGATATGATGCAGGGAAATATGCTTCGTGAAGTCCCAAAAGCCGATGTTGTGATAACCAATCCCACACATTATTCTGTAGCCTTATCTTATGAAATGGGAAGGGACTCTGCACCGAGAGTGATTGCTAAGGGTGAAAACCGCCTAGCACTTGAAATACGAAGGATAGCACGTGAGAACGATGTCCCAATTATCGAAAGTCCAAAACAAGCACGTCTTTTATATGCGCAAGTAGAAGTGGGAGAAGAAATCCCACAAGAATTCTTCCAAGCGGTGGTACAAATCCTTATCACCCTTGAGAAGTTCAAAAAAAAAGTAGGAATGGCATAAACAAATGAACTTTAGAGACATACTCAAACAATCCGATGTGGTTTTAGGAGTGGGAACACTTCTGATTTTGGGAATGTTGATTGTCCCTTTACCGGGATTTGTCTTAGACATTCTGATTGTTGTGAGTATTGGGCTTGGGTTACTCATTCTCATGACAGCTTTGTCCGTGACCGAACCAAGTGAGTTTTCGATTTTTCCAAGTTTATTACTCATCACCACCTTATTTCGGTTAGCACTAAACGTATCCACCACAAGACAAATTTTATCAAAAGGCCCTGCGATGAATTCCAGTGTGATTGAAGCCTTTGGAACCTTTGTAGTGGGTGGAGAATCGGGACTTGGAAAATATGTAGTAGGACTTATTATCTTTATCATCCTTACCATCGTACAGGTGTTAGTCATCACGAAAGGTGCAACAAGGATCTCGGAAGTAGCAGCAAGGTTTACACTCGATGGTTTACCACAAAAACAAATGTCCATCGATATGGAATTGAATAGTGGTGCGATTACGGAAGCAGAAGCGAAAGTAAAACGAAAAAAGGTCCAACGGGAAGTTGATTTTTATGGGGCCATGGATGGAGCTTCGAAATTTGTGCAAGGGGATGTAAGGGCAGGGCTTATCATTACGGCCATTAACTTAATTGGTGGAATCCTCATTGGATCTACCATTCGTGGGGAATCCTTTCTCGCTTCGATTGAAACCTATGGAAAGTTTACGATTGGAGATGGACTCGTTTCTCAAATTCCGGGTCTTCTTTCCACAACTGCTACCGGTATCATTGTCACTCGTTCCAGTTCAGAAAAAAAACTAACAGTGGAGATCAAAGACCAACTTTTTGGAAATGCTAAAACCTTGTATGTAGTTTCGGGGGCACTTGGTCTTTCTAGTTTGATTCCTGGACTTCCATTCTTCTCATTACTCTTTTTAGCAGGTGCCATTGGTTATTTGGGATATTCCATTGAACAAGTGGCAAAAGAAGAAATCAAAAAAATAGAAAACGTTGCCCAAGAAAAAGTCCAAGAGAAAAAACCAGAAAACTATATCAAAGAAATTTCTGTGGAAGCCATCCAAGTGGAACTTGGTCGCGATTTACTCCCGTTAGTGGATGCCTCATCGGGTGGTCATTTACTTGAACAGATCGCCAATACACGAAAAAAATTCGCAATTGATTTTGGACTCGTGATTCCAGCCATTCGAATCATAGACAATTTAGAAATCCCTCATGATAACTATAGCATTCGTATCAATGGAGTGGTGGTTGGCCAATCGGCAGTCAGAGCAGATCGACTGATGGCAATGAATAACACTGCACGTAACTTGGATCCAATTGTAGGAGAACCATTTACGGAACCGGCATTTGGTTTGAAAGCAACTTGGATTGATCCAAATGATAAAATTGAAGTGGAGAACAAAGGTTATTCGGTTGTGGATCCATCAACGGTTATCATCACTCATCTAAAAGAGTTAATTTCGAATTATGCATCACAACTTTTAGGAAGAGAAGAAGTGAAAGCACTTCTCGAACATTTACGACAAACACATCCCACTCTTGTGGGAGAATTGGATTACGATAAACAAGGAAGACTTGGGATCATCCAACAAACCTTACAAAACCTTCTTGCAGAAGGATTATCCATTAAAAACCTTCCGAAAATTATGGATGCCATTGCGAACCATCTGCCAAGGACAAACAATCCTTTTGATTTGGCAGAACATGTAAGGCAAGCTTTGTCACGTCAAATCATCAATGATTTCCTTTCTCCAGATGGAAAGTTACATGTGGTGACCATTGACCCAAGGATCATTGATCGTATGAACAAAAGTATCACACTGGATGAAACGGATGGAAGTAAACTCATCATCCTTCCGCATGATGTTCGTGTGAGGATTTTGGAATCGGTTTACAATGAATTACAAAAGGCATTGGATGAGAATAGATTCCTTATCTTTGTGGTTTCTAGATACTTGAGACAAGCCTTTGCATTCTTTTTGACAAAGGAACTACCCCCCAGGAACTTTGCAGTAATTGCTTCTGAAGAAATCCATAGAGGGGTTCCGACAGAAATTGCCTCGGTTCTAAGCCTTCCTTCCAGAGAGGAACACCCACAAGAAGCATAGGAGATTTTTTGACAAGTTCAGTTCCATCGTACCGCATTTCTGTTGCCCCGATGATGGACTGGACGGACAGACATTTCCGGTTTTTTATCCGGCTTATCTCCAAACGCGCGTTACTCTATACGGAGATGGTGACCACAGGTGCCATCCTTCGTGGAAAAGACAACCATAGATATTTAGATTTTTCAAAAGAAGAACATCCCGTTGCTCTCCAGTTAGGTGGCGATTCACCCACGGCACTGGCTGAATGTGCCAAAATTGGGGAAGATTATGGTTATGATGAAATCAATCTGAATGTGGGTTGTCCTTCTGATAGGGTCCAAAGTGGCAGTTTCGGTGCCTGTCTAATGAAAGAACCAGAACTTGTTGCTGAGATGGTCTCCGCTTGTAAGACAAAGGTCAAAATTCCAGTTACCGTCAAACATCGAATTGGTGTGAACGGAAAAGAAAGTTACGAGGATTTATATCATTTTGTTTCCAAAATTAAGGAAGCAGGAGTGGATCATAGCATCGTTCATGCTAGGATTGCGATTTTAGAAGGACTTTCTCCCAAAGAAAATCGAACAGTTCCTCCCCTCCGTTATCAAGATGTTTATCGATTAAAAGATGAATTCCCCGATTTACCAATAACGATCAATGGGGGAATTAAAACCCATGCTGAGATTAAAGAACATCTAACAAAAGTAGATGGAGTCATGATAGGGCGTGCGGCTTACGACAATCCATTTTTATTTCATGAAGTGGACCAATTGTATTTTGGAGCAAAAGAAAATCCTCTTTCGAGAGAAGAAGTGCTTCGTGAACTTATCTCCTATATTCACTCGGCTCTTAAAAAAGACGGAAAAGTGCATCATATTCTACGCCATATTTTGGGACTTTATTTTGGAGAAAGGGGAGCCAGAGAATTTCGAAAATTTCTCACGGATCGAATGCATCTTCCTTACGCCAACGAATCCATCCTTCTGGATTATTTAAAACGTTAAGGATCTGGAGGGCGTAAGGCCAGCGAATCGTCTAACGACGAGAAGCTGGCGGAAGCGAAAGCGCACCCCGGAGGAGCCTGACCCTTGGAAAATAAAAGCTTTCAATCGGGACAAATTGGGGAACGCCCAAAGAAAAGAAATAGAAGTCAATTCAATTATTTAAAATTAGAAGATATATATTAACTTAGATTAGACGGTTCGTGTCTGGCGTTTGTTCTAAAAATTCTGGATTTGCCTGAAAAACACGGAGAAAACTCATCGAAAATCTATTAAAATCAAATGAGTTGACAGGGCGGTTTCTCTTCCCAGCCTGGTTAAATTGAGAGGGAATACCATGACCAAGCCACTCACCGTACAAAGTGACAAAACAATGCTTCTAGAGGTTGATAACCCAGAATTTGAAGCCTGTCGGGACCTCGTTTCCAAGTTTGCTGAGCTCGAAAAAAGCCCGGAATATATGCATACGTATCGCATTTCTCCACTTTCTTTGTGGAATGCTGCTTCCATTAAAATGACGGCAGATGAGATCATTGAAGGTTTAACTAAGTTTGCACGTTATTCCGTTCCTAAAAACGTAATGAATGAAGTGAGAGAACAAATCTCTCGTTACGGAAAAGTAAAACTAGTGAAGGAAGAATCTGGGGAATTGTATATCATTTCCAACGAAAAAGGATTCATTACTGAAATTGCGAATAACCGCGCCGTTCAACCCTTTGTGGATGGAATGGAAGGTGATAAAATTCGTATCAAAAAAGAATACCGCGGTCACATCAAACAAGCGTTAATCAAAATTGGTTTCCCTGTGGAAGACCTTGCTGGTTACGATGAAGGAAATAAATATCCATTTAATTTGCGCCCTGTTACCGTTGGTGGTATCAAGTTTGGAATGCGTGACTACCAAAGAGCTTCGGTTGAGGCCTTCCATGCTGGTGGACGTAACGAAGGGGGATCTGGGGTTGTGGTCCTTCCTTGCGGTGCGGGAAAAACCATTGTGGGGATGGGGGTTATGCAAATTGTCGGAGCAGAAACTCTGATTCTTGTTACGAACACTTTGTCCATTCGTCAGTGGAGAAATGAAATTTTAGACAAAACCGATATCCCTGAATCGGACATCGGTGAGTATTCGGGTGAACTCAAAGAAATCAAACCGATTACCATTGCAACTTATAATATCTTAACTCATCGAAAGAAAAAAGGTGGGGACTTCACACACTTTCATATTTTCAGCGCTAACAACTGGGGACTGATTGTTTATGATGAGGTTCACTTATTACCAGCTCCTGTATTTCGTATGACTTCAGAACTCCAAGCCAAACGTAGGTTAGGTTTGACTGCGACTCTTGTTCGTGAAGATGGACTAGAAGAAGATGTGTTTTCTCTCATTGGTCCTAAAAAGTATGATGTACCATGGAAAGAACTCGAAGCCAAGTCTTGGATTGCTGAAGCCAATTGTGTGGAAATTCGTGTTCCTATGGAAGATGATCTTCGTATGAAGTATTCTGTGGCTGATGACCGTGAGAAGTTTCGTTTGGCATCGGAAAATCCAGAAAAACTCCGTGCGATCAGTTATATTCTAAAAAAACACTCCACTAACAACATTTTGGTGATTGGGCAGTATATCAATCAGTTAGAAGAAATTTCGAACACTTTCAAAATTCCTTTGATTACTGGAAAAACTCCGCTGCCTGAAAGACAAGAGCTCTACCAAGCGTTCCGTTCTGGTCAAATCAAACAACTTGTGGTTTCTAAGGTGGCAAACTTCTCCATCGACTTACCAGATGCGAACATTGCCATCCAGGTATCGGGAACCTTTGGTTCCAGACAAGAAGAGGCGCAGCGTCTAGGGCGTATCCTTCGTCCGAAAGCCCAAGACAACACGGCCATTTTTTACTCGCTGATTTCGCGTGATACGAACGAAGAAAGGTTTGGTCAAAACAGACAGCTCTTCCTCACCGAACAAGGGTATGAATACGAAATTTATACTCTGGATCAGTTCAAAGAAACAGTTCCAGAGGAATCACTCACTAAATAGAGGACAAAATGAAACTTGTAGCAAAACGACTGGATGTCGTAGAACCTTCTCCCACTCTCGCGATCACTGCCAAAGCCAATCAGTTGAAAGCGAGTGGACTTGATGTTGTTGGATTTGGAGCAGGGGAACCTGACTTTGATACACCAGCACATATCAAAGAAGCTGCCAAAAAGGCAATGGACCAAGGGAAAACCAAATACACTCCTGTGAGTGGAACTGTTTCTTTGAAAGAGGCCATCATTCGTAAATTTGAAACCGAAAATGGTCTGAAATACGAAAAGAACCAAATCATTGTAGGAACAGGTGGAAAACAGGTTCTCTACAATTTTTTTATGGCGACTCTCAATCCTGGTGACGAGGTAATCATCCCTGCACCGTATTGGGTGAGTTATGCGGATATCGTTCGTTTGGCGGAAGGAACACCGGTGATTGTGGCAACAGACATTTCCAATGGATTTAAAATCACACCAGAACAATTGGAAAAAGCCATCACTCCCAAAACTAAAGTTTTTATTTTTAATTCTCCATCGAACCCAACAGGTGCGGCTTACACTCGTTCGGATGTAGAAGCACTGGTAAAAGTTTTGGAACCAAAAGATATCATAACAGTTTCTGATGATATTTATGAAAAAATCATTTATGATGGATTGGAATTTGTAAATCCCGCCATGATTTCACCTAAGATGAAGGAAAAAACCTTTGTCATCAATGGTGTGTCCAAAGCATACTCGATGACAGGTTGGAGGATTGGATACGGGGCAGGAAACGCAGAGATTGTGAAAAACATGGACACCATGCAAGGACAATCCACAAGCAATGCTTCCTCCATTTCCCAAGCAGCTGCTGAGGCTGCGCTCACTGGAGACCAAACACCTGTGACAGAAATGCTGAAGGCCTTTGACAAACGTCGTAAACTCATCGTGGGATTATTGCGTGAGATTCCAGGTGTGGAATGTCGGATGCCAGAAGGTGCTTTTTATGCCTTCCCTTATATCACGGGTGTTTACGCAACTCCTGGGTTCAAACGACTACTCGCAGAGAAAAAAGAAAGTTCTTATTCCAAACTTTTTTGTGATGTCCTCCTTGATAAATACAATGTGGCCGCAGTGCCAGGCATAGCTTTTGGGGATGATAAAGCCATTCGTTTGTCTTATGCGTTAGGTGATAAAGACATTGAAAAAGGTGTGGCTCGCATCAAACAAATGGTTGAGGATTTACAAAAATAGAATGGTGTCTGTCCCTTTACTGAAAAAATTTTGTAGAGGGACAGAGTTTTCTAACTTCTTCTCTAATTTGCGACAGGTTTTGATTTTAAATTTTTTTTCAGTTTTCCTTTTAATTCTGGTAGGTCCCGTTTTAGGAGCACCCACCTTACAAGAAAAATCCAAACAGACCAAACCCTCTGAACTTGTAAAACGGGATTCCAACTCCCAAATTGTGATTCCGGTGATTGGTCTCAACTTACATTTGTTTGCTGATCAGAAAAGTGATGTGTTGCGAAAACTAAAATTTGGAGAACCAGTTTCCTTTGACAAGGATTCGCTGGAAAGCCCCAAAGAAGATTGGATTCCTGTAAAATTAGAAGACGGGCTTTCTGGGTTTATCAAACGTTCTATTGTTCGTTCGGTTCCGCCCAAACAGTATTTGTCTACTTTGTTATTTGAAGCAGAACGAATGATTCTTTCCAATCAAATTGATTTTCCTGCCAAACAAGAGATTACCGATACTATTTTTGCCATTTCTTCTGCGGGAAAATTTACAGGGGATGATTTTATATTTATCCGAGCCAAAGCCGGATTTTTCCTAAAAAAAACAGTCGATCTTATGAATACAAAAGGAATCAAACCGGACAATGATCCAGGTACTTTGGAATTTTTAAAACGCCACCAAACCAGGTTGTTGTATGATTATAATTCTGGGAAATACTATGTAGATTCAAATTATTTTTGGAAACTACTAGAAGCATATCCAAAAACAAAACATTCGGATTACGCCGGTTATTTGGCAACAGAAAGTATGCCGAATGCAGATTGTAATGTGGATTTGAAATGTCGTTTGGAAGAAATGAGAAAGGGAAAACTTCGTTATATCTATTTATTTCCCACTGGTAATTATATTAATTTATACACTAAAGATTTAGTAAACAATTTGCAATCGATGACAAAAGATCCAGATTCTATCCCTTGTTTTGCTCCAGTGGGGGAAGGGATCAAATCAGAAATCAATCAAATGATTCGATATGCTTCAGAAATTGGACCTCGTGAAAAAAAACAAATCCTTCCTCATTTACAAATCCTAAAGAAAGAATGTTTTCGTTAACGCTTTTCTGAAATTTGGTAGAGGTTTTTGTGAAATTAAGTTACAAACTGTATCCATTCCAGCAAAATTCAGAGAATGAAAAATCTTTAGGTGATATTATCATCTTACATGGATTATTCGGTTCATCAAAAAACTGGGTGACCGTGGCAAAGTTTTTATCAAACTTCGGTTCAGTTTATACTGTTGACCAAAGAAACCATGGAGATTCTCCCCATGCTTCTGAACACTCTATCCGATTGATGTCAGAGGATTTGGAAGAATTCATTTTGGACCACCAAATCAAAAATCCGATTTTACTTGGTCACTCTATGGGTGGGCTTGTGGCAATGTATTTTGATTTTACTCATCCCTGCGTTTTGAATGCTTTGGTTGTGCAAGACATTGCACCAAGGTCCTATCCTTTTGGATATGATCAGGAAATCCAGTCTATGTCTTTTCCCTTGGAAGGATTCACTTCGCGGACTCAAATTGATACTGAGATGGCAAAATTTTTACCGGATACCTTTATTCGTCAGTTTTTACAAATGAGTTTGGAAAGGTTAGATTCGGGTGAGTATCGTTGGAAACTCAATGTGGAAGGACTGAATCAGGCAAGGCGAGTTTTTGATCATCCTTTTCCTGAAAAGATATCTTCCGACACAAATACTCTTTTTATTCTCGGGGGATCTTCAGACTATATTAAGGATACGGATGAAACCTTAATTCAGGATACTTTTTCTCATTTAACAATGGAAAGTATTTTGGGAGGTGGACATTATATTCATTATACCCATCAAGCAGAGTATTTAGAAATTTTAAAGAATTGGTTTCAATCGAAAATCTCCAACCACTGAAACAATAAAATTGAAAAAGAAGTTGGAGATTGGTTGTTTAGTGAGACGATACAAGCCAGGTCAAAAAAAGGATTAATCTTCCAGTAAAGACCTTAACATCCATGCTGTTTTTTCGTGAATGTCCAAACGTTGTGTGAGTAAGTCCAATGTTGCTTGGTCGTTTCCTTTCTCAGCTGGTGCATAGGCGGCTCGCGCTGTACGAATCACTGCTTCATTTCCTTCCACTAAATGTTTGATCATCTCTTGGGCTTTCGGAACTTCTTTGTCTTCTGCGATGCTAGAATATTTTGCGAATTCCCAACCACCCATTGGTGCATAGTATCCAAGTGATCGAATCCTTTCAGCAATGGGATCAATTGCATTCCAAAGTTCCGTATACTGTGTCATAAACAGAATATGCAAAGTTTGAAACATTGGCCCCGTTACGTTCCAATGGTAACTATGAGTTTTTTGGTACAAAGTGTACGTATCTGCTAAAAGTTTTTTTAAAGACTCTGAGATCGCACTTCTTTCTTCTTCTGGGATTCCAATATTAATTTTCATCATTTATCCTTTTGGTTTACTATGTATTATTTCTTTAGTTCTGAAACGATTCGTTCTACTAGACTTTCAGCAACAAAATCATATTGGCTGGTGGTTAACAAAATGTCCTCACGACTCCAGATGAGCCCAAGTCCTAAACTATATTGGATTAATTTTCCTATGGTCCAATCTGCTCCTGGTTTTTTACGGGCATTGACGATGACCTGGCCTGATTCTATATGAACTATTTTTAGGGAAACTGTATCCACTAAATTGGGGATGAGTTTTCCTTTTTCATCGTATTTTTTGAGTGCAGATCCTCGACCAAAAATCAAGGCATCCACACCAAGCACTTTTCCCAATCGAACGGCTGTTTGTGTATCGATGATTCCAGTTTTAGAAAAACTTTGTTCGTTTACTACTTTTGAAAGTTGTTCTCTTTCGATTACTTTGATTGGAAGTAATTTTGCAATTTGCAAAGAGACTGCATCGGTGAATTCATCTCCCCATTTGGCCTCTTCAATGTCAAAAAGCAGAACTGCCACTTTTGAAATTCCCAAATCTGTTTTTCCCGATTCTGGGTATTGGACAGCAGCATCCATAGTGCGACAATTTGCAAAGGATAGGCAAAGGAGGAGGGCTAAGCACGCTAAATATGGTTTCATAGATTTCCTTAAGAAATGATGGAAGGATCGCAAACCGGCAATTCTTTTTCGGTTCAAAAACAGGCATTTTGGAAAATTCGCTTTTCCAATTGTGGTCTCTCCTAGATTTTTCCAACTAGGTCCTTTAATGAAAAAGATTCTCAGTACGTTTATCATTGTTTTCACCTTTTTTTTGCTAGGTGCAGGTTATTATTTTTCATCTTCCATTGTCTCCTTTCCCGTCACTACCTTAGAAGAAGATAAGACGAAATTAAAGATCAATTCCATTTCTGATTTTGGACTCCCTGAACCAGAGTCCATTCGATTTCAAAACGGAAATCTTCGTTTGCGTGGTTGGTATTTCAAAAATCCAAAAAAGAAAAAATGTGGTGTTGTTTTGCTCCACGGACATACAAGAACTCGTTTCGGTGTTTTGAAATACGCTCCTTTGTTTTGGAAACGAGGTTGCAGTTTGTTCCTCTATGATGCTCGTCATCATGGTGAAAGTGGAGGAGAATACGGAACGTACGGATTTTATGAAAAAATTGATTTAGAAAGGGCCATTGAGTTCTTTTCTGAGATTAGTACAGTTCCAGAAGAACAGATTGGAATTTTTGGTGCTTCGTTTGGTGCCGCAACGGCATTACAATATGCAGAAGGACGAAATGACTTTGCATTTGTGATTGCGGATTCCCCTTTTATGGATATGCGTTCGATTGTAGAAAAAAGAGCAGTGGATTTGTATTCACCTGTGGTATTGTTTCTTTCTCCCATAGCCCTTTCTCTCGCTGAACTTCGTGCCGATTTTCTTGTGGATGAAGTCTCTCCTAAAAAAGCAGCAAAATTTATATCTTTGCCGGTACTTTTGATTCATTCGAAGACAGATGAGATTACCCCGGTTTTTCATTCTGAGGAAATTTTTCAAAATTTAAAATCGAATCATAAACAATTGGTGGAAACGGATTGGGGAGCTAATCATTGTAAATCGATTGACGTTCGCCCGAGTGAATATGAATCCATAGTGAATTCTTTTCTAAAAGAACATACTTCCTTCCCTAAGTGATATGCATTGAAGGATGATCGGGTTTATTTTTTATAAATAAAATTTAGATAAGATCCAGTGGATTCGTTTGTTTAAAATTAAGAAGATATCTTTTTCCTTTAGCCCAATTTCTATTACCCATGATTGAGGGATTTCTTGAATTATCCTTTGAAAATCAAATTGGATGATTTGGGAAAGATATCGATTGTTTTGAATGGTTTCCGATACAAAGATATGATTGGATGGGAGTGTTTTTGACTCTTCCATGATGGATTCATTTAAAAATTCACAGCTTCCGTGATCAATGATCCAAAGTTTCCCAGTTCGATCTTTTAAAAAATTATTACTTTGTTTGGTTCTATCGAAATTTTTGAAAAAGAAATCAATTGCCACTATTTGGTTTTTAATTTCTACACTCATTGAGTTCGGTTCTAATTCTTGCGTTTCTATTTGATTTTCAATACAATCCAACATTAAATTCAAACCAAAACTCTTTTTTACTAAATCATCGAATTCATCGGTTCCAAAATCCCATGGGAACTCATCAGGAAGGAGAATGGGGTATACATTCGGAACATTGAACCCTAAAGAAAAACAAACTCGATTGACGAGAAACTCTTGGATTAGACTTTTTACTCCGTTCCCAGCTCCTTTCATTTTGAGAATGTATGTTTTCCCATCGTTTGCTTTGATTTTTGTAGGAAACGAACTTCCTTTATAGAGTTCTAGAATTTTAGTTACTTCCAACATAAGGTAAAGGAATTTCGATTCTTATTGATAATTTCACCTATCGATAGATAGGTGATTGATTTTAGCGTATTTTGATTAATCTAGGTAGAGCTTCCCAGTTTCCATCATCTTGTGTGAATCGAGTGAGGTAAATTGGGAAAAAACCAACGCCAGTACCTGCGGAGATTGCATAGCTGTAGTTTAATTTTCCATTGGCCGATTGAAGTTGTTCTGCATTGGAAATCCCCGTGCTGTATGTTCCTGGAAATCCTGGTAATAGAGTAACGCTTGCTAAAGAATCTGTGCTACGAAAAATTTCGATGGTAGGTGTTGAAAAAGTAGGATTACTCGAAAGGATAAAATAATCTGCGTTCCCAGAACTTTTGACAGTTCTCAGAATTCCACTAGTGCCTGAATTAATAATGGAAGAATTGAATCCTGAAATTGGCGAGGCATTTCTTACCAAAATTGGGTTTGGTAATGAGTAATTATCTGCATTGAATGTATAACCAATAGGTGCAGTGCCAAAGGTGGCAACAAATTTCCCTCTGACAAAAACAGGAAGTGATTCAAAATTCTGGGTTCCATCGAAAATGACAACACGATTGCTTATCGTATTCCCTTCAATACTTCTTACCTGAATAGGGGAAGTTAAAGATGAACTTGGACATTGAAGGTATTCAGTTCCACCGATAGACACGATTTGAAAGCCGACTGAGTTTACAATTGAATTAGCAAGGTTACAGCTATAGCTAGAATTTAAATCTTGGTTTACTGAAAAATCAGCATTCAGGAGGATCGGTTTTGTTTCTACCGCGCTATAGAATGTCGGCGAAATGAGATACCGACCATTGCCAAAATAAAACGCTGGATAAATCCATGGAAAATTGTCTGGTCGATACAAAAAAAATGTTGGGTCTAGTGTAAGTCCTGTCACCACACTAGAGTTAGGTGTAAAAAATGCAGGAATCCGCAAGGCTAAGTTACGAAATCCAAGTATATTTGGTGGAGGACCAGCAAAATCATGTTTTTCTTCAGCAAGAAAAAATACATATTCTGATCCATTAAAAACCGGTTTTGATATTTTTAATACTACCTCATAGCCTACCCCTTTTTCAATGGTTACCCCGTCAATTTTTGTAACCAAATCATAATTCTCTCCATCTGAGGAGGATGCAATGTATCCGATGGAAGTATTTTGACTAGGGGAGACATAGGAAGTTAGAACTTCTAAATAAATAAACTGCCTTCCGTTCACTGACCCGAGAGAAGTAAAAGAAATGTTCGTGGCCAAACGATTTCGATAATTGGCAATATCTTCTAAAATGAATTGAACAATTCCTCCTTGTGTTAATAAAGAAAATGATTGTTTGGTGATTCCGTTGTAGATGCGAAAGCTGGCTGCACCGACAAGAGTTCCTCCTGAAGTGGCAACGGAGAGATTCGCAATCCCACGTTCGCTAAAGTATAAAAAACCGCGACCATTGGCATCGAGAGTGACTGTATAGGATTGAACATTCCCTGATTCTCCATTTTGGGAAGGGATGGTTCCATTTTCGTCTGCTTCATTAAAAACAGAATAAGTGACGACCCCGTTGATGTATGGATTTCCACTGGGATCGGTAAACTTCATAAAAACAACAGTTTGGCTGTAAGTATTAAAGGCATCGGCTAAACTTAATAATCTTAACATAGATTGTAAAGAACCGAGGTCTTCTGCGGGGTCTAAACTAGAAGGTTTGAAGATTCTGCAATGGAATGTGAAAAGAAGAATGAATATTGTTATGGATGTCTTTTTCATTTGGATTTCCCTTAAAATAGAATTGAATAACGAACTTCTGCATACACTGAATTCATCTGTGGTCGAATGCCCGTGATGGAATATGGTCTATCCCAACCAGAATCCCAGTCGAAACCTTCTCTAATTTGTTTGCCTCCAGTGCTGACAGAAGGGCGATCGGGATACCGGTCTCTCCCAATCATATAGGCATGGATGACATTAGTGATGTAAATGATACCTGCTGTTCCGAGGCCAGCCAAATATTTGATATTTGCTTCTTTGGCATTGTTTTTACTTTTTGTGATTAGATCTTCCGTAATGGAAGTCTCAACAAATCCTCCAATAAATTCAGAAGGCAAACTCACATTTTGTGCATTGAATCTGGTGCCTGGTCCTCCGATTTGGTTGAGTAAGACCATTGTATCGTAATGGGACTTTGCATTTTGTTCTTCGGTGCGTAGAGGCCCAAGTGAATAGAGAAGAGTGCCAAAAAATAAAGTACCAAAGGTCCCAGCTGATACAGTATAACCACCACAATACTGGCCCCATCCAGGGATTAACGCAGATCGCCAAATCAAAGCTAGCCGGCCTCCGCATTGGGCTGCTGCCGGAGAGGGACCTAGTTTTCTTGTTGCGAGCCATTCTGCTTCCGCTTTCGCTTCTCTTTCCGCTAGTGTTTCTTTGTTTTTTTCTTCAGCGAGTCTTGTTTGTTCCGCAAGTTTTGCTTCTTCTTCCAGACGTTTCTGTTCTTTTGCTTCTGCAAGAAGTCTTTCTTTTTCAAGTTTCGCTTTTTCTTTTTCTTCTTTTTCTCGTAATTTTTTTTCTTCTGCAATTCGAATTTTTTCGGCTTCTTGTTCGCTCACGTCTTTATAGACAACTTTTAAAATTTGGGATTTAGAAATGATTTGTGATCCTTCTGCGGTTTGCACAGTGAGTCCTCGTTCATTTTGGTCGGTAACTTTCCCTTTTATTGTCTTCCCATTTTTTAGAATGACAGTATTGACTGCGAATAGGGGAAGGGTCACAAGGCACAGAAATATTATTAAAAGTGTTTTTTTCATATAATGCAGAATTAATATAGATTCATAAAAATCTTACATTGATTCAAGAAATTGCAAGAGAATTTTGGGAGGATTAATTGGTGAATGGTGGTATGCATGTTTTATTCTTTTTTCGTGTCAAAATGAGTTTTTTGTTCAATCCAAGTTGTTTCAGTTGAAATGCAAAATTGAAAACAAATCCCAGGCAACTGCTCTGAAAACTAGTGGGCCTATCTTTTCTTCCTTTTCGTTGGTAGGCATACTAGTTTGCCCTATGTTTGTACAGGTAGGAATAAGCAGATGAATCGGTGAGATTTTGAGCGCTTGGTAAAATGATGGGAAGTGTGAGGAACTATCTTTATTTATTTACCAATAAACCCTAGTTCAGTCAGTTACGGCCAGACATCACGTGAAGGTTTTGGTTATCTTCAGTTTAACGTGCGTTATTAGAAAGTAAACTTTCCCCGCCCTGATCGAACTGGGTGGGGTAATCCACCCGCCACCCAATAAGCTCCTTCTATCACAAAAGCTAAAGAATTCCAACTAACAATCGCTCTTTCCAAAAAAAACTCTCAATAAGTTCGCCTTTTGCAAATCTGTGCGCAAGCAGGAGAGGAGAGCCAATCCTTTCAAACAAACAACCGTTCGCCTGTACCATCTATCTTACATTAGCCGCTTACCTGCAATCGCCTATACTCCGTTATCCGCCACAATCCCTTGTGCATCCACCATCCGAATTATGTCTCATTACATCTACTAACGAACCACAAATCATATAAAAAAATCTTATCTTTCTTCCATGAACTGCGAACTTTTTTATAAAAGCTTGTTGACCGCTTGGGTTTTGAAATTACTTTGGTTTTTACCGCATGATTCTTTAACGAACCATGAAACCGGTAGCTTGCAGGCGACTGTGGGCGGAGGGAGAGGAAGATCTTCCTTTGCGAAAGCAAAACGAATAACCGACATTTTAATTTTCCACGAGAATACTCCTGGGTGATTAGTCTGTAGGGAAACATTCGTTCTTTGACAACATATATACGACATTGTAAAGAAAACAAACAATGCGCCGAGGGCCATACAGATGCCGAGTCATGTATGGTTCATCAAAAAAGACGAACAAAAAAACTTTAGGATATTATTCGTAAGAGTAATATGGTCAAGTAATTAAGGGCGTACGGTGGATGCCAAGGCACTAGAAGGCGATGAAGGACGTGGTTTGCTGCGATAAGCGACGGGGAGTTGTAAACAAGCTTTGATCCGTCGATTTCCGAATGGGGGAACCCTACACGGCTAAACCGTGTAACACAGCAATGTGGGCAAGACCCAGGGAATTGAAACATCTTAGTACCTGGAGGAAGAGAAAGAAACCTCGATTCCGTCAGTAGCGGTGAGCGAAAGCGGATGAGCCTAAACCTCTGACTACGTTACAGATCTGGATCGCT